>CAZLDQ010000031.1:0-35974 GCA_964558295.1 uncultured Planctomycetaceae bacterium | reverse complement strand
CCCCCCGCCGCCAACTCGATCTCTGGCGCCACATAGCGACTGATAAACTCCTGGGCTGCCTGCGCCCCTCCGTCGAGGTAGATGGCGGCGATCAACGACTCAAAGACATCGGCCAAGAGCGAAGAGGGAACGGTTGGATGAGTACTCATCCCTTTGCCCAGGATGAGGAACTCCTGCATCCCGAGGGCTTCACTGATGCGAGCACAAGTCTGACGGCTGACCACGATCGACTTGAGCTTGGTCAGATCTCCTTCCAGATACTCGGGGTACTGATGGAAGAGCAACTCACAAACCACAGCACCAAGGATTGCGTCGCCGAGAAACTCCAGCCGTTCATTGGAGGCTAAGCGGTGTTCAGCCCCGGAGGCGTGGGTCAGTGCGGCGCGGAGGAGGCTTTTGTCGGTGAAGGTGTAGCCAATTCGCCGCTCACAACAGTCAAGAAGCACTGCCAGTTCAGGGGCCAGTTCGGTCCCGGCGTCCTGCGCCATAACAATCGCCTTTGAGTTCACATCCGGAGATCGCAAGTAGAGCCGCTCTTCGTAAACCTAACAGGGAGCATGACTTTTGTCAACCACGTCTCGCCCGCCCCCCTTCTGCCGAAGGAAAGAATCGGGAAAATACGACCTTGTCACTCGGCAAGAGGCGATTGAGAATTCCTTCGGGGTACGGTTCCATCAACGGCCGACTTGGAGGACAGACGGATGCGTCTCCAACGATACAGTGGTTATTGTGCGGCTTGGATTGGCTGGGGGCTGATCACTGCCTTGGCGGTTTCGCCTTATCCGGTGGCCTATGGCGCCGAGGAGGTGGCCAAGGAGGCGGCCGAGGAAGCCGATGCTCATCACTATGCCAAGGCTCTGTCGCTGGCGTTTCGCAGCGCTGCCAAGAAAGTCTTGCCCACGGTGGTAACAGTCGAGACGAGCACCGACGTCCCCCTCGACAAACGTACGGCGCGGCGTCTCCCTTTTCCGGGGAGTCCCTTGGATGACCTGTTTGACGACGAGACACCGGACTCCGAGGCGCCGTCCCGTTCCGTCCCCAACCTGGGCTCGGGGGTCATTATTGACCCCTCGGGAATTGTGCTGACGAACAACCATGTCGTTTCCGGCGCCGACGAAATCGTCGTGCGACTTGGTGATGGACGCCGGTTCAAGGTCACGGATGTCAAGATGGACGACAAGTCCGATCTGGCCGTGCTGCGGATCGATAGCCGGGAGCCATTGCCTGCGGCCAAGCTGGGTGATTCCGACAAATTGGAGATTGGCGACTGGGTGCTGGCGATCGGGAATCCCTATGAGTTGGAGCGGACGGTGAGTGCCGGGATCATCAGTGCCAAGGGACGCTCGTTAGGCGCGATCGGGCGGAGCAACTATCTGCAAACCGACGCTGCGATCAACCCGGGCAATTCCGGCGGTCCACTGGTGAACCTCGATGGGGAGATCGTCGGCATCAACACGGCCATTTTCTCTCGCAGTGGGGGGAATCAGGGAATTGGTTTTGCCATCCCCAGTAACCTGGCGCGGTGGGTAGCCCCGCAGTTGATCAAGAGTGGCACGGTGCAGCGGGCCTATTTGGGCGTGGCGCTTGGTGTGCTCCGTGCGGAGCGGGCGGCAGAACAGGAGGGGACGCCGCAGCGCGGCGTTGTCATCGAGAGGGTCTTCCCCGACTCTCCGGCCGCGGCCGCGGGGCTTCAGGAACAGGACGTTCTTCTCACCTTTGACGGCGCACCGTTGCAAACGGCCGCCGATCTGCAACAGGCAGTCGAGCGTTCGCCGGCGGCGTCGCAACACCGCATCGATCTACTGCGCAAAGGCAAGCGGCTCTCGGTGCAAGTCACCCTTCAGGAGATGCCCAAGGAGTTTGGCGTAGCTGGGATCAGCCCCTCGGGGGAAGACGATGGGACGAGGATTCCGGTGTATCCGGATCGTGAGTTGGGCCTGGTCGTCGCCGACGTCCCCCCCCAAGTGGCCAAGCAATGGGGAATCAAGACCGATGCCGGCGTACTGGTCCTCCATGTGGAGCGGGAGTCGATGGCGTTTCGAGCGGGGGTGCGCAAGGGGATGCTGATCCGGCAGGTGGGGCAGAAGCCCGTCAAGAATATCGTGGACTTCAAGGCGGCTCGGAGTGGACAGTCCCTGGAGCAGGGCCTTACCCTGCAGTTGCAGAGCGCCAATGGGGAAACGAAGACGGTCACCTTGCGTAGTTCGTGATCCCTCCTGTTGGACAGGAGTCGAGCCTCATAGGTCGCCCAGTTCAACGATAGCATGACGATTCTCGGAGACCTGCCTTGACTCCCGTCGCTGGTTTCCGAAAAATGCAGCAGTCCTGCCCGAGGTCTGAACAAGTCCAGGAATTCATCCCCGCATCGCTTGGACCGATCGATATGGCGCGATTGCCACGTGTCGCAATAGGCACGATTCAACCTGACGTCGATGCTCAGCCGGTCCTCTGGGCCCTGATGGAATCCCTGCGACGTCACGGGTTGCAGACCCAGACCTTTCGTTGGCGTGCATCTGTTCCGGCGTATCCGGGGGAGGCAGCCGTTACGGGGCTGATGCCGCGTCACCTGGACAGTTGGCTCATGTCGCCGGCGATGTGTCGCGACATTTTTCTGCGCGGCGTGCGGTCGGCAGACTTAGCGGTCGTGGAAGGCCGATTCCGTCCAGCCCGACAGGCCGACGCCGACGGCGGAAGCCTGGAAACGCTCTGTCATTGGCTCAATCTTCCCCGGTTAGTGATCCTGGATGTCAGGCAGCTTGATAGTCGTTGCCTTCCGCACCGGCCGCGCGATGTCGAGGGGGTGCTCCTGGACGGGATCACCAGCGAGCGTCAACTGGCGCAAGTCACCGCCGACCTGCAGATCCGCTGGGGACTGCCCGTGCTTGGTGCGTTGGAGCGGACCCCGGAGTTGACCGCCCAACTGGAGGCCTTGCCCCAAGGTGGGCGTTTGCCGCCCGAGTTGGGCCGGGAGCTGGGGAACCGCTTCATGCATCACTGGTATCCGGAACGGATCTGGCGTCTGGCCGATGAGCGGGATTTTCCGGAAGCTCCGTTGCAACAGTTGTGTCCTGAGCCGATGTGTTTGCCGCTCACCTTGGCCGTGGCCTACGACGAAGCGTTCAACGGCTACTTCCCCGATACGCTCGATTGGCTGGAGTTGCGCGGAGCCACGATTGTGGATTTCTCGCCGTTGCGTGACGAGGCTTTGCCCCCGGGCACCAGTGTCGTCTATCTCGGCTGCGGCCATCCTGAACGCTTTGCCACGGTTCTTTCCGAGAATCACTGTATGAAAGCGGCCCTGCGCAACCATCTGCGCGCCGGGCGGCGGTTCTATGCGGAAGGGGGTGGATTGGCCTACCTTTGCGAGCATTTGGAAACACCCCGTGGTTCGCTGGAACGGATGGTGGGGATCATTCCCGCTGTGGCTCGCCGCCGTCGCGAAGCAACCGGTCCGCGCGCAACCGAAGTCGTGTTCCCCCACTCTACTTGGCTCGGCCGTTGCGGTGAACACTTGCGCGGCTATCGCAACACGAATTGGGATCTTGAGCCCCTGATGACCAAGAGAGGCTTTGCCGCTCAGAATAGCCAGCATCCCGAGATTGTCGGTGGATTCCAAGCGGTCGGCAGTCTGGTCCATGTGAACTTCGCTGCCCAGCCGGAGTATCTCCGACGATTCTTCTATCCGCACCATCCGCAACTTGAGACGGTCCGTTCTTGGAGCGTCGGTTCCTAACGGCTTTTGCCCCAATTCTCCTCGCGCTCTGCCGTGAGGAATCGCATCACGCGGAGCGTAATGACTATGCTACGATTCAGCTGGAATGCTGGTCTCGGCAGTTGCCAGGAAGAGTTGCCTCCCTACTTCGCCCCCGCTGGACGGCGTTGTCCACGGTTGCTAGAGTGACGGCCAGGGCCGTGTGGGCAGCCTTCGCTGGGGCTGCGATTGAGGGTTCTGGTTTCTAACTGACCTCGGGAGGAGGTGCCAAGATGCCGATTCCTTTCACCTGTCCGCATTGCGGTGTGGCGACGAACGTGGCTGACGAGTATGCGGGTCAGAGCGGACCGTGTGCTTCGTGTGGCCGAATGATCACGATTCCGGGGTTGTCGAAAGACGCAGCCGGCTATGCCCCACCTGTCCGGCATTCGGGAGGGAGGACCTTGCTGCTGGTCGTGTTGATTGGCGCGGGGGTGCTGTTTGTGGGTTGCGGGGGGATCCTGATGGCGGTGTTGTTGCCGGCCGTGCAGGCCGCAAGGGAGGCCGCCCGGCAGGCACAGTGTACCAACAATCTCATGCAGATTGGCTTGGCAATGCACAATTATCATGACCAATACGGTTGTTTTCCGCCGGCCTACCTGCCGGACCAGAATGGCAAGCCAATGCACAGTTGGCGAGTATTGCTTTTGCCCTACATGGAAATGAAACCCCTTTACGAGCAGTATCGGTTCGACGAGCCGTGGGATGGGCCCAACAACCGGACGCTGGTGCACTTGATGCCTTCGGTATATCGGTGTCTCAGCGACAAGGGGGCCAACACGGCGACCACCACCAACTACGTGGTGATCACCGGTCCCGGAACGGTCTTTGACGGAGGCAAGTCCTCCGGGATTGCCGACATCGCGGATGGCATTTCGAACACCTTCATGGTCGTTGAAGTCCCCGGCACTTCGGTCAATTGGATGGAACCGAAGGATGTAACGGCCGATGAATTGAGACAGATCCTGCCCCTGGGCGGAGCTTTAGGCGGCACCAACTCCTGCGAACTCCATCCCGGCGGCTTCAACGCCTTGCTTTGTGATGGGTCGGTTCGATTCATCTCCTATTCGATTGACCCGGAAACCTTCCGGCTCTTCATCGAGAAGAACGACGGCCAGGTGGTCAACACGGCCTTTTGAATTGGAAGGGGCAGGATTTGCGGGCAGTGAGTCTGGCTTGCAACGCCGAATAAAACAAAAACCCGGAGACCGGCACGAGGGCCAGGCTCCGGGTTGGTTTGTCTCTTGGGAGCGAAGCGGTTATTTGCCGCCGAGCTTCCGTTCGGCCTGGTTCAACAGGGCCTTGGCCCGATTGGACAGATCCGTGTTGTCGGTGGCGGCGATCACCTGCTTCATCGCATCGGCGACTTGCCGCGGAGCGTGCTGGACGATCTTGTCGGCGATCGTGACGGCCGCATCGCTGGCGGCTTCCTTGAGCGACGGGTCCGGCAGGTAGGACAGGGCCTGCTTGAGGGCGGCTCCCGAGGGGACACGGCTCAACACGTCAATCGCCAGACGCTTCTCGTCTGCACGCTGGGCGACTTCGATCGCCTGCTGGCTCATCTCCAATCGCTGCGCGGGCTCCATGTCGAGCTGCCGGGCACAGCGGATATAGCCGCGCAGGGCGCGGATCTTGTACTTGTTGACCGATTCGGTCTTCGCCAAGTCGAGCAACGCGGGAGCCACGTCGGCGCTCATCCATTCGCCGAGCACCCGGGTGGCGGCGTCCTTGAGGTCGTCGTTGTCGCTGCGTGCCGCTTGGACCACGCCGTCGAGAGCCTTGGGGCCACCGACCACGCCGAGCAGTTCGAGCAAGGCCACTTTGCCCTCGACCGACGCTTGCGGCATCGCCGCCAAGAAGGTGGCTGCGGCCGCATCCCGATCGGGCATGCGAATACAAGCCGTCGACAGGGCCTGCTTGGCCACGGCCGCGGCTTCCGCCGTCTTCGGGTGGATCAGGCGGTTGATCAACACCGACAACTGATCAGGCCCCACGGTCCGTCCCAAGGCAAGCACGGCCGCTTTGCGCACGCTCTGATCCGCGTCGTCAGCCGCTTGGATCAACGCCGGCACGGCTGCTGTCACGTTGCGCTGTCCGAGCAGGTCGATGACCACGGCCCGATGCTTGCCTTGGCTTTCGGCGAGGTGCGTCATGAGCGCGGCGTCGACGCCGTCAGCATCCAATTCGACGAGACTCTGCTGAGCGGTCTCGGCCAGTCCCGTCCCTTCATCAACGGCGATGGCCAGGAGCACGGGGACGACGCTAACGTCCCCCAGAGTGCCGAGCACCTGAACGGCCGCGCGCCGGATGTCCCAGGCTTGGCTCTCGGCGGCCTTGAGCACGGTCGGCAGGGCCACTTTTTCGCCAAGATCGCCGAGGACGTAGATCAAGAGCGTCTGGCGGGGATATTGGGCAAGCTCCATGGCCCCTTTGCCTTCCAGAGAGAGCGACTCCTGCTCCGCCACTTCGACCATGTGCTTCTTGCCGCCCAACAGGTACTCGACGCAAAGCTTCTTGACCTTTTTCGGAGCCGGATCGCCGGCCAGAGCGTTGGAAGCGATGACCTTTTGCCCGCTGCCAACCGCAGCGGCTACCTTGCTGGTCACGTCGACCATCTGGTCGCCGACGCCATACTGGGCCTTGACGATCACGAGGAGGTTTTCGGGAACCTTGACCGCCTCGGGCAGCTTCAGTTCGTTCATCACCAGTTTGGCCACCTCGGCGCCTCGAATCTGCTGCGCAACGTGCAGAGCGGTGCGGAACAGTTGGGAATCGTCGGAGCGGAGCAATTCGGCCAGCATCGGCAAGCCGTCGGCGCCGCGGGCGCGGATCGCGCCTTCGATGGCGGCCGACTGGAGATACTTGGGAATGTCGGCCTTCCGCAGGGTGTCGTAGAGGGCGGCGGAGCCCGCCTTGTCGCCTTGCTTGAGAAGGAGGTCGGCCGCGGTGAGGCAAGCGCCGGCTACGACCGGGCGCAGCTCTTTGGAGCCGGTAAGGGCCTTTTGGAGGGCCTCGATGGCCTCGGGGGTCGCGATCCGGCCCAACGCCTTGGCGGCGGCTTCGGCCACGACCGGGTCGGCGTCGCCAAGCTTGGCCGCCAACAGGGCGACGGCCTTCGCGTCACGCCGCACGCCCATCGAACAGAACACGCCAGCCAGGAGCTTGCCCTCGAGTTTGCCGGCTGCATCGCGCAGCACGTCGTCGACGGCCGGATCGGGCATCGGTTCCAGGCCGAAGCGGGCATAGTGGGCCAGCTCGGGATGGGAAAGCAAACCGGCCAGGACGGGAATCGCCTCCTTCGTGCCGACAACGGCCAGGGCTTGGCAGGCTTTGGCCTTGTCAAACAATGGGGCGTCAGCGTTCTGGAGGATGGCGATCAACTGTTGGGCGTTGCCCTGGATAGGCGGCGTCTGTTGAGCCCAAGCCGGCGCGACCGCGGCGATCAGCAGACCGGCCGCGAGAAACGTGAGAGACAATCGTATCCGCAACATGGGTGATTCTCCTTAATTCGCTCGATGGTGGTTCTCGCTTGCATGTTCGGCCTAGAGCTGCCACGGCTCACGCTGCGCACGGCTGCGCATGCGGTTGGCTTCGTCGTCGCCGAGGAACTCTTCGTGGACCGGGTCGAACTTGAGCGTCCGCCCGAGTTGCCAGGCGATATAGGCCGCATGGCAGACGATGTGCGACTGGGCGGCGACGTCGGCATTGGCGTTGGCCGGTTTGCGAGTCTTGACACAGTCGAGGAAATTGCGCACGTGGGTGCTGGCGTCGGTGCCCGCCAGATTGAAGACGGTCCGTTCGCTGCGGAGCGATTCGGGATAGACGATGAATTTGCCGCTATCGCCGGTCTCGATCCAGCCCTCGTCCCCTTCGTAGCGGACGCTGCAGGTGCCCATACCCATCCAGCCTTCGGAACGCATGACGAGTTTCAAGCCGTCGGCATACGTGGCTTCGACGCCGTTGCCCTTGGGGGTGTACTCGACCGGGGCCGTATGGTCTTTATGGGCAGCCCATTGGCAGAGATCGACCGTGTGGGCGCCCCATTCGAGGATCCCGCCGCCGTGGAAATCAAAGAACCCACGCCATCCGCCGCGCACGTATTGGGAGTTGAACGGGCGCCAGGGGCAGGGGCCGAGCCAGCGGTCCCAATCAACCTCATCCTTCGGCGGCTGCGGCTGGGCGGGGAGCCATTGATGGTTGGTGGCCGGAGAAAGCGTGTTGGCATGGACTGTGTGGAGCTTGCCCAGCTTTCCCTTGGTGATCAACTCGGCGGCCCATTGGAAGTTGCCAATCGAGCGGCGCTGCGTACCGGCCTGATAGATCCGGCCCCAGCGGCGGAAGGTGTCGGACAACGCGCGGCTCTCGGCGATGGTCATCGAGCAGGGCTTTTCGCAGTAGACGTCTTTGCCGGCCTTGGCGGCGTACACGGCAGCCGGCGTGTGCCAGCGGTCGCCGGTAGCGATCAGCAGGGCGTCGATGTCCTGCCGGCCGTAGATGTCGAACATGTCGCCGTACATCATGCAGTCTTGGTTGCCGTGGTGCTCGTCGGCGAGCCGTTTGATGGCTTCGCGGCGTTCCTTACGCACGTCGCAGATGGCAACGAACTGCACCTCGGGATTCTTCAGGAAGCAGCTCAACACATAGGTTCCCCGCCCACCCAGGCCGAGGCCTCCCATCACGCTCCGTTCGCTCGGCGCCACGGCGCCATCCTTGCCCAACACAGCGCCGGGAACAAACTGTGGCACGGCCAAAGCGGTCCCAGCTAACGCCGCCGTCTTGAGAAATCGCCGCCTAGTGTAGGCTGCTTGAGTATCCGACATAGTCCATCTCCTTGTTGTGGAACTAACCTCTGTCTGTAACCTCCGCGGAGGGATTTCGTAACAGCATATGCTCCCCGCCCGGGGCGTGCAACCGACCTGTGGCGGGCGCCGGCCTTGCGGGGGGGTAAGCAAAAACCTCCCCAAGGTGCACGCGCCTTCGGAAAGTGTACCTTACGCACGCGCTGGATGCAGTTTGAAGCGGGTTGGGGATATTGGGGTTCAGGGATCACCGTTTTCACGCAAAGGTCTTGTTGCAGCCCTGAGTGCTGTCCGGAACTCTGAACCCCTCGGTTGTAGCCATGTCGCGAAAGAATGGAGCGATTATGCCGGAAGCAACAAGGGTGACGTTTTCCACGATACGTGCTTGGTTCCGGAATTCTGTCCGAGCGTCTGTTTTGGGAAGCACGGGGGGCATCGCAAAGCTAGATATTGATAAGACGCCTTGATTGGGCTTCTGTCATGCGGGCGTGAGTGTCCCGTGACGCGTTGAATCCAAACGTAGAGACTGGAGCCTCTTCCCATGGACATCACGCTGCAAACCACTGCCGATCAGTCTGCTCCGTCGAAATTGTTGGTCGACCGCCGCGTCTGGACGCGGATTCCCCCGGAGATCGGGCGGACCACGATTTACGACCAAGGAAACAAAATCTCCGCCGGGATCGTCGATGAGTCGTTCGGCGGGTTGGGCTTGATCTTGACCAACGATCCGGGCTTTACCGTCGGGCATGAGATTCGCCTGCTCTACCATGGGTTCATGATGAAGGCCGTCGTCCGGTTCACAAAACCCCTGGATGCCGAGCATCACCGCCTGGGGATCGAATGGTGCTAAGGGGTCGACCGGCGAGAGACTGCGAATCGAGACGCCGTTCTACTGCGACTGCACCGCGTACGTCACGCTGGGCAGCAAGGTCTGTTTCAACCCAGCGATGCGGCACGGCCGATGCTGCATGCCCCAAAAAACACGGACGCACGCCCCCGTGCCAGCCAACGCGGAATGGCGTCGTCAACAATCTGCAACAATCGTCGGGGGAAAGTCCCTGCCGGGGGATTGGCAGATGCCGCCGGAGCATCGATAAGGCCCGGGCTTCTTCTCGCCCAATTTCGGTCGAATTGCCAAAGAACGAGTCGGGTGACACATCAATTCACCCTCGCCGAGTCTAGCAAATCGCCTGGCACAATTTCTAGCCGGCGATTCTCGTTTTTTTGGGAAGGAGGGAGACGATCACGACACGAAAACACAAGGGCACGGTGGTTTGAGGAGAGGCAAGACATCCCCCTCCCTTACACCTTCTTCAACTTCAGATGGCCAACCTCCTTACCCCGAACCAGTCTTCCTGACAGGAAAGCGATTGTACGCCCTTGTATGGCAATGTGTTCCAAGTAGGCCCGGAGGGATTCGAACCCCCGACCAAGGGATTATGAGTCCCCTGCTCTAACCGCTGAGCTACGGGCCCAAGGGGCCAGGAACAGGCTGTAGGCGGGTGCAAAACCGGTTGCCGATTGTGCAGGGAACGCGCTGAGTGGCGTTTGGCGGTTTTGGGTTTGCCAAAACGCCCCGGAGGGCGTTCCCAACAGGTTTTGTTCAGCAGACACCATTAGGGTACACCAAAAGTGGCCGAGCGACTAGTCGATCAGGACGGGGTGGCGAGGAGGCGGGTGAGGGTGGCAGAGAGGGTGGCGGGAGTGATGTCGCGTATGAGGAAACGCTTCTGGGAGGAGGTCTCGCCACTGAGAAGCTCGATTTGCGATTTGCGCAAGGAGAGCCCTTTGGCCAGGACTTCGATCAGAGCCTTGTTGGCTTTGCCCTTCTCGGCCACTTGAGTCACACAGACCTTGAGCATTCCGTCCTGCTCGCCGCGGATCTCGTTGCGCCGGGCCCCGGGCTGAGCCCGGACGGGGAGGATCGTCCCGGCGGCATGCGGTTCCAAGGCGATCATTCCTCGATCCCCTCGTACAAAGCCGAGCCGACGCGTACGATCGTGGCCCCTTCTTGGATTGCCACCTCAAAATCGCCGCTCATGCCCATCGACAGTTCTTCGAGTACGATCCGGTCTGGGCAGTTCTTCCGCAGCCGATCGCGCAGCGTGCGGAGCGTGGCGAAATCGCGCCGGGCTTTGTCCGGACCGCCTTCCAGGCCGGCCATGCACATCAGCCCACGGATCTCGACCTGTTGGTACTGGGCCAACTGGGGCAGGAGCGGTTCGATCGCCTCGGGGGCGAATCCGTGCTTGCTTGCCTCGCCGGAGACATTGACCTCCAAAAGCAAGGGCATGCGGAGGTTCAACTCGCCGGCGATCCGATCGATCGCGGCGATGAGCGAAGGGCTGTCGGCCGAGTGGATCATCGTCACCAATGGCAACGTGCGGCGGATCTTGTTTCGTTGCAGGGAGCCGATCAAGTGCCATTGGATCGGCAGATGCTGGAAGATTTCTGCCCGTTGCCAGAGCTGTTGCGGCCGGCTCTCGCCTAGGATTTGGCAGCCAGCGGCAACCGTTGCCTGAATCTCCTCGTGGCCGACATACTTTGTCACGGCCACCAAGGTTACCTCCTCAGGCTTCCGCCCACTTGCGCGGGCCGCGTCGGCCATCCGCTGACGGACACAAGCCACGTTGTCGGCGATTTGGGCGAGGTTGGGCATGGGTCATTCTTCCGCCGTGGCGACCATTGCGCGGGAGGCGTTGGAAAGGAGGATGCACGAATCGTAACGGTGGGCCAGGCGAATCAACTCGTCGGGTTCGTTGATCGGGGCGATCTCCAGGTCTTCCAGAAGCGTCTCGTCGAGGCGGCTGAGCAGATAGACTTTCGCGCGTTCGAGGACGTGGGCCAACTGGGCTGCAGGAAGGGCGTCGGCGGGCTGTTCCCGGCGGATCTGGCGGAGTGCCTCCTGAGGTGTGGCGGCTGAGGCGAGTTGTTGCAAGGCAGGGCCGGGGGCGGAGGCCAAGTTGGTGCACACGGCAATGGCCCCGCCGTCTTCGACCAACGCACCGGCCGCGGCCACGGCCCGGCCGAGATTGTGCCAAGTCTGTTGGTCGTCACCGCCTTCAATGGCGGCCATTACCAAGCGGGCCCGATGGGGCACGGTGCATCGCCAGGCGGCCTCATAGAGCGTGCGCGTGCGACGGTGAACGGCTGTCGTTTCACCTGCGAGAACATGGAGGATCTGTTCGCCCGATCCGGGAACGATTTGGACCGTGAAGGTCAGCCCCAGCAGCCAACCGACGTGCCGTACTTCCTGGGCCAGTTGCTTGCGTTGGGCTGCCTGGCCGGTTCGCGATTCGACAGCCCGAAAGCGTAGTAGCGTGCGCTGATCGGAGAAAGTGGGATAGACGTGGCTGGTGACGCTGCGGAAGCTGCCGGCTGTTCGGCCTTGGACGCACTCGACGGGGAGTACGACGTCGGCATCAGTAAGGACCCGGTTGAGGTGAATCGGCTCCCCACTCTCGGTGGCGGCAAGATAGGCCATCGCGGGGCGGGCCGTTGGATCGTGGGTTACGAGCTTCATTCGGTTGCGCACCGTCGAGTCGATCCAGGAGGCTGGGTCGCCGAGGCCTGCCTGCGCGTCAGACTGGGTTCGCAGCAGAGTAATTCCGTCGGGATCGACTCCCCCCTCGACCAGGGCGCGGACGACTGCTCCAATCACCTCAGACGCCTGGGGGACGCCGCTTTCCAAAGCAATCACCACATGATCGCCTGACAGAATGCTTTGCGACAACGCAGGGTATTCTAGCGGTTCGGCCAACGCTTGTGTTACCGCTTGGGTGGGGTTGCACGAGGTTGTTGACGGCTGACCACACTCAGCCAGCAACACTCCTTCGGAAAACTCCAGTTCGATGGACGAATCGGTACCGTAACGGAAAACAGAAGGCATTAGGCAAACTAGAGCGAGGAGGGGGAGTAGTCAAGGCAAGGAGCACTCCTTCATCTTACTGGGCTCCGCGTGAGAAGGTCAAGAAGTCGAGCTTTACGCGCCCGGCCGCTTTGCGAATAATCGGGGTCTTGGCTTACGGGAATTTGGACTCCCTCGCTGTGCAAGGAAATGCTGATGAGACTGCGAACACAACGGACGGAATCGATTGGGCGAGCTGTCTTTGGGCTGCTGGTCCTCGTGGGGCTGAGCGGCTGGGGCGGCTGCCAGCCTTCGAGCGCGCCGAGCGCAAAGGATCGGGGAGCAGAGGGGGCCGCCGGGGCTCCGCCAAAGACCGAGGCGAGCGACAGCTCGTTGGTACCGGTGAAACCGACTACCCCGGTCGCATCCAAGCCGGCTGAGCCGGAGTTGTCGGCCGACGAGATCTTGCAGGCAATGGCTAAGGCTTACAAGACGGCGCGGACCTATGCCGATCGTGGCGAGGTGCGGGTTACAGGGCAGATGGACGGTCAAGAGCTCAACAGCACGGGTTACTTCCTCGTGGCCCTGGAACGTCCCAACAAGGTGCGGATCCAGGCCTATCGAGGCACGGCCGTATGCGACGGCAAGAAGCTTTGGGCGTATGTCGACGACCGGCCCGACCAAGTGTTGGAGAGTGACGCCCAGCCGGAGTTGAGCTTGGACTGGCTGTTCCGCGATCAGGAACTGGCCAAGGCGATGGCCGACGGCTTTACGCTGCCGTTCAGTTGGGCGCCGGTGCAAACCATCCTCCTGCTGGCCAACGACTCGCTCCGGGCGTTCCTGCACGACGCGGAAACGCCGCAGTTGGTCGAGGCGGGCAGAGTCGGTTTGCGCGACTGCTACAAGATCGAGGTCAAGCGGCCTGACGGGAAGATGGTCTTCTGGATCGACAAGCAGTCGTTCCTTCTGCGGCGTTTCGAGTTTCCAACCACGGGACTCAATCAGTCGATTGCTGGCGGACACATCAAGAACTTTTCGGTGGTTGCCGACTTTGTCGACGCGCAAATCGGTGAAAAGATCGATCCGAACGCCTTCCGGTTCCAGGCGCCCGAGGGGTCCCGGACTGTGGAGCAGATCCTCGCACCCGATATCACACTGTTAGGTCGGCCGGCGCCGGAGTTCAAATTCAAGGATCTTGACGGCAAGGAGGTCACGCCCGCTTCGCTCAAAGGCAAGGCGGCCGTGCTTGACGTTTGGGCGACTTGGTGCGAACCGTGCCGGATGTCGTTGCCCCTTTTGGAGAAGGTCTATGAGAAGTACAAGGACAACGACAAGGTAGCCTTTCTGGCCGTCAGTGTCGACCAGCCGGAGACCGACAATCAAGCGGTGGCCAAAGTCTTTGAGGACCTGAAGGTTCATCTGCCGATCGTCCGTGACCCGGAACAACACGCCGGCAAGTTGCTGGCCGTGACGAGTATTCCCGCGATGCTCCTGATCGATGCAAAGGGGAATATCCAGGATTTCGAGATGGGGGTGCAGCCGCGACTCGATATTGAACTACCCAACCAATTGGAGAAGCTTCTTGCCGGCGAGAATCTCTATGAGGGCCGATTGGCCAAGTTCAAGATGCAGCAAGAGCAATTCGAGACGTGGCTGAAGGGCGAGATTGCCAGCGACTGCTACTGGAATCCGATGCCGATGGAGATGGACTACACGCAGGTCGAGATCGCCGCGCGCACGGAACCGAAGTCACTGAAACTCAAGTCGCTTTGGAACCTGAAGGACTTGAAGAGTCCGGGCAATATCCTAGTGATTTCGCAAGCGGGCGAAGAGCCCCGGGTCTTGGTGATCGACGAGGGGAAGTCGGTCGTGGAGCTTACGTCGGACGGCAAGATGGGGGAGAAGCACGCCCTGGAGCTGCCCACCGGCGGACTGGCCGGCTTCCTCCGTACGACGACCTCCAAGGACGGCAAACGCTGGTTTGTCTGCGGCGCGAATGGCCTCCAGCAGATTCATCTGTTCGATGAGCAATTCAAACACCTGGTCGACTATCCGGCGGATGCCCAGACCAATCCCCACGCGGGGATCGCCGACGCGCAAATCGGCGATCTCGACGGCGACGGGACACCGGAGCTAAGCATTGGCTACTGGGGCGTGGTGGGCGTACAAGGGGTATCGCTTGAGGGAAAACGAATCTGGGCCAACAAATCGCTGGCCACCGTGCTTCGCTTGGCGATTCTCGACCCCGACGACCAGGGGAAGCGGAACGTGCTCTGTACCAATCAGCGTGGTACGTTGGTCCGGTTGGGGCCCGAGGGGGAGGCGAAGGGAGAAATCTCTCTGCCTGATTTCCTGCTCCACTGGATTGTGGCGGCCGACTTGACCGGCGACGAAAAGTCGGAACTCTGTGCTTTGGCACCGACGGCGGAGGGGGATCTGACCGCCATCGGGCTCGGCCCGCAGGGCGAATTGCTCTGGACCTATCCCATGCCGCGTGGAGTTCACCAGCGTCCCATCGAACCAGTCACTGTCGGACACTTGCTGCCGGGCGAAACGGGGCAGTGGATTCTGGTGGCCGCTGATGGCTCCCTCCATTTCGTGGCCGCCGATGGAAAACCGATCGATCAGTTCAACTACGGTAACACGATAACTGGCGTGGCTGGGCTGAAATGGGGGGGACGTCATGTGCTCCTCGTGGCCACGCCCGAGGGGCTCGACGCCTGGGAAGTCCAGACGCCAGCGACACCGTAACCGCCACCCTACCGGTTGGTGGAAATCCAGGTGGATGGATCTTTCTGGCTTTCAGACGGTCTATCTCCGTCAGCAAGTGGGGACCAAAGCGAGGGACACGCTCGCGAACCTGCCTCGGAAGGGTTAGAGCCCCTGGTGACTCCGAGAGTGACCTGCTATGCTGATGCATTCGGTCGGAGCCACACGCCTATTCCGATTCGGCGACAGTGAAACTTACGGAGACCTGCAATGTCAGTCACACAACGCGCCATGGAACAATGGATCCTTGCCATCCTGGGGGCGGATCCGAATACCCCCAAGCTTTCTTTGACCGAGTATTTGGCGAAGATTCCCAAACTAGAATCCCTAGCCGACCTGCCCAGCGGCACGCCGGTACTGGTGCGCGGCGACACCGATGCCAAGCCGGGAGCGAACATTGGTGAGGGAGATATTCGTCTTCGCTCGATGAAGGCCACGCTGGACTATGGACGTCAGCGGGGCTGGAAGCAAATCGTTTTCGGCCATATCGGCCGGGAACCGGAAAAGTCGCTCGAGAAGGTTGCCAAGCGGCTTGGCGAGATCCTGGGGATTCAGGTCCCCTTGATCAAAGACTGGATCGACCCCGAGACGGTTACTGTACGTGACGAAGTGGTCCAGGCCATTCAGTCGGCCGCGCCAGGCAGTGTGATCATGCTGGAAAACACCCGCAAGTACGACATCGAGCGGGTGCTCTGGAAGGCCAAGCCGGCCGATGCTTCGAAACTGAGCGAAAAGCTCGCCAAGCTGGCCAACGAGGTCGCCGCGAAGGTGGCCAAGGTCTATGTGCACGAAGCCTTTTCCGCGGGCAGCCTGGATAGTTCTTCGGTGGTCATTCCGGCGGCGATGGACCGGGTGGCGATGGGGCTCTACGAGGCGGGCGAATTCACCGGTCCGTTGACCGACTGCCTGAACGCCAAGCTGGTGGTCTCCAGCGGGCTGAAGATCGACAAACTCGACGACCTGGAAGCGATGATCAACCGCGGCAAGGTTCGTTGGGTGTTCACGGCCGGTTCGCTGGCGATGGGCCTCAAGAAGGCGGCTGCCCAATTGGAAGGGGGGGATTTCTCGATCGGCGTGGCCGAGAACCCAGCCCACAGTGACAAACCCTACTTCATTCCCCAGGATCGGGTCGAGCAGGCCAAGCAGATGGTGGCCGATGGCCGGGCCAAGGGGATCGAGTTTGTGATGCCGATTGACTTCGTGCTCCAAGACGGCCGCGTGTCGCGCACGATTGGGCCGAACGATCAGCAGTTGGACGTGGGGCCGGCCACCAGCGAACTATTTGCCAAGAAGGTGGGCGAGTTCATCGAAGCCAACCGGGGCGCATCGGACGCCGTGGCCTTCCACAACGGCGTGTTCGGCAAGTTTGAAGAGGCCCAGTTCGAGCAAGGCACGAAGAATTTCGTCCCCCAACTCAAGCGTATGCACGATGCGGGCATTCGCGTCTACGTGGGCGGTGGCGAAGGGGGGGCGGCCCTGGAGAAGTACGGCCAAGAAGACTGGGTAACCCACAACTTCACGGCCGGCGGAACCGTGCTCAATGCCCTGGGCAGTGAACCGGTCCCCTACTTGGTTGCCCTCTACAAAGCGGCCAAGTAGAGAAGCCAAAAGAAACGCGGGGCGGCAGTCCGAAGTCGGCTGCTGCCCTGCGTGTTGTTTCTTGGCGAAACGTCACTCGGGGGTACCTACCCGCGCACTGTTGCACAGCGAGATCAACTCGTCGACTCTCTGGCGAATCTCGTCTTCGGGCATCGCTTGGCGGATCGCATCTTCGACGCGGGCGGCTGCGGGGGTGATCGGCTCGAAACCGTAACTGCCGGCCGCGCCTTTCAACTGGTGGGCAGCCTGACGAAGGCCTTCCCAATCGGCAGCTTCGAGCCGGGCCCGGAGATTGGCCGTACGGTGAGACATCTCGTTGACGAACAACTCGACAATTTCACTTAGGTCAGGATCGGTGGCCAGAGTGGAATAGAGCGGTGAACTAGCGGCGGTCATTTTCTCAACTCTCTTTGTTGCCTAAGCCTTTGTGGCAGGTAATCAGTTGTCGTGCAGTGCTGAAATGAGGAAATCAATGCTCCGGTTGGACGACCGGGGGGCATGCGGCTCGCCGTGAGATGTGAGCCCGCACAACGATAGCTTCTTTGTTGTGCGCTAGGTGTCGGATGTTACCACGGGAGTGGCAAGATGTGCGGCGAGCGTTGCCCCATCATGAGAGGCAACGCAGGCCATATAACCGGTGTGTTCGGTCTATCCGGCATAAGGCGAATCAGACGCGTCAGGAAACTGGCGAATGTGGGATGGCTAGTGAAGACAACGGTGACTGGCCGTCGATACCTAAGCCTAGGATTCTTCGGAAAATCCCCATTTACACTAGGTTGTGTAAGACCCCTATTTGGTTTTTCCTGACAAGGAGCCTCTCCCATGAAGCGTAGTGTTGTCGTCTCGATGCTGGCTGCAGGCGTGATGCTGGTCGCGGCCAATATGGCTTTGGCTGGTGATGCTTGCGCCCCGGCGGCTTGCGCCCCAGCCGCGTGCGCTCCGGCGTGCGATTCGTGCTGCAACCCGTGCTGCACCCCGATTCGCGATCTGTTTGCCCGGATTCGTTGCAAGCTGGATTGCTGCAAAGTGCGCTGCTGCAAGGTCGAGTGCTGCGCCGCTCCGGCCCCATGTGCCGCTCCAGCCCCATGTGCCGCTCCAGCCCCGTGCGCCCCGGCCTGCTGCGAGCCGTGCTGCGATCCTTGCTGCCGCCGCCCGCTGCGTGACGCGTTGGCCAAGCTGCGTTGCAAGCTGGATTGCTGCAAAGTGAAGTGCTGCAAGGTCGAGTGCTGCAAGGTCGAGTGCTGCGCTGCTCCGGCCCCGTGCGCTGCTCCGGCCCCCTGCGCCCCGGCCTGCTGCGAGCCGTGCTGCAAGCCCTGCTGCACCCCGGTTCGTGACCTGATGGCCAAGATCCGCTGCAAGCTGGCCTGCTGCCGTCCGGTTTGCGCTCCGGCCTGCTGCGAAGCTCCGGCCCCCTGCGCCCCGGCCGCTTGTGCTTCCTGCGGCAAGTAAGTGAATGACAAGGAAGCGTCGCTTCCTTTACGCGATCAAGCGACACTCCTTTAACTTGAACGCAGCGGCCCGGTCGGCTTTGGCTAGTCGGGCCGCTTGCGTTTCTTGGCAGTTTTATTCGGGGAAGAGCTTGGTCGAGAGGTAGCGTTCGCCGAGATCCGGCAGGATGACGACGACCAGTTTTCCGGCGTTTTCCGGCCGTTTAGCCACTTGGAGAGCCGCCCAGGCGGCCGCTCCGCAACTGATTCCACACATCAACCCTTCGAGCCGTGCCAGGCGGCGCGAGGTTTCCAACGCCTCTTCGTCTTGAACGGGGATGACCTCGTCGAGAATCCGTGTATTGAGCACCGCGGGGATAAATCCCGCACCAATCCCTTGGATCGTGTGCTTGCCCGGCTTGAGCGGCTTGCCGGCCAGATACTGGCTGATCACCGGACTGGCCGCCGGCTCCACGGCCACCACTTGTACACTGGGCTTGCGCGACTTGAGCACCTCCCCCACGCCGGTGATTGTGCCGCCGGTGCCTACGGCGCTGACAAAGATGTCGACCTGGCCGTCCGTATCGCGCCAGATTTCTTCGGCCGTGGTGCGGCGATGGGCCTCGGGATTGGCCGGGTTTTTGAACTGCTGCGGCATGTAGTAGTTGGCCTGGGTGGCGACCAGTTCTTCCGCCTTTCGCACCGCGCCAGGCATCCCTTCGTTGGCCGGCGTCAGGATCAGCTCGGCTCCGAGAGCCTTGAGCAACCGACGCCGCTCAAGACTCATGCTTTCCGGCATGGTGACGACCAGGCGATATCCTCGCGCGGCACAGACATAGGCTAGGCCAATTCCGGTGTTGCCGCTGGTCGGTTCAACGATCACGGTGTCGGCCTGGATCCGCCCCTCACGTTCGGCGGTTTCGATCATCGCCAGGGCAACGCGATCCTTGACGCTCCAAAGGGGGTTGAAGTTCTCCAGCTTTCCAGCCACGGTGGCCACGCACCCCTCGGTCACGCGACGCAGACGGACCAACGGCGTGCGTCCAATACATTCGGTGATGTTGTCAAAGACCTGACCCCGAGGTCCCTCCGTCATTGCCATCCTCACTTCTGACTCAACGGAAACAGCCAAAAACCAGTCGCACCGAGGCTCTGCGTCCAAGCACAGAACCGCCGGGAGCAAACCTAACCGGAATAGTAATGTTTTGCGGGGCTGTCAGCACCCTTCGGCGGGGTATTCTAACCATGTTGGCAAAGATAGTCAACTCGAACGTCCGGCCGCGAACTCGCCAGACGCCACGAGACGGACTTGGCTGGCGTGTCTTGCCTGCCGGGTTTTGCGCCGGGCAAGGCAAGCCGAGGAGACGGGAGCAGGTTAGGGCAGAACCGTCGGACGGTTCGCTTTGGGGGGCGCCGGTTGTGTCTTTTCTAACACGGCCTTGGCATGGCGGGCGAAGTGGCCGCGGAGGTCCTGGGTGTAAGCTGTGAGGATCTGTTTGCCCACACCGCCGTAATCGCCGCAGCGATACAGCGCTCGGGCCAGCGACAACTCGCGGATCGAGTGCCTCCGTGGCTCCACGGCGTTGATTCCGCCAAGGCTGGCCTGATCGAACTGCCGGGCTTTCTCCACGGTGTCATGGACGTAGCCGGTCATGCCGGGCTGCATGAGTATTCCGGCCAACGGTTGGGCGGCTGAGCGGTCGCCGATCATCTCCAGGGCCATTGCCACGGCCCGATGATGGGAGAAATCATGTTCCGGAGTGAGCAGCTTTGCTTTCTCCACAATTACGGGGACGGCCTGAGGATCGCCGATTCGGCCGAGGGCGATAATCATTTGATCCAAGTGGCTCAAGGCCCGGCCGAACTGGCCCATCGAGCGATAGTTCCAGCCTTTGTCCCATTCGGAGATCCCGCGAACCTCATTGAGGAGCGTCTCCAGCCCCGCGTCATCCCCGAGGACCGCCAGGATATGGGCGTAGGTCACCTTGTCCTTCCCTTCCGCCTTGGCATGTGCATCTCGCAACAACGGCACGGCCTGCTTTGGATGGGTCAGCAGCACGGCTGCGCCGTGGAACTCATGTTTAACACTTTCCACGGCTGCGGCGATTTGCTCCGCGGGCAGAGGAAAGTTGTCTTTGTCGGTCAGCACGCTTTCCGGCAGGTTGCCGATCTCGATCAGGTGCTTTTGCAGCGTGCGGAGGTCGATCTTCCGAAGTTCCACGTTGGCTTTGGTGGCCATGGCGGCGGCTGCGCCGGCGGCATAGCCCTGATTCTGGATGTCGGGTTGCATGCGGGTCATAGGCACCGCATCGCGGTGCACGCTGATCCCCAGGCCACAGACCAGAATCCCTTCCAGGCCTTTGGGCAGCAGGCAGCGATACGGGACGTTGATGCGATAGCCCTTATGTTCTGGATGTTCGAGTTCCAGATAGGGATCGACGGTGTAGCCATGGGAGTCGAAATTGCTGAAGGCTACTTCGATCGTGTCGGGATACGTGCGACCGAGGATCTGATCGGCGAGCGTCATGGTGAATTCCCCGACGATTCGGCGGCGTTCCCGGGTGTCGATCAGCTGGCCGTGGTCGAAGGCCTTGTCATACTTGTTCTTCGAATAGACGAACAGGTGCCACATATCGACCAGATCGGTCTCGTCGGTGATGGTGAAGTCGGTATTCGTATAGGTTGTCCCGAGTTGCCGTGGCGGCAGACCGGTGCCCTGGAGGGCCAGTTCGGTTTCGTCGGTGTAGTAGGTCTGGGCACCGGCGGCTGCGGCAATGTCGGAGTTGCCGGTGGTGTCGATCACGGCCTTGGCCAGCACGACGCCGCGGCCTAGGGGCGTGGCCACGACCACGCCTTTGATGCGTCCCTGATCGACGAACGCCCCGCAGCCAAGCGTGGCGTACCAGAGGTCGGCGCCTGTTTCGAGCAAGTGGCTGCGCCACCACTGGCCGCGCTGCTCGATGACCCATCGGGTTTGGCCGTTTTCTACGGTGGCGCTAAAGCCGACGCGATTGCCCCAGTAGTAGCTGGAAATCGCTCCGACGGTCCCCACGCCACCGAGGTTGTGAAGGTATTCGATGACGAGGGTTTTGGCTCCTTGGCGTCCAGCGCCGATGCCGGCCGGTGCGCCGCCAGTGCCGCCGCCGACGACAACCACGTCATAGGTACCCAACACGGGAAGCTCGCGGGCTGCTTGCCGGATGGTGTC
Source organism: uncultured Planctomycetaceae bacterium (assembly GCA_964558295.1). Classification (GTDB taxonomy): domain Bacteria; phylum Planctomycetota; class Planctomycetia; order Pirellulales; family Thermoguttaceae; genus JBDKTH01. Next base: position 14,574 of record CAZLDQ010000031.1, on the reverse strand, counting down.
CAACTTCTGGATTGGTCGGACGCCGACAAGGATCTCGCCTACATCGCCCGCGGCGATCGGATTGGCCGCCGGCTTGCCGGGGAGTGAGACCTTCGCGGGAGCCGAACGGGCCGCAGCTTCTTCGGCGGCCTGTTTACCGAGCCGGGCTCCCAAGTCCATCAGGGCCACGGGGCGCAAGAGCTTTTCGGCCTGTTCCCGCGATATGTCGGCACAGCCGCCCAAGACCAACAGATGCTCGACGCCTTCTGGACGGAAGACGTCCAAGGGCAAAGCGCCCACGCCTTCCCAGGCACCGGTGGACTGCTTCTGTCCCAGCATGGAATCGGGAGGGACTTGGAAGAGGACGTCCGAGGTGAACTGCTGCTCGGCGTGATAGGTCATTGTGCGGGCCAATTGTTCGGCCTTGGCCCAGGCCGCCCAACTGTCCTCGGGCATGGGGAGTTGGAGCGTGTACTCGATGACCGGGTAGATTCCGGTGGGATTCTTGGCATACTTGGCGATTTGGCCGCGGAAGGGGGGATCGACTGTGCGAGCCGTGATCGCGTCCCCCGAGCAAATCTCGCCGCCGATGACGACCCGCTTAAACGTCTGCGTACCGGTTGGATAGGGACGGAACTTTGCACCGGCCAGTCGGGCAACGGTGGCTCGTTCGGTGGCATCGATAATCGTCTTGGCGACGACCGCTTGGCGTCCGGCGCGGTTGGCCATCACGATCCCGCTGGGGCAGCCCTTGGCGTCGCGCAGCACGTCGGTGGCGTAGCAACTGTAAAGATACTGTACGCCCGCGGCCAGGAGGGCTTCGTCGAGCGTCTTCTTCACATGCATCGGACGCGGCATGGGACGGGCCGCTGGAGGGGCTGCGACCGCGGGCATCGGCTTGAGGATCTCGATCTCTCCCAAGAGCATGCGACTCACGTCGGCCGTCTTCTTTACCGCGAGTCGGACGTAACGTGCCTTGGCCTTCAAGGGGATCGTCAGGAGTGTCAACTCCTCGGTGTTCTTATTCGTGAGCGAACCGGCTTCCTGCCACGACTGCTTATCGTTGCTGGTCCAGATGGTGACACTGTCGACCTTGAAGCCATGCTTCGATCCGGATTCGCGGAAGTAGACGCCCAGGCGGACGCCGTCGATCTCCGTCGACTTGCCCAAATCGGCGGTGATCGTCACGTCGCCATCATACTGGACGGAATGCGTGGTCGCGTCGATCCACTGGCCGTCGGTGAGGAGGCTTGGCGGGGTGGTGTCCTTGTGCGCCGGCGCACAGGGCCGATCGGCTTCGTAGCGGAAGGGGATCCTATTGGGAGCAGGGAAGACGTCGGGCTGAACGGTGTCCGTGAAAACCTTTTGGGCCAGCGGGCTGGTCGGTTCCTCGCCGTTTTCCAGCCAGAGCCGCAAGGTGGCCGTCATGTCGTCGCCTAGATAAGGATGCGGGGCAGCCAAGAAGACCTTGGCCCCTGTTTCGGCCGCGGCAACCGCCGCACTCACGGCCCCCGTGCTTCCGCCGACGATCACCACATCCACGTCATAAGCGATTGGAATGTCTCTCGCCGATTCATTGACCGCCTGGCCAGCCGGGGCCGACTCGCTCCAAGTTGCAAGGATCAGAGCCAGCACACAAGACATCGCTTTCGGCGCGGGGTTACACATGGCGTTTATGCCTCCAAGATTGCTAAGTCAAAGGGGGCCAGCGAGGTTATCGGAACGCAATATAGTTTGGCGGGACACGCAAACCAAGCCAGCAGGCGACTTGATGCGTTAAGAGCCGACCTGGCTAGGAGGGAGTATCACAAAAGGAAACGTTGAGTCACGTCAAATTGTGAACCAGAATCGTCCGCGATTCCAACTTTTTTTTACTCGGACGGCATTTGCAGGCGTGGGAGACCGTCTTTTGGGGTTGGGCGGCCTGTCTACCCCGGAGGTGTGGGGATCTCCGCGTCCAATCATTGGCATGGGCTCGTCACGCAATTGACAGGTGCCGCAATTGGGAGCCGGCTTCCCGTTTCTTTGGGGTGTTGACTTTGCAGGTCCGCCCAAATGGCGGCGTCAGGGCCGGACCACACGGCTGGCGGACGATGCGATATGGATCGGTGCGCTTGAGTGACACTTGGCGACTGTATTCCAGGTTTTCTCCCGCGGTACATCATGAAGCGTCCCTTGCCAGACAAGCTTCGGATCACCGAACCCGTGGAACACGCGAACCTGGGAAGCCTGGGCCAAGCGATCCCCCTCGATAACCTGGAGTGTGAACAACGCCCCATCGGCATATTCTCGCCCGTTCCATCGTTTTGCATAGAACGCTGCCAAACGAGGACCGTCGACGACAAATCCCCAAGGTGGCAACAGAACCGAGCCGCCGTACTGGGACGTGGTTTCCGCGTCGCTTCCGCCGAAGTTGACGACCACGGTCGTTGCTTCGTCGCCTTCGCCATACGTAGCCCGGCGCAGGGTGCCGTCCGGCGTGAGGAATTCCAAACGTGTAAGTCGCTGATGGGCGGTCGCCAGGTTCAGCGGTCCGAGCACTTCTTGGGTCGTCTTCAAAAAGGCATCGGTCGGATGGAGCCCCTCAGCCCAGCCCTGATCGGTCCGTGTGTAGCACGCCTTTGGGTCGGTCGCCTTTTTGGCTTGGTATGGCTGCTTCCAATAGAGATGGTCGGGAATCGAATGATAATGAAGCGGCCGGGCACAGAGGACGTGATGGGCCACATATTCGCCCGACTGATCGGCGGCGTAGCCATACTTGCCATAACAGACCTGGCAGTCGTGATAGACCATTTCCCAAAGCGGGATGACCTTCGCCCCCAACGTCTCCGGCTTCAAGTTGTGGAAATACCGGCCCGACACGCCGACTAGGCCTTCGAAGAAGTCGCTATGCGGCAACGCCCATTCGCGTCCGCACTCGCTGCCGAAGAGTCCGAAAATTTCCCGCGCTTTGTCGCTCAGTTCGATCTTGTAGGCGATATCTTCGTTGCGTCCGATCGGATGCTTGGGATCGGCGCATTCCCGTGGTCCTACGGCATAGGTCGTGTCGATGAAATAGTTCCAGGGGCCGAAGAGTCGCTGGATCTCCGGGAGATTCTGCGGACGCATCGCCAGTTCGACCTGCTTGGGGGCACAGACCATGTAGGCCCGGCCGCCGAGCCAGCGCCCGCCCTGGATCAACGAGCCGTCGGGGCGTTTTTCGATCAGGTCAGGGTTCCAGCTCTTGGCGTCGCGGTACATGTCTTGATAGTTGTCATGCAGACAGCCCACATAGCCGAGCCCCTGGATTCGCCGGATCGCGTCGGCCAGCGCGTCGTTGCCGCCACACTCCGGATTGGCGGGCAGATTGTCCGGATGGCGGCAGTCGTAGCCTCCTTCGGTCCAGCCGCCAAGAATAAACAGGCAGCGTGAAATGCCCAGGTCCTTCTTGAGATGCTCAGCGATCTTCGCCGCCTCCTCGAAGGTCCAATGCACCGTGGCCGACTCCTGCTGGGTGCTCTCCTCGTTCATGCGCCGGGCCAGGCAGGTCCAAAGCTTCACATTTGCCGCTCCGAGCATCGGCTCAGCATGTGCGTTGCGGCGGATCTTGTCGCGCATCGTCACGGCCAGCCCCTTTTGCTCGGCCACCCGTCGATAGCCGGCGGCAATCGTGTTCCAGTCGCCCTTGCCCACTGGCGTCAGCCTCACTGCTCGGGCGGAGCGTCGAAGCTGAAACCTGGTGGTGATCCGTTGCCGATACGGCTGATCCTTGATCAACGTGCTTTCGACCTCGGGGAACGTATAGGCATCTTCCCAACTGGCCACCAGCCCGGCCCCGCTCTTCAACACGCCGAGCATGTTCATGTGGCAGCCTTCGTAGTCCGACGTGCCGAAGCTATGCCGAAACGCCACGCCGCTATCGGCCGGAATCAGTAATCCCTCCCGGCACGGCACCAGGACGCTGCCGGCTTCCTGATCGGTCACGGCCAACGCATCGTCGAGCGTGCGGATCTCGCCCAACTCGCCCCCTTCATAGCGAAGCACCACGGATCGCCCTTCGTCGGTCAATTCCCACACGACAGCCGCCCCGTTTTGTTTGACCACTCGCACCGCCTGGGCCGAGCCGCTGGTCTCGCGTACGTCTCCTTCGAGCCCCTTGGCCGTGCCAAGGCTGGCCATCCCCACGGAAGGCCACCGGACGCCGCCCGCTTTGTCCATCAGCGACCACCCGCCCGTCTTGGCATCCACCTCAACCACAAGCGCCGGACTTTCCAGCCGGAGCGAGTCGCCCGCGAGCGTGACGGAACTTGGCAAGGAAGCAACCATCAAGGCCGCGAGCATCATAGCGGTGCGAATCAACGTGGTCGTACGCATGGGTGACTCCTCAAAAGATGTTCGTTGAATCCTGTTCATGTTCCAGAGAATGGCTTCCATTCTACTTACGGTCAAGACGTCACGTCGAGAGAGAGCAATCACAGTCAGAGTCGAGGTAGTTTTCAAGATACCGAATTGTTTCCTGAACCGCCTAACGGGCAGACCCGCCATGGCCGTTCTGTCAGTTGTCACACCCCCGCGATGTGGTTTTCTGAGCCACAAGAAGGATTCCGGGGTATTTTGCGGTTAGACGCCCACGGTCTTCGTTTTCCCCAAAGCGACCATGATGTTCATCGCCGTCCAGGTACTGAGCCAGTTGACCGTCTGGCAAAAACTGGAAATCTTCTGCATCGTGATCGGACTTGGTCTGCTGGTCATCGGTCATCTCGGTTGGTGTCGCGGGCGGGATCGGGAAGACGATGTGGTCTCGTTTTGCTTGACGATAGGCAGCCTTCGGGTGCCCGTTCATCCCGAAAAGACCGGACCGAGTTAGGCGGCGGCGTTTGAACAGCGCTCACCCTCGATAAGCGTCGTAAGACGCTGACGATCGCGTACGACGAAGGGCTACGGCGATTCAATCCAGAAGAGCCGAATCCCGAATTCCGTCAGGGGCCGGTTTGGGGCGGCCATTGGTCGATGCTGCCGGAGACGGATTTGCCCTCCAGATAGACGCGGGCTCCCTGGTTGACCAGGCCGGGGGCCGTGTTGGAGAGCAATTCGGAGCTACGGACGTGCAGTTCGGACCAGGGGAGGGCGAGCACCTGAGCTTCGCCGTTGTTGCCCACCAGCGAGGAGCCAAGATGGACCTGTGAAGCTCCGCCGACGGCGATCCCACTCCGGCCGTTGCCGCGGCAGGTGACCCGTTCGAGCATCAGGTCGCGGACGCTGTTGAAGGCGTTGATCCCGTCGAGCTGGAAGCCCTGGACCACCAAGTCGCTGATGCAGACACGATCGACATGGAAGAGCGTGATGCCCACACGCTGGCAGGCAAAGCTGAGTGGGTAATCTTCCGGCAGTTTGAGTGGTTCAACACGGAAGTAGATATAGCCACCGTGGAGACACCAGTGGAGCGGCTCCAGCTTGGGTGGCGAATCGAACGAATGGGCGACCACGACCTGGGGCACGGGGCGGTCGTTGAGGAACAGTTGCTGGTGGGCGGTCTGCGGGGGGCGGAAGCGGAACACGGGCCCCTGGAACGGTTCCCAGGCGTCGGGCGGCACCGGGGCTGAACCGTCGAGGACTGCCCCGTTGCCGAAGATGCAAAAACGTTTGGACGAAAGACCACTGTGCCGGCTGCCCACCAGGCTGATGCTCTCGCGGTACGGGGTGCCCGTGTTAGCAAGGATGATATGGTCACCTTGTTGGGCCAGGCATAAGGCCCGGGTAATCGTGCGTACCGGACCGCTCCGGTCGGGCATGGCCGTGGGCTGTTGCCCCGTGGCCCCGTCTTCGCCCGCCACGTTGTTCACAAAAATGTCGCGCGCGACGACTGGCGAAGCGACTGCGACTAACATCAGCAACACGGCTAAGGTCTTCAAAGCGATGCGCATCGGAGGCTGACTCCTGCGGGGATTCCAAGGGGTGGACCTTCAAGTGTAGCACACGGGCCACTCCCCGGGAGTGTTTGGGGGGATGGATGAGTGTAGCGGCAAGAGGGGGAATACGTATCTTGCCGATTGTACGGCGACACGTGCCCCATCGAGCCGGCAAGCTTGCTTGCCGGGGTTGTTGTGTTCCGCATTCGCGTCTGCGTGAAATGCGGCGGGCAAGCCTGCCGGCTAAAGAGGGCGGTTTGGCTTCTGCAGATAGACCAGTTGCAGTCGTTGGTGGACAACAATCGTCTTCGTCCGACTGTAGCCGAGCTTCTCATAGAGGCGGAGATTGCCGGTGCTCTGGTGGCCGGTAAATAGCTCGAAGCGTTCGGCCTCGGGAAACTGGGCTTCAAGCGTTTGGAGGAGTCGGGTGCCAATCCCTTGGCGTTGCCAGGCGGGATGGACGATCAGCCGGCCGATTTGACAAGTCCCTTCGCAAACCACTCCCCGAACCGAGCCGATAATTTGCTGGCCGGCGATCGCTTTCAGGAATCGATGGCTTCGAAACAGACCGCGAAGCTGTTCTAGCGTCTCAGTCAGCGGCGGCAGCGAGAAATCCTCGTAGATTGCGGCTTCGCTTTGATAGGCCATCTTCTGCAGCAGGAGAATGGCCTCTGCATCGTCGGCGGTGGCAGATACGATCGAAACGGTCATCGGGAGGGCCTCCTTGAGGGGTGCCCGAAGTGGACGGGCTTCTTTTACAGGCTTATACTACAGGACATGGCAACAGCCATTTGTAGCAGCTTTTCGGACCATTGTCTGCGATGATTCGGCCAGAGGAGGCCCCATGCAGGTTGCGATTGGCGGACAGACGCTGGAACTTCACCAGGGGGACATTACCCTCCAAGAGGTTGATGCGATCGTCAACGCGGCCAACAGCCGATTGGCCGGTGGCGGCGGAGTCGATGGCGCAATCCATCGACGCGGCGGCCCGGCGATCAAACGTGAGACCGACGCCAAGTATCCCGAAGGCTGCCCAACCGGCTCGGCCGTCATCTCTGGGGCCGGACAGTTGCCGGCCCGGTATGTGATCCACGCCGTGGGCCCCGTTTGGTCGGGCGGACATCGGGGGGAGGCGGAGTTGCTTGCCGGGGCATATCGTCGCTGCCTCGAATTAGCTGTGGAGCAGGGCTGCCAAAGCATTGCCTTTCCCGCATTGAGTGCTGGGGCGTATCGCTTTCCGATGGATCAGGCCGCTCGCATTGCCTTGCGCACCGTAATCGACTTTCTGAAGGAGCAAGGCCAGCCGGCAGTGGTTCGCTTCGTCTTGTTCGACGCTGGGGCCTACGGGGCATTTGCAGCTGCCCTGGAGGAGTTAACAGCGTAGGTGATGGGCGAGGAGGTGAAATTCCGCTATTGCTGCTATGCCTCCTCCCCCCCCTGACCCTCTTTGGAGGTAAAGGGAGGCGTCGCGCGTTCATCCTGCTCTACACGCAGGTCGATCATGCAATATGCTTCTCTTTGGACTCTCACTGGGGGGATAGAAGAGACCCTTTCATTACAAGGCTGCGTAAAGAAGGGGTGCCGGTCTGATCGACCCGATAGCGATCACATTCCATGGTGGCATGATAGGGGCCACTAGAAGGATAATAGGTTGGTAGCTATGGCATTGCGCAATCGAGCCCGGACATCCATGAAACGGACGAGACGGTGGGAGAAAAAACGCCGGCGACAAGAAGAAACCTTGTCGCGGCGGGGGAAAAAGCGTATCAAAGATGATCTTATGGAGAGCGGACTCAAACTTGACATCTTGCCCCAACCGGACGACCATTCTTGCGGTCCGACGTGCCTGCATGCGGTCTACCAGTATTACGGCGACGAGATCATGCTGGATCAGGTCGTGCGCGAGACGCACTTCTTGGAGGAGGGGGGGACTCTGGCGCCGTTGTTGGGATGTCACGCCCTGCGGCGCGGTTATCAGGCGAAGATCTACACCTGGGACCTACAAGTCTTCGATCCCACATGGTTCCTTCCCGGCGCGCCTCCGTTGGCCGAGAAGCTCGCGGCGCAGATGGCTGTTCGTGATGCGCCAAAGCTGTTGGTTACCAGCCAGGCCTACCTCGATTTCATCCGGCTGGGTGGGCAGATCCGGATGCAAGATTTGACCGTCTCTTTGATCCGCAAATACCTCAAGCAGCAGGTTCCGGTGTTGGCCGGCCTCAGCGCTACGTATCTCTACCAGACCGCACGGGAGTATGGACCGAAATGGGATCCCGACGACGTCCAAGGCGTGCCCGCCGGGCATTTCGTGGTCCTCTGCGGTTACAACAAGGAAACCCGCGACGTGCTGGTGGCCGATCCTTTGAAGCAGAATCCTTTTGCCCGCGACACGCGCTATGTGGTCAACATCGACCGCGTGCTCTGTGCCATTCTCCTGGGGATTCTCACCCACGATGCCAAGCTGCTGATCATCGAGCCGTGCAAAACGCACAAGAGGAGTCGGCGTGCCGATCCTGATTGTTGTCAATGACCCGAAGCAGTGGCCGTTCCAGATCCCCAATGTCGACGTGATCGATGCGCGCAGTTATCTGACGCGGCCGGAATACACGGACATGCGTGGGGTCAAGGTCTTCAATCTCTGCAAGTCGTACAAATACCAGTCGGCGGGGTACTATGTTTCCCTGCTGGCTGAGGCCCGGGGACATCGTCCGTTGCCGAGCGTCACGACGATCCAAGACCTCAAGAGCCAGACGATCGTGCGGCTGGTTTCCGAGGATCTGGAAGAGTTGATCCAGCAGAGCCTGGCGCCGATCCAATCGGACGAGTTCACGCTGAGCATCTACTTCGGCCGCAACCTGGCCCGACGTTATGATCGACTGGCCTTGCAGTTGTTCAACATGTTCCAGTCGCCGCTGTTGCGGGCGAAGTTTGTCCGTGACAAACGGGACAAGGAATGGACGTTACGTGCTGTGGAGGCGATTTCGGCCAGCGAAGTGCCCGAATCGCACTGGCCATTCGTGGTTCAAGTGGCCACCGAGCATTTTTCCGGGCGTCGGGCCCGTGTCCGTCGTCGTGCACGGATGCGCTATGACTTGGCGATCCTCTGCGAGACGGGTGATCCGGAGCCGCCCTCGGACGAAAAGGCGATCAGCCGTTTCGTCCGTGCGGCCGAGTCGATGGGGTTAGACACCGAGTTGATCAGCCGCGACGACTATGCCCGGCTGGCCGAGTTCGACGCCCTGTTTATCCGCGAAACGACGTTTGTGAACCACTACACCTATCGTTTTGCCCGGCGGGCGGCCAGCGAGGGGCTTGTGGTCATCGACGATCCGGAGTCGATCGTCAAATGCACGAACAAGGTTTATCTGGCCGAGTTGATGGGACACCATGGCGTGCCGGTGCCGAAGACGCTGATGGTCCACGATGACAATATTTCCCTGATTGCCACGGAGCTGGGTTTCCCCTGTGTGCTGAAGAAGCCCGATAGTGCCTTTTCGCTTGGGGTGATCAAGATCGATAACGAGGAGCAACTCCACACGCAGTTGAAGGAGATGCTCGACGAGTCCGACTTGATTGTCGCCCAGGAATTTCTACCGACGACGTTTGACTGGCGGATCGGGATTCTCGACCGCCAGCCGCTCTATGCCTGCAAGTACTTCATGGCGCCTAATCATTGGCAGATCATCCAACGCGACGGCCAGGGCAAGCGTCACTACGGTAAATTTGAGACCCTTCCCGTGGAGTTGGCCCCGGCGCGAGCCGTGCGGGCAGCCCTGCGTGCGGCGAACCTCATCGGCAACGGGCTGTATGGGGTTGACGTGAAGCAGTCGGGAGACCGCTTCTATGTGATCGAAGTCAACGATAATCCGAACATCGACTCGGGCGTGGAGGATCAGATCCTCAAACAGGAGATCTACCGCCGAGTCATGAGCGTGTTTTTGCGACGGATCGAACAACGGAAAGCCGGATACATCGCTCCATGAGTTCCTCTTCCCCCCTGCACCTGTTCGAGGCTTTTGGCGTCGAATTGGAATACATGATCGTCGACGCCGAGACGCTCGCCGTCTTGCCGATTACGGACAAGGTACTCTATCAGGTGGCCGGCGACTACGTGTCGCAGGTCGACCTGCCCGACGTGGCCTGGTCCAACGAATTGGTGCTCCACGTGATCGAACTGAAGACGCTCGAGCCGGCCCCGCACTTGGAGCCGTTAGCCGAACGCTTTCAGGAGCACGTTGGCCGGGTCAACGAGCTCTTGGAGCCGCTTGGCGGCCGGCTGATGCCCTCGGCGATGCACCCCTGGATGGATCCGTTGAAAGAAATGGTTCTCTGGCCGCACGAGTATAGCCCAGTCTACGAGGCGTACCATCGGATCTTCGACTGCCGAGGGCACGGCTGGGCCAATCTGCAGAGCGTTCACTTGAACCTGCCGTTTGCCGACGACGCGGAGTTCGGCCGGCTGCACGCTGCGATCCGCCTGCTATTGCCGCTGATGCCGGCGTTGGCGGCCAGTTCGCCGATTGTGGACGGTCATGTGACCGGGCAACTCGACAATCGGCTTGATGTTTATCGGACCAATGCGCGGCGAGTGCCTTCCTGCACGGGGCTGGTGATTCCCGAGCCGGTCTTTACGAAGGCTGACTACGAACAGCAAATTTTCCAGCGAATGTACGCAGACATAGCACCGCTGGATCCGGAAGGCGTGTTGCAGCACGAGTTTCTCAACTCCCGCGGCGCAATCGCCCGTTTTGAACGCAACAGCATCGAAATCCGCGTGCTCGACGTACAGGAGTGTCCGGCGGCCGACTTGGCCATTTGCCAAGCGATTACTGCCGTGCTGCGAGCGCTGGTGGCCGAATGCTGGGCCGACCTGAAAACCCAGCAGGCTTTTGCCACCGAGCCTTTGGCCGCTCTGTTTGTCGAGACTACCCGTACAGCCGAGCGGACCGTCATTCGCGATCGTGCGTACCTGGATCTATTCGGGTTTACCGGCGACTCCTGCACGGCGGGAGAACTATGGCGTCACCTGGTTGAGTCGCTCGGAGTGCTTGCAGACTTCGAATGCGAACGTCGCCCGATGTGTCGACGCGAACGCGCACAAGGGCAAGCCGGCCTGCCAACCCTTGTTGCCCCACCGGCCATGGGCCGCTGCTCGACCTGCCCGGTCACTTGTTCCACGGGGTTGGAGGTCACCTGGCAGGAAGCGCTGAAAGTAATCCTCGACCGGGGACCGTTGGCCCGGCGGATTCTCGCCTGTTTCGAGGTGGAGGCGGAGACCGATCCGCTGGATGAAGTATATCGCGAGCTTTGCAATTGCTTGGCTGCTGGTCGGGTGTTCTACGGATGCGACTAGTTCCAGGTTCGCCTTTATGCTTCTGATCACCTGTGAGCACGGCGGCAACGAAGTTCCGGAAGAGTATGCGAGCCTGTTTCGTGGTGCGCGACGGATTCTGGCAAGCCATCGCGGGTTCGACGCCGGTGCATTGGAATTGGCTCAGGCACTTGCCGGACGTCTTGAGGCACAGCGAGTCTTCGCGACCACGACCCGGTTGTTGGTCGATCTGAACCGCTCACCTGGGCATCGGCGATTGTTCTCCGAGTTCAGTCGAGGGCTCGACACGTCGGCCAAAGACGCGATTCTCGCCAAGTATTACACGCCCTATCGGCAACAGGTGGAGGCCTTGGTGGCCCAGGCGGTAGGACATGTCGATCGGGTGTTGCATCTTTCCGTGCACTCGTTCACACCCATCTTGGACGGCGAAGTCCGCCATGCGGATCTCGGACTGCTCTACGATCCGTCCCGACGGCGAGAGGCCGAGTTCTGCGGCCGCTGGCAGGAGACCCTGCGAATGCTCCAGCCTGGGTTGCGGGTGCGCCGCAACTATCCTTACCGCGGTGTCTCGGATGGGTTGGTGACTTCCCTGCGACGTCGTTTCGGAGCCAAGCAGTATGTGGGCATCGAGCTGGAGGTCAACCAGCGATGGCCGCTGGGTGCTCGGCAGGCGTGGTGCAAGCTGCAGCAGACCCTCCTCGATTCGTTTGTTCTCTCCAAGTAGCTGGCACGCACCACCGTATCGTCCACCGTTCTCGCTAGGAAGACATGCCACCCAAGGTTTGTTTGCACGCCTCTGGCAATCTGAGGATCAATAAACCGTGGGGATGCGTGACAGCATACAGCCGCCGAATGAAGGGACGCGGTTGCCGCCTGCGGTGGGCAAGACGAAGAAGCGAAACGCACGAGTCAGGAAAACGCGGGTGAGAACCCGATAAGTGCAACAGGGCGACTTGAGTGGACACCGTGGTCCTCGTCGCCCAGGGATCTTATCGGTAGGCGAAAGCCCGGCCCAGAACGGGTTTCCGGTCCCAACTCGCAGGGAGGAGAATTGCGATGAAGAAGCAAGGCGTGAAACTGCTGGATCCACTTGCTTGGACTTGCCAGGTCGAATGGCTTGTGGTACCGGCAGAGGAATGCCCCGATCAAGCGGCAGAGAGACGCATCGTTGTCTCGCATTTTCGCAAGGTCCACGAGCCGTGGAGTCCGGTGCGGGCATTCGTCGGTCCGGTGCAGATCCGCCGCAGTCGCCGCCGGGTCTTGTTCTGTCAGGAATCGGGGCTCTCGTTCTGACGGCCTCGCGTGGCTTGCGTCGGGAAACGGCGACGCCCCCCTTCTCCCTCCCTCGTTTTTCTCGACCCACACCCCTTTGAGCGGTTTTCGGCGGAAGCCGCCATTTTTGTGGGAAGACGCTTGATATTGATTATCAGTCTCATTATATTACACCCATGCGGTGAGATGTTGTGGCCCGGACGGTTCGTTTGCCCCAATCGTCATGCCGGGCCCGTTTTCGACGTTCCTGGGTTTTCGCGCGACAGCCAGGGCTGTGTCGCAACACAGACGACAGCCTCCGCCATCCAGCTACACTGCGATCAGGCCAGTGAGTCGTGGGGCAGAGGTTGGAAAACACTGAGAAGAGGTCAAGTCATGGAGAACCAGGAGGAGCCTTTGCCTGGCGAGGATGCACCTGGCCGAGAGTTGCCCGATGAGCCGGCACGCGCTGCGTCGAAACGCTGCCCGCATGCGGCAGAACCGTGCCGGATGTGTCCGGAAGTCTCTCGGGCACGAATCATCCGCTCGGAAGAATTGCTGCAGGGACAGGCGGAGCTGTTCATCGTTCACGGGAACCAGATCTATCGACTGCTGCGAACTCGGAACGACAAGCTGATTCTGCAGAAATGAAAGGCGGCAAAGAATGAAAAAGGAGGCAGCGTCACTTCCTGTATAGCTACCTCCCGAACGTTCGCTTGGTTGGCCACATCCATTTGGCCGGTCCCGTTGATGCATCAAGATATCCGGAATTAGGGGAAAGTCAATCCCAGTAGTCGAGATGCAAGGAGCAGCGGGGAGGCCGTTCCGATCGAGGGGCTGCTGTCAATGCTAGCACTTGCCGGCGTCCCCTCTTGTCGGGTTGCCACAAAACGTGGGACAAGCCCGCAACGCTGCGCAGCACTGGTTTACTGTGGGGCTGGAGCCACGGAGACTATTTCACGACGAAGTTGACCATCCGGCCGGGGACGACGACCGTCTTGACGATCTTCTTTCCCTCCAACAACTCGGCGATGCGGCTGTCGCGCCGGGCGGCCGCTTCGAGTGCGTCGCGATCCGTGTCGGCAGGCACCACGACGCGGCCGCGGAGTTTACCGTTGACCTGGACCGGCACTTCGACCGTATCTTCCTGGATCATCGCTTCGTCATAGGTCGGCCAGGGCTCGTAGGCTAGCGTCTGGTTGTGCCCCAAGAGTTGCCAGAGTTCTTCGGCCAAGTGTGGTGCAAAGGGGGACAGGAGCAATACGAACGGTTCAAGCACCGCCCGGGGACGCGGATCGGCCTTGGTAAAGAAGTTGGTAAACTCCATCATCCGGGCGATAGCCGTGTTGAACGACATCGCTTCGATGTCCTGCGTAACGGCCTTGATCGTCTTGTGGAGCATCCGGTTCTGTTCGGTGGTGGGCTCGACATCCTGGACGCTTGGGTTGAGCTGCAAGGCTTCCGCGCGGTCGTCGACCAGCATGCGCCAGACGCGATCGAGGAAGTTGCGCACCCCGCTAACCCCTTCCATGCTCCAGGGCTTGACCGCTTCCAACGGCCCCATGAACATCTCATAGAGCCGCAAGGCGTCGGCCCCATAATCCCGAACCACTTCGTCGGGATTGACCACGTTGCCGCGGCTCTTGGACATCTTGTAGGCCCGGCTCTCCAAGCGAATCGACGGTTCCGCCTTGAGCACGAAGCTTTCCCCCTGTTTTTCGACCCGATCTGGCGAGAGCTTTTGCGCGGTGACCGGTTCGTTGGTGCTTTTGGTCACGGCCCCTGCTTCGGTTTCCTTGACGTCGGCCGCACTGACCCATTGGCCATCGGCCTTCTTGTAGCCGGTGAACTCCATTTCGCCGAGGATCATTCCCTGGTTGACCAGCTTCTGGAACGGCTCGATCGTACTCACATAGCCGCGATCGTAGAGGACCTTATGCCAAAACCGGGCGTAGAGCAGGTGGAGCACGGCATGCTCGGCCCCGCCCACGTAAAGATCGACCGGCATCCAGGCCTTTTCGACGGCCGGATCGATCAGAGCCCGATTGTTTTTGGGGTCAAGGAACCGCAGGTAGTACCAGCAGGAGCCGGCCCACTGCGGCATGGTGTTCGTTTCGCGCTTGTAGC
>CAZLDQ010000030.1:0-36031 GCA_964558295.1 uncultured Planctomycetaceae bacterium | reverse complement strand
CACGCCCGTTCAGCCCGCAACTCTTGTGCTGTGCGTTGCCGGGTGTTCCGCCTTCATCCGCGATATCCGTGGTTCTTCCACCAAGCCGATGGGCAAGCGGTTCCGTGTGACGATCGGGTTCGGACAACGTACGTTCCGGAGAGTTGGTCGTACCGGCCAGTCACGGATAACACGGATGGAGACGGCCCAAGGTCGGCCCGCCCTACGTGTCCCCATTCCTGCGCGTTGTTTGCGTCCTTTGCGGTTCCTTCCTCCCACTTCTCCCCCCCATGAAAACCCTAGCAATTGGGCCAGCCGATCTGGTAAGTTCAACCGTGGCGGCCCAACGCCTTGCCCCTTGTTCTTTGACATCTCGACCAACTGCGACCACCGGGAAGGACACCCGAAAGGAAAGGAGGAGCCTCCCCTCGCCCCCCCGCGAGAATCTTTCCCCCAACGCCTTTTCAACTCTGTTGACGAAACGTCTCCGAGGCAGCAAGCACCCTGCGGTCTTGCTCGTTGGCCAGCTTCCGGGCGATCACAAACCGGCGGGAATTGCAAGGGGAGCGAAACGGCTGACCAGCCCAACGCGGTTTTCCTGGTCAGACTCGCAAAAACGATTTGGTGCGATCCATCCAGAATACGATCAGCCAGATGACCGTGTCCGCGGCGAAATCCCGCCGTGTTGTTCCAAGCAACGGCATGGAACAGTCGAGCCTTGTCGCTACCCCACCAAAAGCACAATCAGCCGCTTCGGACCATGAACGCCCAGAATGAGAATCTTCTCGATATCCGCCGTCCGGCTTGGGCCGGTGATGAAGACGAATTCACCTCGCAGCGCCGGATCGGCCGCCCGACGGGCGACCTCCTCCCAGACGGCCGGCATGTGCTCGACCAGCCGATCCGTGGTGGCGATCACAAAGCAAGCCGGCGGCAGATAGCACATCAACCGCTCTTGCGACACGCCGCAGGCGATCATCACGCTGCCCGTGTCGGCCAACAGGTAATCGGCCTCGAGCAGACCGGCCGACAGATGGGCCATGCTCGCTGCATTGTCCTCCGGCGTGGGCCAGACCACCCTCACCGGTTCCAGCCCAGCGGTCAGCTCGCGGCACAAGGGCCGGTCGATGCTGCCAAGCGTGGTGGCATTCAGTTCCTTGAGCAGTTCGGCCAGCTTCTGCCGGGCTTCCTCGATGGTGTCCACACGATGGACCTCACCGCTAATGGCGGTCAGTTCCTTGGCAAACCGCTCGGCCATTTGCTCGACCGACGGGTTCGTGCGAGGCCAGACCTCAGGCACCGGCGGGCGTTCCACCGGCGGATCACCAGCCAACAGACTGCGGATGCGGCTCAAGATGGCGTCACGACTCGACATGGTCTATCTATCCCTTTCCAAGACGGCGCAGCGATACGCCCGTGTCACAGACTATTTCTTCCCCTTCGTCGATCCGGCCTCAAACTGGCGGCCGTTTCGTCGCCACCAGGAGCGGAAGGCCGGCCCCTTAGGCACCTCGGGCAACTCGCGGCCGCGGGTCCAAGCCCCCAGTTTATCCGGATGCCAGGGGAGATACTTGGCCATGCGGACGCCCCACTTCACCAACCCCATCATCAGCCGATAGCGCAACGTCCCGCACATCGCCCAGGACCAAAGGACCCATGTAATCCGATCGATGATCGAGTTCATCGGCGACGGCTCGTTGACCGCCCGATGGCGCAGGTGGACCAACTGATGGGGAATATCGATCTTCACCGGGCAGGCCTCGGCACAAGCCCCGCAGAGCGACGAGGCAAACGGCAACGTGCCGGCCTTGTCCATGCCGACCAGGTGCGGTGTGATGATCGAGCCGATCGGCCCCGGATACACCCAGCCATAGGCCCAGCCGCCCGTCCGGCGATAGACCGGGCAATTGTTCAAGCAGGTGCCGCAACGGATGCAAAACAGAGCCATCCGGGCGGCCGGGTCTTTGAGCACATTCGATCGCCCGTTGTCGATGATGATCACATACAGCTTGCGTCCCGGCGTGGCCCCGTGGATCAAGTGCGTGTAGCTGGTCAGCTTCTGCCCCGTGCCGCTACGAGGCAAGAGATTGAGAAATTGCGGCAGGTACTGGATACTGGGAATCACCTTTTCGATCCCCATCAGCACGACATGCACCGGCGGGGCCGAGGTCGACAGCCCGGCGTTCCCTTCGTTCTCGATGACACATACCGTCCCCGTGTCGGCAAGCGCGAAGTTGACGCCCGAAATGCCCAGGTCGGCCTGGATGAACTCGCCACGCAAATGCTCCCGGGCGATGTTGGTCAGGTGCTGGTGCTCGGCACTGAACGGCTCGTTCAACTCCTTATTGAACAGGTGGCCCACGTCGGCCGCCGACATGTGCAGAGCGGGTGTCACGATGTGCACCGGCCGCTGCTTGGCCAACTGCACGATGTACTCGCCCAAATCGGTCTCCAGTGCCCGAACCCCGGCTGCCTCCAGCACGTGGTTCAGCTCCATCTCTTCGCTGACCATGGTCTTCGCCTTGACCACGGTCTTGACGTTATTCTCGCGCACGATGTCCAGCACATGCCGATTGGCCTCGGCCGCGTTCTCCGCATAGAGGACCGTCGCCCCCCGGGCCGTAATGTTCCGCTCAAATTCGACCAGCAGCTTGTCCAGGTTGGCGATGGCATAGTTCTTGATCGCGTTGGCCGCCGTGCGCCACGCTTGCCACTGGGGAATCCCCGCGGCCACTTCGCGATTATGCTTGCTCGACCGTTCCGCCGACTCGCCGAGCGATTTCGACCCGTGCGGCTCATAAAGCCCCTTCGTCTCCGCCTTAAGGAACTGAGCACCATCGAGATGAGCAATATCGTGCGACATGGAAAATGCAAGTTGCGGATTCTAGATTCTTAGGGAAAGGACGGGAAGGATGAATGCTGAGTGATAAATTCAGAACAACCAATCTGCCTCCACCATTCCGTCAGTCATCATTTATCATTTGTCATTCAGTCCCGCCGTCAACACCTCGGCGATGTGCATTGTGCGGATGTGTTTCATGGCCGGGTCGCGGCGGAGAATGCCACCCACGTGCATCAAGCAACTGATATCCACGGAGCAGAGGACGTCGGCGCCACTTTTTAATACGTTTTCGGCCTTGGTGCGTCCCATGGCCAGCGAGGTGCCGGGCATCTTCACACTGAACGTGCCACCGAAGCCGCAGCACTCTTCGATATTCGGCAGTTCGCAGTAGGTGATGTCACGAACGTTCTTCAGGAGCGTCAAGGGTTGCTCGAAAACCCCCAGTTCGCGACGTCCATGGCAGCCGCTGTGCATCGTAACCTTATGGGGGAAGCGGGCGCCGGTGTCCGTCACTCCCAGGATATTGACCAGAAACTCGGTCAGTTCATACACCCGGCTTCCCACGCCAACGATCCGCTCGCTCGGATCAACGTGCCCGAAAAACACCCGGGCCATCGCCGTGCAGGAGCCCGAGGGACAGACGATGTAGCGGTACTTCTCAAACACCTTGCAGAAGTGGTGAATCACCCGCCGCGCTTCGTCCCAGTAGCCGGAGTTGAACGCCGGCTGGCCGCAGCAGGTCTGTTCCTCCGGGTACACCACGGGAATCCCCTGACGGGACAGAAGCTGAGCCGTCGCTTCGGCGATCTTCGGGAAGAACTGGTCAATGTAGCAGGGAATGAACAAAGCCACCGGCTCACCCGGCTCATACGTCGGGTAATCCCAATGGGGCGGCGATTGGTGTTGCGGGCGATTCATTCGTGTCGTCGTCAATGAAACGGGCGTCGTGACAGAGGTCGCTTCCTCGTTCAACACGCGGGAAGACCAAAGATGTCTCCTTTATACCGTCTCCGCCAAAGGTTTGCCATTGCGAATTTCCCAAGAGGAGGGGGTAAACTGCGGGGTAGTGCCGGTGCCAGGGGCCGGTTATGATAGACGGAATTGGCCTTCGTCCCCCTTCGGGAGAGGAGACTCCGATGACAAAACCGCGTGCCTGGCTCTGTTGGAGCAGCGGCAAAGACAGTGCCTGGGCCTTGCACACGGTACGTCAACAGGACGAACTAGAGATCGTCGGCCTGCTCACCACGATCACCGCCCCCTACCAGCGGGTTGCCATGCACGGAATTCGGGAAGAACTGTTGGTCGCCCAGGCCGAAGCACTCGGACTTCCCCTCTATCGCGTTCCCATTCCCGCCCCCTGCCCGAATGAGGTCTACCAACAGGCCATGCGTCAGGCGATCGTGGCCGCCAAGCAGCAAGGGGTGACGCAGATGATATTCGGCGATCTATTCTTAGAGGAAATCCGCCAGTACCGCGAGAAGCAGCTCGAGGGGACCGGCATTACCCCTTGCTTCCCCCTTTGGAAGCTGCCGACCACGACACTGGCCATGACAATGATCGAAGCCGGCGTGGTCGCCTACGTGACTTGTCTGGATCCCAAACGCGTACCACGCCGCCTGGCAGGCCATGTCTTTGATCGACAACTGCTCACCCAGCTTGGCCCCGACGTCGACCCGTGTGCCGAAAACGGCGAGTTCCATACCTGCGTCACCGCAGGCCCCATGTTCCGGCACCCGATCCCCGTCACCGTCGGAGTGACCGTCGAACGCGAGGGCTTCGTGTTCACCGATTTGACTCTGGACGACTCTCGGCCATGCCAACCAAGCTAATCCTGGCAACAAGCGTGGTACTGGTCTTTGCGGGGAGTTACCTGGCAAAGCAGCAACTGAGTATAGGGCGGCCCTACGCCCGTAGCAACTCCGTCGCGCAGGGAACCACACCGGTTGGGCAAGCCCAGCGGATCATCTCCATGGCCCCCAGCGCGACGGAAACCCTATTTGCCCTTGGCCTCGGCGACCGGGTGATCGGCGTCTCCCGTTTCTGCAACTATCCCCCGGAAGCCGCCACCAAGCCCCGGATCGGTGGGCTGTTCGACCCCAACTTCGAAGCGATCGTCGCCGCACGTCCCGACCTGATCGTGATGCTCGATGGCAGCCTCCAGAATCAGCCCGCTTTCGACAAGCTGGGGCTCCCGACGCTGGTCGTTTGCCACAAGAACATTGACGGAATCCTCGCCTCGTTGCTCCAAATTGGCCAGGCGTGCGGCGTGCCCCAGAAGGGCGAGGCGATTGTCGCCGACCTCAACAACCGGATCAAGCGGGTCCAAGAGAAGATCGCCGGTCGGCCGCGTCCTCGCGTGATGCTCGCTGTCGAGCGAACGCTCGGCACCGGCAAGATCCAAGACGTTTACGTCGCCGGCGCCGACGGCCACCTCGACGGCATCATCGCCATGGCCGGCGGTCAGAATGCCTACCAGGGAAACCTTCGCTTCCCGGTCATCTCCAGCGAAGGGATTTTGAAGATCAACCCTGAAGTGATCATTGATATGGTTCCGCGTCTGATTCCCGGTGCCGATCGGCAAACGATCGCTTCTGACTGGCAGCAGTTGGCCCAGGTCGATGCGGTCGAACACGGACGGATCTACGTGCTCGACGACGATTACGTCTCAATCCCCGGACCGCGGTTCATCCTGTTCGTCGAAAAACTGGCACGGATCCTCCACCCCGAGGCAAAATGGTAATGCGCCCGCAAATCAACCCGTTTCGCCGCGGCACTTGTGCCGTGCGTTTGGTCATTGTTCCACAATCACCAGAAACTCAACCGTCAACCGAGAGATGTAGATACGCGTGATGACGTCAGCCGTGGACCAATGCGTGATTGAAGTGCGGGACTTCTCTTTCCGCTTGGGAAAGAAGGAGATTCTCCGCAAGGTGTCGTTTTCGGTCGACGAGGGGGAATACCTGACCATCATCGGGCCCAATGGAGCAGGCAAGACAACACTCCTGAAATGTCTTGACCGGATCCTGACCGGGGGCACCGGCACGATCGAAATCTGCCGCCGGCCGCTCGAAAGCTACTCCCAAAAAGAACTCGCCCAGCGAATCAGTTATGTCCCCCAAGCCGATGGGCGCGTTTTTCCGTTCACCGTGGAACAGTTTGTCCTAATGGGTCGGTATCCTTATCTGAGTCCATTTTCCACCGTGAGCCGAGCCGACTGGCAAGTGGTCCACGAAGCGCTCGATCAGACCGGCACCCGACCGTTCGCTCATCGGCTTCTCGGAACCCTCAGCGGGGGTGAACGCCAGAAGGTCTACATCGCCGCCGCCCTGGCCCAAGGCGCCAGCGTGCTGTTGCTCGACGAGCCGACCACGTTCCTCGACTATCGCCACCAGGCCGAGATCCGCGAACTGCTCTGCCGCGTCAATCGCCGCTCGGGCGTAACGATCGTCGCCGTGACCCATGACGTCAACAGTGCAGCCATGGAAAGCGACCGGATCGTAGCCCTGCGCGACGGTTTGGTCGTGTTCACCGGTTCACCCCGGGAAGTGATGCGGGCCGAGGTGTTGGAACAGGTCTACGGAGCCCGACTCCTCCTCGTGCAGCATCCCGTCACCGGCGTGCCCCTGATTATCCCCCAATCGCCGTCTGAGAGGCAACGATGAGACGAGCGATCATCCTTGGTGTGCTTCTGCTCCTTGCCCTGCTGGTCCTGACGGTCACTCCGTTTTTGGGGATCGAATCCGTCCCGCTGCGCGCGTTGTGGAGCCGGGCCGACGAGTCCACCCTCGACATCCTCTGGAAGATCCGCCTGCCGCGCGTGGCAATGGCGTTCTTGGCCGGCGCGGCGTTGGCCACCAGCGGCATGTCCTTCCAGGCCATCTTTCGCAATCCGCTGGCGACCCCCTTTACCCTCGGCGTTTCCAGCGGAGCGTCGCTTGGCGCGGCAGTGGGTATTCACTTGGAGGTCGCCTTCCAACTCTTGGGAATCCCGGCCGTCACCTGGTTTGCCTTTGCCGGGGCCCTGCTGGCCATCGGACTGGTCTACGGGTTGACCCGCGCACGCCGCGGTTTTTCCACAGCCACCATGCTCCTGGCCGGCGTGGCCGTCAGTTTCTTTTTCTCCAGCCTGATCCTCTTTCTCCAGTATCTGAGCGACTTCACGCGCACCTTCCGGATGCTTCGCTGGGTCATGGGAGGGCTGGAACAGGTTGTCGGTTTCGACGACGTGCTGAATGTCTTCCCCTTTGTCGCAACCGGCACCCTCGTCCTGCTCTACCTGACCCACGAGTTGAACCTGATCACGACCGGCGACGAGTTGGCCACGGCGCGGGGCGTGGATGTCAACCGCACGAAGCTCTTGGTGTTTTTGGCCTCCAGCCTGATGGTCGGGGCGGTGGTCGCCCTCTGCGGACCGATCGGTTTTGTCGGCCTGATGGTGCCACACATCTGCCGCCTGCTGATCGGCGCCGACCACCGCTGGCTCACCCCAGCCACGCTTCTGTTTGGCGGCGTCTTTTTGGTCCTCTGCGACACCCTCGCCCGCACGGCCATCGCACCGACGGAACTCCCCGTGGGCATCATCACCTCCCTATTGGGCGGCCCCTTCTTCCTCTGGCTCCTCCTGAGCCATACGTCCGACGCAGAATTGACCTGACCCCTGATACGGCTGCTGTAGGTTCCGTGCTTCACACAAGCTATGGGATAAACGCGGGTTAGTGCGTCATCGCATAAACGATCACGTTCGTGCCGATCTTCAAGGCCGACTCGTCACGCAGACCGTAGCTGTAAGCGTGAGGAAACTGCTCCCAGCCGTTGCCTAAGTCAAACTTGCTATAGACGACCGCCAGCCGGCCGTCGAGGGTAATCCCCTCCAATTCCGGAGCGTCAAAGGGCCCAAAATCCTCGCGAACCCGCGGGGTGTAGTCGACCGTCGTTATGTCGTAATGGCAGTGGTAGATCGGATGATCCAAAGGAATCTTCTCAAGCGGCTGGTTCGCAACCACCTTGGCCAGTTCGCGGCGGAAGGCGGTGTCGAAATTCATCCGCCCGCAACAGGCGTCGGCCAACAGGATTCCGCCCGCCTTCAAATAACGGAGCAACCGACCAGCCTCTTCCTGACTCCAGACAAATTCCCGGTGCCCGGTCATGTAAAGGAGCGGATAGGTGGCCGCCTTGGGGTCCTTTAGTTGGACGTTCTCCCGCTTGAACTTCACCTCCAAGGTCGAGTTGTCGCGAGCATGCTTCAACAAGTTGTGGACCGCCGAAGGATCGGGATCCCAGTCCCCTTCATGGATCAATTGAGCGAAGACAAAATCGTCACGGCTGGGGGCCTCGGCCTCGTAGTAGACCTTCGTGGAACTCAAGAACCGGCCGAGCTGGTAGCTGCCCAAGATGTAGGTCACCAGGTTGGCCCCAATCTGCCGGGCTTGGTCAATCACCACCCGAGTGCCGCGGGGATGCTCGTGACCGTCCCAGCCGCAGGTCAGGTCGGCCGGGGAAAAGATCACCCCGCTCCGACAGCCGAAATCGATCGACTCCAGACAGGGTTCCCCCGACTCGATCGAGCCATCCCCCTTCTTATAGTTGAACGCGCCAAGTTTGTAGTAACTGGAAAAGACCGGTTCGTCCGGGAGCATCTTTCGTAAGGGACGGCCCGGGAAGATCAACTCCATCTCCTGGCGGAAAGACTCGGCAAAGTCGTTCCACCCGCAACAGGCATCGCCAAGGATCGTGCCGCCGTCGGCCACGTAGCGGCCGAGCTTCTGGCGGATCTCGTCGGTCAATTGAAACTTGTTATGCCCGGCCAAGAGGATCGCCGGCAATTCGCGGGGATCGAAAGAAAAGTGAGCGAAGTCGGCCTCCATCGCCCGATAGTTGATTCCCAGTTTGGCACTGGTCCATTCCAGAAGCGTGTTGAGGTCGGCTGGATCAGTCATCCAGTCGCGATACATGACGCGCTTGCCGTCCCGGGTGATCCAGCGGGGGGCCCCCATTGCCGCCTTGCCGATCAGAGCCGGAGGGCTCGGCGGCCGCTTCTTCTCTGAACGCCGCAAGGGAGTTACCGGAAGCGGCAACGGAGCAAACCCTTCGCCCCCCGTGCGATGCTGCGGCTTGGCCTTCGGTGGCGGCCCACAGTCAATCGGCCCGGAGTTCTCCTCCCCCCAGGCCAGCGACGGCACGGCCAGGCCGGCCGCCGTACCGACCACATAGGTCAGCCCGGCCCGTTCCAAAAATCTCCGACGCGATAGCCCGCCAATGCGAAGATCCTCTGACGATTCCATGGATTTTCTCCTCAAGGTATCCTCATCAGAATCCGGGACTTGCGAACAACGCCCTCTGAGTGTTCCTCAATCGTTTTCCGCCGCGGGTGCCAGCCAGAGTTGTCAGTCACCATTGAATCCTCGTCTCTGTCTACCAGTCTAACCCGACGAAAGGGAAAAATCGGTAGGGGAAAACCCGGAACACGCTCTTTCCCCACCTTTAGCGGAAGCAACCCCCCGTTCTCCGCCATTTCACGCCGTGCGAGCATCACAGTCAAGCAGGCACCCATGCCACGCCCTCATCACATCCTCTCCAGTTCAGCCGCCCCCAACATTGCTCCTTGTCGTACTGTACGCTTGTGCCCTAAAATGATCTATTTCTCATCGCACGAAACGCTTCGCCACGCCAGGGTTCAATGGCAGCATCAGACATCATCGTTCGGGGGGCTCGCGAACACAATCTACGGGAGGTAGAGCTTACCCTGCCTCGCAACCGGCTGATCTGTTTTACCGGGGTCAGCGGCTCAGGGAAGAGTTCTTTGGCGTTCGACACCCTCTATGCCGAGGGGCAGCGGCGCTATGTTGAAAGCCTCTCCAGTTTCGCCCGCCAGTTCTTGGGACAAATGCC
This sequence comes from uncultured Planctomycetaceae bacterium, assembly GCA_964558295.1. GTDB lineage: Bacteria > Planctomycetota > Planctomycetia > Pirellulales > Thermoguttaceae > JBDKTH01. Next base: position 26,322 of record CAZLDQ010000030.1, on the reverse strand, counting down.
CAAGCCCGATGTCGACTTGATCGCCGGGCTGAGTCCCTCGATTTCCATCTCCCAGAAGACCACCGGCCAAAGCCCTCGTTCTACCGTCGGCACGATCACCGAGATTTATGACTACCTGCGTGTGCTTTACGCCCGGGTGGGTAAGGGGCACTGCCCCGACTGTGGCCGGCCGATCACAGCCCAGACACGTCAGCAGATCCTCGAACAGATCACCACCCTCCCGACCGGCACCAAGTTCCTGGTCCTCGCCCCATTGATCCGTAGCCAAAAAGGCGAGTATCGCGACCTGTTTGAAGACCTCCTGAAGCAAGGCTTTGTCCGTGCCCGGGTCGATGGCACCGTAGTCCGCCTGACCGACAACCTGCAACTGGACCGGCAGATGCGGCACAACATCGAGGTGGTAATCGATCGCCTCACGGCCGGCCCTTCCGTGCGTACGCGTCTAGCCGAAGCCGTGGAACTCGCACTCAAGATCGGCGGGGGAAACCTGATTGTGTCTCCCGAAACGGAAGAGACCACGCGTGGCTCCGCTTTCCGCGACATCCAGCTTTCGGCCGAGTACGCCTGCACCTACTGCCAGAAGAGCTTTGAGCCGCCCAGCCCGCAGTTGTTCAGCTGCAACAGTCCCCAGGGCATGTGCATGACCTGCAGCGGCCTGGGGGAGATTTATAGTTTCGATCCCAAGCTGCTGATTCCTGACCCCAGCAAGTCGTTCCAGCAGGGAGCGATTCCACTATTGGGGTCCTGGAAAGAGATGGGACGCTGGAAACGGCACATTTATCGGGGCGTGGCCGACGCACTCGAACGCAAGTTTGGCCTCGAACCAGGCACGGTCCTGGAGACGGCGTGGGAGGAACTCGATCGCAACGTCCGCGAGCGTATCCTCTGGGGCACCGGCGACGAGCATATCACCTTCACCTGGCGATCTGGGGCCTCCGGCTCGAAATGGGGCGGGACATTTGAGGGCATCATCCCCAAGTTGCTCTCCCAGTATCGCAGCACACGCAGCCGTATGCAGCGGCGCATGCTGGAAAAGTACATGAACGTGGTTGGCTGCGGCTCCTGTGGCGGTCAACGGCTCAACCCACAAGCCCGGGCCGTGTCGCTCACGAGCCTCTCCCCCGCCTTCCGTGACGCCGCCGAACGCACCCTCCCTGGGGTCTGCGCCCTGGCCGTTTCCGAAGCGGAAGAGTTCTTTCGCGAGTTGGATCTGGACGAGACCGGCAAGGCCATCGCTGCCGAAGCCTTGAAGGAAATCCGCGGGCGCTTGCAGTTCCTCAAGAATGTGGGACTCGACTACCTCACGCTCGACCGCACCGCCCCCACGCTCTCCGGCGGCGAGATGCAGCGCATCCGTCTGGCCGGCCAGATCGGCTGCGGCTTGGTGGGTGTGCTCTACATCCTCGACGAGCCGTCGATCGGTCTCCATCCACGCGACAACGACCGGCTCTTGGAAACCCTCGGCCGCTTGCGAGACCAGGGCAACACCGTGATTGTCGTCGAGCACGACGAAGACACGATGCGTGCCTCGGACCACGTGGTCGATTTCGGCCCCGGGCCGGGGGTGCGCGGCGGATACGTCGTAGCCAGCGGGCCAGTAGAAGAAGTGATGGCCCAACCGAAAAGCCTGACCGGGCAGTTTCTCTCTGGCCAGCGGCGAATCGAGGTTCCCCCGAAGCGGCGTCCTACCAACGATCGGTGGCTGAAGATCCGCGGGGCAAAGCACAACAACCTCAAAAACGTGGACATCGAAATCCCCCTCGGGCTGTTTGTCTGCGTCACCGGTGTATCGGGCTCGGGGAAAAGCTCGCTGGTCAATGATATCCTGGTCGAAGCCCTGCGGCGCGATCTGAATGGCGGTCTCGGTAGCCCAGGGGCCTTCGAAAAACTCGAAGGGCTCGAACATCTCGACAAGATGATCGCCATCGATCAATCACCGATCGGGCGAACCCCCCGCTCGAATCCGGCCACCTATATCAAGGTCTTCGACGACATCCGCGACCTATTCACCCAGTTGCCCGAATCCAAAGCCCGCGGCTACAAGCCGGGACGTTTCAGCTTCAATGTCCATGGCGGTCGCTGCGAGGCCTGCGAAGGCAATGGCTCCAACCGCCTGGAGATGGATTTCCTGGCCGATGTTTGGGTCACCTGCCCGGTCTGCGAAGGGCACCGCTTCAATCGCGAAACGCTCCAGATCCGCTATAAGGGCAAATCGATCGCCCAAGTCCTGGAGATGGACATCCAAGAAGCCCTCCAGCACTTTGAAAACATCCCCCAAATCCGCCACAAGCTGCAGACGCTCCATGACGTGGGGCTCGACTACATGAAACTCGGCCAGCCCTCGCCCACACTCTCTGGCGGAGAGGCCCAACGAGTGAAACTCGCTCGGGAACTGGTCAAGAAGAGCACCGGTCGAACGCTCTACCTGTTGGACGAGCCAACCACGGGCCTCCACTTCGCCGATATCGAACTGCTGCTCAAGGTGCTCCACGGATTCGTTGAGGCAGGCAACACGGTCTTGGTCGTCGAACACAATCTCGAAGTCATCAAGACGGCCGACTGGCTCATCGATCTGGGGCCCGAAGGCGGAGCCGGCGGCGGACAAATCGTCGCCACCGGGACGCCCGAAGAGTTGGTGATGCATGCCAAGCGATATCACGAGTTGTCGGGCAAACCCCGCGTCACGGCAGGGCCTCCCTCCCATTCGACGAACCACGAACTACTCCGCTCTTACACCGGCGAAGCCCTTGCACCGTTCCTCAATGGCAACATCGCGGCGTCGGCCAATGGCAAGGCTCGCAATGGCCAGAAAGGCAAGGAATCGCTCGGCGCGAGCAAGAATGCCCCACGTACCCCACTGGCCACGGCGATCAAAGTCCGCGGCGCCCGGCAGCACAATCTCAAGGGGGTCGATGTCGAAATCCCCCGCGACAAGCTGACCGTCTGCTGTGGCCCCAGCGGCTCGGGTAAGACCTCGCTGGCCATGGATACGATCTACGCGGAAGGGCAGCGGCGTTACGTAGAAAGTCTCAGCGCTTATGCCCGGCAGTTTGTGGGCCAAATGCAAAAGCCGAAGCTCGACCATATCGAGGGACTCTCGCCGGCGATTGCCATCGAGCAGAAGCACATGGGCCATACGCCGCGGTCGACCGTCGGTACCGTCACTGAGGTCTATGATTACTTGCGAATCCTCATGGCCCGGTTGGGCAAGCCCCACTGCCCCACCTGCAATGTGCCGATCGGCACGCAGTCGGCCGACGAGGTGATTGCCCGGATTATGGATCATGAGGAGGGTACGCGGCTCTACCTGATGGCCCCGCTTGCCATCGAAGTGGGTGAACGCTACGAAACGCTCTGGGAAGAGATCCGGGCCGCGGGTTACGTGCGGGTACGGATTGACGGCGAAACACACTCGATCGACAATCCGCCGAAGATCGACCGTCGCCGCAAGCACGCCGTGGAAGTGGTGGTCGACCGGATCGTGGTCCACCCCGACGCGAAAAGCCGCATCGCCGGGAGCGTGGAAAACGCCTTGGCACTCGGCAAGGGCGTCCTTGCCGTGGCCTATCCCCAAGAAGACCTCCCCGAGACCAACTGGCCCGTGGAAATCCATAGCCAGCACTTCGCCTGCGATAAGTGCGGCCGGAGCTTTGAACCCCTCTCGCCCCACAACTTTTCCTTCAACAGCCCGTTGGGTTGGTGTCCCGCTTGCGAAGGACTCGGGGTGCAAACCGGCGCCAATCCGATGCTCCTGTTGCACGATCCCAAGCTGACCCTCGCTGAAGGGGCCGTGGAACTCTGGCCCAGCGTCACCGGCCCCCTGTTCCGCCTGATGCTCGACGCTTTCGCGCGCGGCACGGGCGTACCGGTCGACGTCCCCTTTGAACAACTCGCCGCCCGGCATCGCCGGCTCATCATGCACGGCACCGGGGAACAATGGTTCGAGGTGAAGGAACCGCCGACGAAGGCGAAGCAACCTCCGCTGTTTCGATTCCAATACAAGGGACTCTATCCGGCCCTGGACGAGACGAGCAAGCTCTCCCCTGGCTTCCGAAGCAAGCTGGAACACCTTGTGGATGAAGTCGAATGCACGGTTTGCGGCGGAAGCCGGCTACGTGACGATGCGGCCGCCGTGCAGCTTCGTGGGCGCACGATCGACGAGATCTGCCGGATGCCACTGGCAAAGCTCTTGGACGAGTTCAACGGATGGCAGATGACCCGCACCGAACAGAAAATCGCCGGCGAACTGGTGCGCGAGATTCGCAACCGCGTCCAATTCCTCGTCGACGTGGGGCTCGACTACCTGACGCTCGGACGCCCCGCGCCGACGCTCTCCGGCGGTGAGGCGCAGCGAATCCGGCTGGCGGCCCAAGTGGGCAGCGGCTTGTGCGGTGTACTCTATGTGCTCGACGAACCGACGATCGGTCTGCATCCACGCGACAATCGCCGACTATTGGACGCCCTGAAGCGACTCCGCGACCTGGGCAACACGCTCTTGGTCGTCGAACATGACCGCGAGGTAGTCAGCAACGCCGATCAGTTGCTCGACTTCGGTCCGGCCGCCGGTCAGTTCGGTGGCCAGATCGTCGCACGCGGCACCCCCGAACAAGTCGGCAAACGCCGCGGCTCTGTCACCGGGCCGTACTTGTCTGGCAAGAAAGCGATTCCCATCCCTACGAATCGCCGCATGGCCCCCCTCAACCCGCAGCGAGGCCGGGAAACAACAGCCGGTTCTGGGAAGAATGCCACCGCCCCAAGAGTCTCCCGGCAAAGCCGAAATCCCGAGGACGAATCAGGGCCACCCGTCGTAACGCCACCTGCGGGCGGATGGCTGGAAGTAATCGGCGCACGGCACAATAACCTCAAAAAGGTCGATCTGCGGATCCCGCTCGGCACATTCACCGTCATCACTGGCGTGAGCGGGAGTGGAAAGAGTTCACTAATCGAGGATGTGCTCTACAATGCGCTCTCGCGCACCCTCCACCGGACCAAAGCGTTTCCCGGAGCGCATGACTCCATCCGGGGACTCGAACTGGTCAACAAGGTGATCCGGGTCGACCAACAGCCCTTGGGGCAGACCCCCACGTCCAACCCAGCCACCTTCACCGGCGTGTTCGACCTGATCCGGGAACTCTACGCCCAACTGCCTGAGGCCAAACTGCGCGGCTACTCGCCCCGGCGGTTCAGCTTCAATGTGCCAGGCGGACGCTGCGAGAAGTGCGAAGGGAATGGGCAACTCAAGATTGAAATGCACTTCCTCCCCGACGTCTGGGTCCAGTGCGACGCCTGCAAAGGCCAACGCTACGATGCCGAAACGCTTGCCGTGCGTTACCATGGCCAGTCGATCGCCGACGTGCTGGACATGTCGTGCGACGCGGCAGTAAAGCTCTTTGAGAACATCCCCAAAATTCGCCGAATCCTTCAGACGCTGTGCGACGTGGGGCTCGGCTATGTGCGCCTTGGCCAAGCCGCACCGACCCTCTCCGGCGGTGAGGCCCAGCGAGTCAAGTTGGCCGCGGAACTCTCCAGACCCGATACCGGGCAGACACTCTACCTCTTGGACGAACCGACCACCGGCCTCCACTTCGACGACATCGCCCGCCTGCTCGACGTGCTCAATCGGCTGGTCGACCTGGGCAATACAGTCGTCGTAATTGAACACAACCTCGACGTGATCAAAACGGCCGACTGGATCGTCGACATGGGCCCCGAGGCCGGCGAAGACGGCGGTTGGATTGTCGTTGCCGGAACCCCTGAGGACGTCGTCGCGCATGCCAAGCAGTACCAACAGGGTTCCGAGTTCAGGGCTCAGCGCTCAGGAATCGATGGCAACGGTCGCGGCGCGGCGGGGCTTGCCCCGCGCTCGAATGACAAGAGAACCGAGCCGCTCTTCCGCTCCTACACCGGCGAAATGCTCGAACCCGTGCTCACCGCCGGTCCGTACGTCGAACGCAAACCATATGACTTCGCGGCCGCCGAAGCGCAACGTCAGGGGGATCTGGACATCACCCAGGTCGGTGCCGAAGCCCGCATGCCCTGGGAAGTCGATGGGCGCCGCTGGCATACCCAGGATCGCAAAGGACGTAATGGCAATCCGTGTCGTTGGAACGGCAAGATCCTGGCTGACGTCGTTGAGCGGATCGAGGAATCGGGGCTCTTTAGCGCAACGAATTGGAATGACCGGAGCGTCGTAGAAATCCGCGCGGAGAAGAAATCACTCGGCTGGTTCTTCCATGCGATTACCGGGGAGGAGTGGCTCCTCAAGATGAAGTTCCGCACCGCGCGGGGGACTTTCCGCCGCGAAGAGTTGGTGCCGCGGCTTGACTTGAAGCCGCTCAACGATATGCCCGACCTGCCACTCTACGGCACCGAGCCGCGAACCAAGCTCCAGCCGCTACGGGGCCCGTTCCAAGAGGTCGAGCTGCGTGTGCATAGCTACGACGAGATCGACCGGCCGGAGTTTTGGACGTTCTTGGACGAGGCAATCGCCGGCTTCCGCAAGTTCCTCGATCGCGTCGAGCAGAAGCCGGAGAATCTGACCCCCTGGAAGGTCCTGGGCGAAAAATGGCACTACGCCCGGCGCGGTTTTGCCCTGGGCCGCCAACCGCAATGGGAGATCGACGTGTTGGATCAGCTCTTCGCACTCCTACGAAAAACGGCCCCCAAGAGCCAGTTCGTCTGGGAACACAAGCAAGTCGTGCCACTCTACGTTCCCGGCCAGAAGGACCCCTGGGCCGCCGTGCAGACCAAGAAACATGACGCCGTCTACCTGACGCTCATCAGTCCCAAGAATCGTTTTGCCCTCGGGCGAATCCTCGAACTCGGCCACGAACCCGAGCTGGACGGCGACCGGAGCGATGTCGACCACATCCGTCTTAAGTTCCGCACAACGGCCGATTTGGCTCGCGGCGATTTGGCCACATTCCTCAAAGAACACCTGGCCTCCTTGAATCACAAGTAGAACCAAATCATTCATCAAGGAAACCGTGCGGGCACAGGCGGCTTGCACCATCCACCAATCACTATCCACTATCCACGACTCATGTCCGACGCCTTACTTCCCAAACGCCAATTATTCCGCTTCTCGGTGCCCTGCCTGTACCGCCGCCCTCTCTGGACGCCGCAAGGAACGGGACTGGAGCCCAAGTATCGGCTGGTAAGCCTTGCCGAACTGGAAGGCCAAACGTCCTGGGCCGAAGTGCGCGCGGCGTGGAGTGAAGATGGACTGGCGTTTTCCGTCGAGGTCCGGGGGAAAAAACAGGCCCCCTGGTGCCGGCTGTCACGTCCCGACGAAAGCGATGGTCTGCTCGTCTGGATCGATACACGCGACGTGCATAATGTCCACCGCGCCGGACGTTTTTGTCACCGCTTCCTCTTTGCTCCGACCGGTGACGGCCCACGACTCGATCAGCCCTGGGCCCAGTGGATGCCGATCAACCGCGCGAAAGAACATCCCCGGGCGATTAACGCGGGCCAAATCCAGGTCCGGGGCGAAAAGTGTCGGGAGGGCTACCTGCTCCACGCCTGGATCGGCGCCGAAGCCCTCACCGGCTTCGAGCCCCACGAGCATCCCCGTCTCGGCTTCACCTACGCAATCCTCGATCGCGAGCTGGGCGAACAAACCCTCAGCGTTGGCGCCCCCCTCCCTTATCAGGAAGATCCGAGTCTTTGGGCAACGCTAGAACTGGTCAAGGAGCACTGACGAATGTCATTCCCACTCCTCGCTCTCAATCACCGCTAGCCGCTGCCCTACCTCCACCCGTTCGTCCTCAGCCACCAGCCGCTTCACAAGCAGGCCATCCGTCGGAGCCGGCAGATCGACGACCGCCTCGCCGGCAAGAACTTCCAGGATCGGATCGCCCTCCTTCACGACCGTCCCACGATCAACCAGCCAGACGCTCACCTTGATCGGCTGATCACCGAGTCCCAAGTCCGGAAGAATCAGATCACAACGCGGCATCGTCAAGCAACCCGTATCAAGAGAGTCAACCACTCCGCCCCCGCAGCGAGGCCGACCTTGCCCGGCGTTTTCCCCCCCAAAAAAACACCGCACAACTCAACCACCACGATCCACGAAATCCGGTCAAAAGTCAAACCGTTCCGCCGTCAGCGGCGCGATGCACTGCGGCGCATCATGCGCAGGATTGTTGACATACGTACCAATCGGATACGCCACCAAATCGCTCCCCGGATAGGGGCGCAAAAGCGATTCCACCTCGGACGGTTCAACCGCCGGGTCGAGCCAACGGCCAAAATCGTCCGGACGAAGGATCACCGGCATGCGGTGATGGATCGGACGCATCAGCTCATTCGCATCGGTTGTCAGGATCGTGCAGGAGTCGAGAGACGAACCGTCGGGCGACTCCCAGCTTTCCCAGAGACCGGCAAAGGCAAAGGGCCGATCATCCTGCATGTGGAAAAAGAAGGGTTGCTTCTTGTCTGCTTTGCCGCGACCAGCTAGCTTACCAGTCCCCAACCCGGCAGTGCGTTCAGGCCGCTGCCACTCATAAAAGCCGTCAGCCACGACCAGCCCCCGACGGCGGCGGAAGGCAGCCCGATAGGCAGGCTTCGTAGCCGCAGTCTCCGCCCGGGCGTTAATCATCCGTGCCCCTATCGAGCGATCTTTTGCCCAACTCGGAATCAGCCCCCAGTGCATCCAAACCAAGTCCCGTTGCAAGTCGCCCGCCTCGGGCACATGCCGGACTACCGCCACCGCCTGCGTTGGGGCCACGTTGAACAAAGGCGCAAACGGCGCCACTTCCAAAAGTCCAAACGCCTCGGCCACTTCGCGGGCCGACGCCCGCAGGGTAAAGCGCCCACACATCGATTCACTCCACACCATTGAGAACTACCTGAAGTGTACGGTTGATCAGGGATGTCGGACAAGTCCTGAACCGGTTCCAGGCCGAAGCTTGCACTGTCAGCAAAGCAATGATGATTGCTTGACCTGTGTGGCTCAACCACGGTAGACTCTCTCATGGGGGGGCCGTGCACGAAAGGAAAGCTCATGCCTCATTCAGGATCGTCGTCTGAGCGTCGGGAGTTTCTCAAGATGGCCGGTACCCTGCCCGCCGTGATGGCCATTGGCCAAGGGGCCTCGGCCGCCTCGTCCCCTGAACCTGCGTTGCCGCAGATTCGCCTGGGGGAACACACCATTTCCCGACTGATCTGCGGGGCGAACCCCTTCAACGCCGGTTCCCATCTTTCCGTCTTTGTGAACCACGAGATGCGGGCTTTCTATACCCCCGAACAGATCCTCAAAACCTTGCGTCGCTGCCAGGAAGTGGGAATCAACTGCTGGCAATCCACCTCGCGTAACCTCGATTTGTACCGGCGGTTTGTCGACGAAGGGGGCAAGATGCACTTCATCTCCCTCGAGACCAACAAGCCAGAGGCAATCCAGCAACTCCGCCAGGCCGGCGGTATCGCCGCCGCCCATCATGGGGAAGTCACCGATCAGTTGTTCAAACGCGGCCAGCTCGACCAAATCGGCGACTTCCTCAAGCGGGTTCACGATGCTGGGCTGTTGGCGGGGATCTCGACCCACATGCCGGCCGTGGTCGACGCCGTCGAGTCCAAAGGGTGGGCCGTCGACTTCTATATGACCTGCGTCTACGAACGCCACCGCTCCAAGGAAGATTTGGAAAAACTCCTCGGCCAGGCCCCGATCCCCGTCGGGGAAGTCTACTTGCCACTCGATCCGCCGCGGATGTTTAAGGCCATCCAGCAGACCAAGCGCCCCTGCCTGGCTTTCAAGATCCTCGCCGCCGGCCGGCTTTCCGAACGGCGTGCGTGGGTGGAACAGGCGTTCCGTGAGACCTTCGCGGCAATCAAGCCCAACGATGCGGTGATCGTCGGCATCTACGATCGTTACAGCGACCAGCCCGCGGAAAACGCCGCCTACGTGCGCCGCTTCGGCAACCAAGCCTAATGGGGCGACGGTTGGAGTGACCGCAGCAAACCGGGATCGTCGGTGTAGAGCCGATCGACGCCCAAGGCAAGAAGCCGGCGCATCTCCGCCACGTCATTGACCGTCCATGCCCCCGCCTTCAAACCGGCACGATGGATCTGAGCGACCACCTCGGCCGTGACTGCCGTGTGATGCGGCACAAGCGTCTCGAAGCCTCGCTGCCGAGCTATCCGCAGATCCTCGGCAAGGTCGATCTTCGGACCGCGATCCCAGAACACGGGAATCGCCGGGTTGAGTTGCTTGACAAGGCTCATGCGGTCCAAGCTGCTGTCATTGAATCCCACCCAGGGCACGGCCCGGAGACGCTCGACCAGAGCAACCGCGGCCGCGGTACAATCGTCCTTGGGCTGGATCGACAGTCGCGTCTTCTGCTGACGCTGAACTAACGCCACGACCTCTTCCAACAGCGGAATCCGCGCCACAGGACATGCTTCGAGCGACAGTTGCTTCTGCCGGCGGAACACAGAAGCAACGTCGATCTGCTGGAGCTCTTCGTAGGTCGCCTCCTTGACCCGCACGTCCCGGTCACCCACGCGTCCGGTGGTCGCATCGTGAAGGACCACCAACCGGCCGTCGCGGGTCTGGTAGACATCACATTCCAGCCAGTCGGCCCCCGCATCGATCCCCGCCTGAAACGCCCGAAGGGTGTTTTCCGGATACTTGGCCGAGTATCCGCGGTGGGCCGTCACGCCATTCTCCAGAAATGGCCCAGGAGCCTCAGCGTACAGGCAACCGGCAATCGCCAGTACGAACAACGCGGTAAGAGAACAGAGCCGTAGAACGCGTGGGAAATTGTGCATCGATACCTCAAGGATCTCCGAGGACTCTGAAGCGGGAATAGTGCCAATCATGAGTTGCAGGGAGTCCCCTGTCAAGGCATTCCAACCACACCGAGGGGCAGGCAAGCAAACAACCTGTCGGGAGGGGAAAAACTCATCTTGCGGGCAGGACGGGCCGACCTACACTTGAGAGGACTATCAGAAGGAGGGAGATTGTTAAGCTACGATTCTTCGGGGCCACGCGCCAGGTGACCGGCTCGCGCTATTACCTGGAGGCCAATGGATCACGGATTCTCATCGACTGCGGCATGTTCCAGGAACGCGAGTTTTTGGCTCGGAACTGGGAGACTGGCCCCATCTCGCCCGCGAAAGTCGATGCCGTGCTCCTGACCCATGCCCACCTGGACCATTGCGGCCTGCTGCCGAAGTTCTACCGTGACGGTTACCACGGCCCGATCTTCGCCACCAAACCGTCGATCGATCTGGCCGAACTGATCCTTCTCGATTCGGCCCATATTCAGGCCGAAGACTTGGCCTTCAAGAAGAAACGCCACCGCAAAGAAGGCCGCCGCGGCAAACATCCCGAAGAGGTGCTCTACGACGCGCAGGACGTCGAACGAATGCGGCCGTTGTTCAAACCGGTTGCCTATCTCAAGCAAGTCCCGATCCACGACGGCGTCTCCGCCACGTTCTACGACGCCGGTCACATCCTTGGCTCCGCCGTCATCGAAGTGGTTGTGCAGGAGAAAGGTGCTGAGCGCCGGATCCTCTTCTCCGGCGATCTGGGACAGCGTGACATGCCGATCCTCTGCGATCCAACCGTGTTCCAGCAAGCCGACTACGTGGTCATGGAGTCAACCTACGGCGATCGCGACCACCCGCACGAAGAGAGCATCCAGAACCAGTTGGCCGCAGTCATCAATGAGACGATTCAGGCCGGGGGAAATGTGGTGATCCCGACCTTTGCCGTCGAACGAGCCCAGGAACTGATGTTCCACCTCAGCCGGTTGATCAACCGCAAACGAATCCCTAACGTGCCGATCTTCCTGGACAGCCCCATGGCCGTCCACGCCACCAACGTCTTCGAGCGCCACGCCGATTATTTTGACGATGAAACCCGGCATCTCATCCAAACCGGCCAATCGCCGCTGCGATTCCCCGGCTTAAAACTGGTCGGCAGTGCGGAAGAGTCCCAGGCAATCAACGACCTGACCGAACCGGCGATCATTATGGCCTCCTCGGGGATGTGTACGGCCGGGCGAATCAAGCACCATTTGCGGCACAACATCAAGCGGCCCGAGTCGACCATCCTCTTTGTCGGCTTCCAGGTCCGCGGCACCCTCGGCCAGCAGTTGCTGGACGGCCATTCCGAAGTGCGGATTCACGGCCTCCTCTGGCCCGTGCGCGCCCGGATCGCCCAAATACACGGTTTTTCCGGCCACGCCGACCGCACGGCCCTGCTCCGTTGGCTGGGGCACCTCCGCAAGCCTCCCCGCCACCTTTTCATCACGCACGGCGAAGAATCCGCCGCTCTGAGCCTGGCCGACCAGATCCGCCGCGAGCGGAACTGGCACGTCACCGTGCCCAAGTATTTGCAGGCGGTGGAACTGGAATAGCCCCAAGATCGCGGATACTGGACGCCAAGCCTGCTCGCTCAGAACCGGTCCGTCCCCACCCGCTCTCGTGCGCCTCCGGCGTCGGGTCGACGCCCGTGTATCAGGCTTCCTCGGCCACGGTAACCTTTTCCATCACGTCACCCGCGCGAATCGCGTTGACGACGTCTTGTCCTTCCAGCACGTGGCCGAAGACAGAATGCTTCCCGTTCAGCCAGGGCGTGGCTACGTGGGTGATGAAGAACTGCGAGCCGTTGGTGTTCGGGCCGGCATTGGCCATCGACAATACGCCCGGGCCGTCATGCTTCAGCTCAGGGTGGAACTCGTCGGCAAAACTATAGCCGGGATCGCCCGTTCCGTCTCCTTTGGGACAGCCCCCCTGAATCATGAAGTCGGGAATCACACGATGGAACGTCAAGCCATCGTAGAATCCTTTGGCCGCTAGTCGTTCAAAGTTGGCCACCGTCCTCGGGGCCTTATCATCGTGAAGTTGAATACGGATTGTGCCTTTTTTCGTGACAATGGTCGCAACTTTCACGCGATTCTCCTCTCGGATCGGTAGTATGCGGAAATCAGACGACTTCGTGACGAGTACGCCGGGAAAGACGCCAAATCGTCACTCTGCTCGACAGTCCAGCCCCCATCGGCCCACGGCCTACAAAAAGCTCTGCATCACCTCTGGCGGCGCCGGACCATAGCTGAACGGCTCCATCGTCGCGCTGGCCCGCCCTTGGCTGATCCCTCGCATCGTACTCGAATAGCCAAACAGGTTGGCCAAGGGAGCGTGCGCTTCGAGAATCGTGTTGCGGCCGCGGGTATGGGTCCGCACAATCACCGCACGCCGCTGCTGAAGGTCGCTGACGAAATCGCCAAAGAACTCTTCCGGGGTCGTGATCTCCAGACGCATGATCGGCTCCAAGAGCACGATCCCCGCCTCGCGCAGCCCTTTCTCGAACGCGTCAGCAGCCGCGATCCGAAAGGCCAATTCGTTCGACTCGGTCTCGTGAACCTCTCCCCCAAGCACGGTAATTTTCACCTGCATCAAGGGAAAGCCCAACAGACCGCCTCCCTCGCCATTCTGATTGAGCACTTCCAAGGCCGCGTTCAACAAGGCCTCGGGGAGCGGCGTCTTCATCGCACCGACCACGACGGTGACGGGCTTGACCCCGCCGGTAAACGGCTCCAGACGGATCGTCAGTTCGGCCGAAAGGTTCTGCCCGGCCATATGGCGATGGCACTGGCCGACGGCGGTAACCGCTTGGCTGATCGTCTCCCGGTAACTCACCCGCGGTTTGTGCACCTTGACGTTGAGTTTGTAGTCGCGTTCGAGCCGATGGCGAATCACTTCCAGGTGCAGTTCGCCCATCCCGCTGATCAGCGTCTGCCCCGTCTCTTCGCTCTCCACCGCACGGAAGGTCGGGTCCTGGCGTTTCATCATTTCCAGCACCTCGGCCAGTTTTTTCCGCTCTGCGGAACTCTCCGGCTCGATCGCCATCGCGATCACCGTCTCCGGAAAGGTGATGGACTCCAGGAGGATCGGATGCTGTGGGTCGCAAAGCGTGTCGCCGGTGACTGCGCTGCGCAGGCCGATGATGCCGATGATGTCGCCCGCCTCGACTGCGGCCACTTGCTCACGGTGATCCGCCTGGATGCGCCAAAGCTGGGGAACGTTTTCCTTTTTGTCCTTGCCCACATTCAGGACGCGGCTTCCCGCCTTGAGCTGGCCGGAGTAGACGCGCACGTAATGCAGGTCGCCGTGCCGGTCGGCCTGAATCTTAAACAGCAACCCGCAGAACGGCTCCTCGATCTCCGGCTTGCGGATCTCTTTCGCACCTTTCTTCTTCGGATTTGTGCCTTCCACGGGCGGCACATCGGCCGGACTCGGCAAGTAGTAGGCCACGCCGTCCAAAACCGGCTGGACGCCAATCCCATCGAGCGCCGAACCACAAAACACTGGTACGATCAAATTGTGGATCGTCGCCTCGCGCAAAACTCGCCGGATCAGTTCAACGGGAACCTCCTCTTCCGCGAGCATCCTCTCGGTCAATTCGTCGCTGTACATCGAGAGCCGATCGAGAAGCCGTTCCCGCCACATTTCGGCGTCGTCGCGCAAGTCGGCCGGAATCTCCTCGACGAGAATGTTTGCCCCGTTGCTGTCCGGCAAGAAGGAACGTTTCTTCATCTCAATCAGGTCGACGATCGCGCGAAACGGGTTGGCGGTATGCGGCGGACCACTGCCAACCGGAAGATTCAGTGGCACGGGAATGCATTCCAGCCGTTTCTCGATTTCTTCGAGAGTCCCGTAGAAGTCGGCCCCTTCCCGATCCATCTTGTTGATAAACGCGATTCGCGGCACGTGATACTTGTCCGCCTGGCGCCAGACCGTCTCACTCTGCGCTTCGACCCCTTCCCGCGCACTAAACACCACCACGCCCCCGTCCAACACGCGCAAGCTTCGCTCCACCTCCGCCGTGAAGTCGACGTGCCCCGGGGTATCGATCAAGTTGATGACGACGTCTTGCCAGGAGAACGTCACGCACGCCGCCTGGATCGTAATTCCTCGCTCCTGCTCCTCGGGATCAAAATCCGTGGTGGTGGTCCCCTTGTCGACCTGCCCGACCTTGTGGATGAAATGCGCGTAGAACAACATCCGTTCCGTCAAGGTCGTCTTGCCGGCGTCAATGTGGGCAATGATGCCGATGTTGCGAAGAGTTTTCAGATCGCGAGGCATGGAAATCGACGGCAAATTGAACAATGAGCATTGAAAAATGAAGACAGCAAACCCCACGAGGCGGGTCGCGGTCAAGTCGCGTCCCCCTGCTCACTTTGCAGTCTTCATTCTTCAATCTGCAATTCGTCTGCGCAAAAGAACGCCGCACCGGGAAGACACTAACCGGCGCGGCGAACTCAGGACTCATCTCACCACGCGAAGTGGGCGAACGCCTTGTTGGCATCAGCCATGCGGTGGACATTCTCCCGTTTGGTCATCGCGACCCCTTCGCGGTTGTAGGCGGCCAGAAGCTCCGCAGCGAGTTTCTCGTAGCTCGGTCGCCCCTTCTTCTCACGCACCGCACCGAGAATCCAGCGAATCGCCAACGACTGCTGCCGGTTCCGGTTGACCTGCATCGGAACCTGATACGAAGCACCACCGACGCGCTTCGAGCGCACTTCGATGTTCGGCTTCACATTCTCGACGGCTTGCGTGAAGACGTCGATCGGCTCGCGATCCGGCACCTTCTCCCGGAGCACGTCCAGCGCGTTGTAGAACACGGCTTGGGCGGTGCTCTTCTTGCCATCCCACATCAGGCAGTTGATGAACTTGCTGGCAAGGATCGACCCATAAACGGGATCCGGAGCCAACGTCTTTCTGCTAGCAGTGATTCGACCCATAACTCCTTCCCTACTTCTTCTTGGCTCCGTAAAGGCTACGCGACTGCTTGCGTCCCTCGACGCCCAGTGCGTCCAACGTCCCACGTACGACGTGATAGCGCACCCCAGGCAGGTCGCGCACACGACCGCCGCGCACCAACACAATCGAGTGTTCCTGGAGGCTGTGACCTTCGCCCGGGATATAGACTGTCACTTCTTTGCCGTTGGAAAGCCGCACGCGGGTAATCTTCCGCAACGCGGAATTCGGCTTCTTCGGAGTCATGGTCCTGACCTGCAGGCACACCCCCCGCTTTTGCGGGCAGGCTTCCAGCACAGGCGACTTGCTGAACTTCCGCGCGGGCTTACGCCGCTTCCGGATGAGTTGGTTAATCGTTGGCATTCGCGATCTCAAGCGTAGTTATAGGTATACGACGATGGCGTGGCTTAACTCTATTTCGTGAGAATCCGTTAAGATACCCGAACCTGCCAGCCTGTCAAGGCCCCCAACCGCGGGACGCCCTCCGGCTCCCTTACACTCGCCCCTGCACTCGGACCGGTTCGTCGACCATGACACCCCGCTTCCGTTCCAAACACCGCACTAAGCTGAACCAGGGAGCGGGTTTTCCTCAGGCTCCCTCCCCATCGGAGGTTTCCTGCCCCCCATCGCCAAACAGGGCATCCAGGGCCGACTTCGTCTTGTCGCTGGCCGCTCGTTCGGCATCGCCCTCCCCTTCCTCCTCGCCAGCCAGCAAGGGGAAGGCGGGACGTGGAACAGCCGCCTTCTGCGCCGACAATTGCGCCAACGCACTCGGCCGCAACCGTACCTCCGACTCCTGGTAGGTACGGAACCCCGTGCCGGCTGGCACGAGGTGCCCCAGAATCACGTTCTCCTTCAAGCCGACCAGCGGATCGACCTTGCCGGCCAACGCCGCCTCAGTCAAGACCTTGGTCGTCTCTTGGAAGCTGGCTGCTGAGATGAAACTCGAACTCTGCACCGCCGCCTTGGTAATCCCCAAGAGCTGCGTCGAGGCGGTTGCCGGGGTCGGCCGTTCCGCCTTGGCCGGATTCCCGCCGCTCGCTTCAATCTGAGCGTTCTGCTGATCGAACACCTCGCGAGGAACGATTTCGCCCTCCTGGAATTTCGTGTCGCCGGCAGCAGTAATCTTCACGCACTTCGCGAGTTCCTGGTTCCTCGCCCGGAACTCGAATTTGTCCATAACGCTCCCCTCCAGCAACCCCGTGTCCCCCCCTGACTCCACCCGCACCTTGCGGAGCATCTGCGCGACGATGATCTCGATGTGTTTATCGTTGATCTCCACCCGCTGGCTGCGGTAAACGTTCTGGATTTCCCGGGTGAGGTATTGCTGGACCGCCTCTTCTCCGGAGATTCGCAGAATGTCGTGCGGAACCAAGGGCCCGTCAACCAGCGCTTCCCCCGCCCGCACAAAGTCGCCGGCATGAACCCGAAGGTGCTTGCCGTGGGAGACGAGGTGCTCGCGTTCGATCCCTGTCTCGCTGCGAACGATGATCGTCCGCTTGCCGCGGCGTTTCTCACCCAACAACTCGACGCATCCGTCGATCTCGGCGATCACCGCAGGATCCTTCGGCTTGCGAGCCTCGAAGATTTCCGTGACACGCGGCAGACCACCCGTGATGTCCTGCGTACCGGCCACCTCGCGTGGCGTTTTGGCGAGCAAGGTACCGGCGGAGATCTGCGCGCCCTCCTCGACTTCGATATGCGCCTTTTCCGGCAGATAGTAGAAGTCAAGAATCTTGCCGCCGGCATCTTCGATCACGACCTGTGGGTGCAAGTCGCCCTTGTGCTCCATGACCATGCGGCGAACAGTTCCGGCAGCATCCTTTTCCAGGCGGATCGTCTCGCCTTCGATAATATCCTCGTACCGGATCTTCCCGCCGACTTCCGCGAGAATTGGAATGCTGTGCGGATCCCATTGGCACAACACCGTCCCAGGCTGGACCTCCTGGTTCTCTTCGACCAGCAGGTGAGCTCCGGCAGGGATTTCGTACTTTTCCAACTCGCGCCCTTTGGGGTCCAGCAACGCGATTTCGCCGTTGCGCGTCAGCACGACGTACTGGCCCGCGTCGTTTCGCACGACCTTCAAGCGGGCGAACTTCGCCACACCGGCCCGTTTGGCACGAATCTCACTCTCCTCGACGGCGCGGGCTGCCGTACCACCAATGTGGAACGTCCGCATCGTCAACTGCGTGCCAGGCTCGCCGATACTCTGAGCGGCGATGATCCCCACCGCCATTCCTTCCTCGACCAGCGCCCCGGTCGAAAGATCCATGCCGTAGCACAACGCACAGACGCCCAGCGGCGCATCGCACGTCAACGGACTGCGCACCTGGATCTTCTCCAGGCCAAGTTCCTCGATTTTCCGGGCGATTTCCGTGGTAATCAGCTCGTTCTCGCGCACAATCACTTCGTCGGTGATCGGGTTCACGATGTTCGTGCGACTGACTCGTCCCCGGATCGACTCGGCCAGGCTCACCTCGACCTTTTCGCCCCGGTAAATGACCCCCTTGGTGATCCCTTGCGTCGTGCCGCAGTCATGTTGTGTGATCACGACGTTCTGGGCCACGTCGGCCAGCTTACGAGTCAGGTATCCGGAGTCGGCCGTCTTCAACGCCGTATCCGCCAACCCCTTCCGAGCCCCGTGGGTCGAACTGAAATACTCGAACACCGTCAGGCCTTCGCGGAAATTGGCCTTGATCGGCGTTTCAATAATTTTGCCGGACGGCTTCGCCATCAAACCACGCATCCCGGAGAGCTGGCGAATCTGCTCGACACCACCACGGGCCCCGGAGTTCGCCATGAGGTAGATCGGATTCACGTAGCCCGGATAGCGGTAGTCGTTCTGCAGTTCTTGCATCATTTCCTGGGTGATCTGTTCGCGAGCATGCGTCCAGGCGTCCAGGACTTGGTTGTACCGCTCACCCTCGGTGATAATCCCGCGCTGATAGAGCTTATGGATTCGCATCACCGTCTTTTCGGCGTTGGCGATGATCTTGCTCTTGTTCGGCGGAGTGATCAGATCGTCAGTGGCAAACGACAGCCCACTGCGGGTGGCCTGGCGGAAGCCAAGCTTGTTCATCTCGTCCAACAGGTCAATCGTGGCCCGCCGACCGAGGATTTCGTAGCAGTCCGAAATCACCTTGGCCAACATCGAGGACTTCATCGGCTCATTGTAGAAGGGCATGCCCTTCGGAAGCATGTCGTTAAACATGATCCGGCCGACCGTCGTCTCGATCAAGGCACCGGGCGGAATGTCCGGATGGTTCTTCACACGCCGTCCGGGCGGAAGCTTGACCTTGATAATCGAATGCGTCTCGACAACCCCCAGCGAATAGGCCAAATGGGCTTCGTCAAACGACGAGAACACCATCCCTTCGCCCTTCCGCCCCGGCAATTCCAAGGTGATGTAATAGGACCCCATCACCACGTCCTGCGACGGACTGATGATCGGCGCGCCGTTGGCCGGACTGAAAATGTTATTCGTCGCCAACAACAACGTATGCGCCTCGACCTGCGCCTCGATCGACAGCGGCAGGTGCACGGCCATCTGGTCGCCGTCAAAGTCGGCGTTGAACCCCTTGCAGACCAGCGGGTGCAGCTTGATGGCGTTCCCTTCGACCAGCGTCGGCTCAAAGGCTTGAATACCCATCCGGTGAAGCGTCGGAGCACGGGTCAGCAGGACAGGATGGTTTCGGATCACCTCCTCGAGGATATCCCAAACCTCTTCGTCCTTACGCTCCAGCATTTTCTTCGCACTCTTGATCGTGTCGGCGTGACCGAGTTCTTTGAGTCGGCGAATAATGAACGGCTGGTACAGTTCCAGGGCGATCTTCTTCGGCAAGCCACACTGATGCAATCGCAGATACGGACCGACGACGATCACGCTCCGGGCGGAATAGTCAACACGTTTACCGAGCAGGTTTTCCCGGAATCGCCCTTGCTTCCCCTTGATCATGTCGGTCAACGACTTCAACGGCCGGTTGCTCGAACCGAGCACGGGACGCTTGCAGCGATTGTTGTCGAACAATGCGTCGACCGACTGCTGAAGCATCCGTTTCTCGTTCTTGATGATCACTTCCGGCGCGTTCAGATCGACCAGCTTCTTCAACCGATTGTTGCGGTTGATAATCCGCCGATAGAGGTCGTTCAGATCACTGGTGGCGAAGTTGCCCGAATCAAGCAGCACGAGGGGACGAAGATCCGGCGGAATCACGGGGATCACGTCGAGAACCATCCACTCCGGCCGGTTGTCACTGTCGCGAATCGACTCGACAAGCTTCAACCGGTTGATCAATTCCTTCTTTTTCTGCTTCGAGTTCGTGTCTTTCAATTCCTGGCGCAGTTGCTGCGAGAGGGAGACCAGGTCGAGATCCATCAGCAACTTGCGAATGGCCTCGGCGCCCATGTCCGCCTTGAATGCGCCGTCCCCATACTCCTGCCGGGCCTTACGGTACTCTTCCTCGGTCAACAACTGTTGTTTCTTCAAGGGGGTGTCGCCCGCATCGACAACCACGTAATCCTGGAAGTAGATCACCTTTTCCAGGCTCGTGGTCTTCATGTTCAAAAGCGTGCCCAACCGGCTGGGCATCGCCTTGAAGAACCAGATGTGCACGACTGGGGCGGCCAACTCGATGTGCCCCATTCGCTTCCGGCGCACGCGGCTATGAGTGATCTTCACCCCGCAGCGGTCGCAGATCATCCCCTTATACTTCATCCCGCGGTACTTGCCGCAGGCGCATTCCCAGTCCTTTTCTGGACCAAAAATCCGCTCGCAAAACAAGCCGTCCTTTTCCGGACGATACGTGCGGTAGTTGATGGTTTCCGGCTTCTTGACTTCACCGAACGACCAGCTGCGGATGTCGTGCGGCCGCGCCAGGCTGATCTTCACCGACGCGTAGTCATTGATACGATCGTATGTGTTTTCGCCGATACTCACTGCTGGCACTCCTTTTCCGGAAAGACCGAGGCGGGGAGAGGACTCCGGAAGCCAATCCGTCGTGTACGGTTATTACTAGGCAGTAGACGGTCCACAGTACGCGCCCCCCAGACCGCGGCCGTCCCAAGCGAACCCCGCGGTCCAACACCCTCGACACCGATGCCTAACCAACCGCCCGCGGCGGCCTGCCGGCCCTCTGTGCCGTTTCCCAGGTACTGCGTTCCCTTCTTCACACCCTTCCTTTTTCCAATTGCATGTTCAAGGCCAAGCCGCGAATCTCGTTGGTCAACACGTCGAAGCTGGCCGGGGTGCCCGCTTCGAGCGTGTTCTCGCCCTTGACCATCGATTCGTAAATCTTTGTCCGGCCTTCAACGTCGTCGCTCTTGACGGTGAGCAATTCTTGCAGGATGTAGGCCGCGCCATACGCCTCCAGCGCCCACACCTCCATTTCCCCAAACCGTTGACCACCAAACCGCGCCTTCCCACCCAACGGCTGCTGCGTAATCAACGAGTAGGGGCCGGTCGAACGGGCATGGACCTTGTCATCGACCAGGTGATGGAGCTTGAGCATGTAGATGTACCCCACGGTCACCTCCTGCTCCAACCGCTCGCCGGTGCGCCCGTCGAACAGGACCGTCTTGCCGTGCTTGGGCAACCCCGCTTCCTCCAAGGCTCGATTGATGTCCTCTTCACTGGCCCCGTTAAACACCGGGGTAATTGCCTGGAAGCCGAGTTTTGCCCCAGCCCAACCCAGATGCGTTTCGAGAATCTGCCCGACGTTCATACGACTCGGCACGCCCAGCGGGTTCAGAATGATCTGAATCGGAGTCCCGTCCGCCAAGAACGGCATATCTTCCTTGGGCAGGATCTTCGAGATCACTCCCTTGTTGCCATGGCGCCCGGCCATCTTGTCGCCCACGGAAATCACCCGCTTGGCGGCAATGTAGACCTTGACCATCTGCAACACGCCGCTGCGCAGTTCATCGCCGCGTTTCATCGAGTTGAGCTTTCGATCGCGATCATCGATCGCCTCCTCGACCGCAGGCCACAGGGCCGCGTAGATCTTCTCGACTTCCGCCTTGCGTTGTGGGCTCCGGATATCGAGCCGATCGAGTTGGAACCGCTGCGCCTGCTCGACCACGTATCGGTGCTCCTGCCCTTCCACCAACGGGTTGCCGTCTTCGTCGGTGAGCTTTTTCTTGAGCACTTCTTCGATCTGTTCGACCAACCCGCCAAATGCTTTGGCGATTGCCTCGTTCCCCTCGCTCTCCACCCGTTTCAGCTCTTCCTCGAACTGCTTTCGTTCTTCCTCCGAAAGGCTCATCCGGCGGGAGAACTTCTGCGTGTGGATCACAATCCCTTCAATCCCCGAGGGGACTTCGAGAGAATCATTCTTTACGTCCTCGCCTGCGCGTCCGAAAATGGCGTGCAACAGCTTCTCTTCCGGAGTCAGTTCCGTCTTCGACTTCGGCGAGACTTTGCCGACCAGCACATCGCCGGGACGAACATACGTCCCCACCCGCACAATCCCGTTCTCGTCCAGATTGCGCAGTGCTTTCTCGCTGACGTTGGGAATATCGCGAGTAAACTCTTCGCGGCCCAGCTTGGTCTCCCGAATCTCCGCGTCGAACTCCTCGATGTGAATCGACGTGTACACGTCGTTCTGCACCAGCTCTTCGCTGATGATGATCGCGTCCTCGAAGTTGAAGCCGTCCCAAGCCATGAACGCCACCAGCACGTTGCGGCCCAGGGCCAACTCGCCCCGATAGGTTGCCGCCCCGTCGGCGATCACATCGCCCGCCTCGACCTTCTGACCAAGTTCGACGATCGGCTTCTGATTCTGGCAGGTTCGCTCGTTGAGGCCCACGAATTTGCGAAGATGATAGACGTCGTTTCCGATCTCAATTCGCTTGCCGTCAACATACTTCACCGTGCCGCCCCGCTTCGCGCGGACCAGCATGCTGGAATTCCTCGCCGTCTCCCGTTCCAGCCCCGTGGCCACCACCGGCGGCTCGCTCACCAACAGCGGCACGGCCTGGCGTTGCATGTTGGAACCCATCAAGGCCCGGTTGGCGTCGTCATGTTCGAGGAATGGGATCAGGCCTGCCGAGACGCCGACCATCTGGCTGGCGGCCACATCCATATATTCCACCTTTTCCGGCGGCACAATCACGAAATCGCCGAGGTGGCGTGCAATCACCGTCTCGCCCACCAGTTTGTTGTCCTGCACCGGCGCGTCCGCCGGGACCAGATAGGCTTCGTGCTCCTGATCCGCACGCAGCCAGCGGATCTCGTCGGTCAACTTCCCCTTCTTGATCACTTGGTACGGCGTCACGAGGAAGCCGTATTCGTCGATCCCGGCGTAAATCGCCAAGCTCGAGATCAACCCGATATTCGTACCTTCCGGCGTTTCAATCGGGCAGATTCGCCCATAGTGCGAAATGTGCACGTCACGGACTTCGAATCCCGCTCGTTTCCGATTCAACCCGCCCGGCCCCAACGCAGACAATCGCCGTTCGTGCGTTAGCATCGACAACGGATTCGTCTGGTCCACCACTTGCGAGAGTTCACCCCGGCCGAAAAAGTATTCAATCGCCGCCGAGATGCTCTTCGGATTGACCAGACTGCGCGGCGTCATGTCTTCGACGTCTTTGAGGCTCATCCGCTCCTGGACCGTGCGGCGAAGCTTCAAAAACCCTTTGCGCAACTCATCCGAGGCCAACTCGTCGATCGTCCGCAGGCGACGGTTTCCCAAGTGGTCGATATCATCGACCTCCACCGACGGATGATCCTGCCGCAAGAGAAACAGATACTTCATCGCGGCGATCAGGTCTTCCGGTCGGAGGGTCATCTCATCCTCCGAGACCTCCAACTTCAGCTTCCGATTAATCCGGAACCGCCCCACACGCCCAAGCCGATAGCGATTCGTATCGTAGAACTTCTCGAAGAACAAGGCCTTGGCCTTTTCCAACTGGGGCGGATTCCCCGGCCGCAGCCGTTGGTAGATCCGCAGCAAGGCCTCTTCGTGACTCGCCGTCGGATCGTCGGCCAACGCGTTCAGCAGCAGCCGATTCTTCTGGTCCGCCATCACCTCCACCTCCTTCAATCCGGAGGTGCAGATCAGCTCGGCCGCATTCTTCGTAATCTTCTGCGCGCACTCCACGAGGATCTCGCCGGCACGCGGCGAGTCGGCCGGATACACCACGTCGCCTACGGCCAACTTCCCCTCCAGCTTGCTGGCACTCCGTCCGTCGACGATCGTCTCCACGCTCGTTTGATAGAACGCACGAAGGATCGCCGCGTTGTCCCCATACTTCGGGTCCATCGCGCGCAGCAACGTCATCGCCGAAAACTTCCCGCTCTGATCAATGCGAACCGACAGACTCTCTTTGCGCGTGACGTTCAACTCAATCCAACTGCCGCGCTCCGGAATAATCCGACAACTGTGCAACCGGCGTTCCGTCCCCTCGCTTTCCGCGACAAAATCAACGCCTGGGCTCCGATGCAATTGGCTCACCACCACCCGCTCGGCCCCATTAATGATAAACTCCCCCCCCCCGAGCATGATCGGAATGTCGCCGAGATACACCTCCTCCTCAACCGGCTGCTCCTTCGTTAAACGCAGCCACACCTTGAACGGTCGGCCATACGTCAGCCGCAACTGCCGACATTCATCCGGTTCATACCGCGGTTTCCCAAGTTCGTATCGGATGTACTCCAGTCGTAACGACTTGTCATAACTCTCGATCGGGAAAATCTCGCGCAACACCCCCTCCAACCCCTGATCCGTCCGCTTCGACCACGGCGTCTCATATTGGAGGAAATTGGCGTAGCTGCGAGTCTGCAGAACCGTCAGATCGGGAATCGGATGAGGGGCTCGGCGGCTACCAAAGTGACGGATTTCCTTGGGCTGGAGTCGTCGCTGCGCTGTGGTGGCCATAAAGGAATACCCTCCTTGGGGTGGAGAATAAAAGCGAAGAACCGGCTTTGGCCGCACGTGTCGCTCGTGCGCGACACCCTACGCGGCCAAAACCGTTTCGAAATCGAACCGATTGGCTCTCTGGCATGATTCGTTGCGGCGCCTTCGACCGCCCCGGCCCGATCGGACCGGGGCCCGCCAAATCGCCGCTCACGGCAGTCGCTACTTAATCACGACCGTCGCGCCAGCTTCCTCCAGTTCCTTCTTAAGCTTCTCAGCATCTTCCTTGGAAACACCGCTCTTAATCTTCGCCGGCAGGGCTTCCACCAAATCCTTGGCTTCCTTCAGCCCGAGGCCCGTGGCCGCCCGTACGACCTTAATGACGCCGATCTTCTTGTCGCCGTACCCTTCCACAAGCACGTCGAACTCTGTCTTCTCGGCGGCAGCCGGCGCGGCACCGCCCGCAGCCCCCGGCGCGGCAGCCACCATCACGGCGCCTCCCGCAGCCGCTTTAATTCCATGCACCTCTTGCAGGTAATCGCTGAGCTCTTTGGCTTGCTTCAGCGTGAGATTGGAAATCTTATCGCCCAACTCTTTGGTGTCCGCGGAAAACTCGCGGGAAGCAACGTCGGTCGCCATCGCAGTAACTGTCCTTTCTCGTAGAACGTGAGTATGTAGGTCGCTTGACTTGCATTGCAGGAGCCGCAGCCGATGCCGGCACGCGTTCCCGCGGTACTATGGTTAGCTTGCAGCGGCGGCCGCGGTCTCCCCAGCCGGCACGCCTCCTTCTGCCCCCTCCTCCCCCTCGGCCTTTTGCGCGATCTGGCTCGCCAGCGCCCCCCCAGGACCGAGCAATTGAGCCGCCAACGTGGCCCCCGGCCCGAGAATCTGGCCGACCAGCATCGCCAATTGCTCCTGCCGGTTGGGCCACTTGCTGACCGCTTCCACCTGCTCTGCGCTCAGCCGCTCGCCATCCATCACCCCGCCACGCGCGGTGAACGGGCCGAACTTCTCGTCCTGGGCCAAGCGCACCACCTCTTTGGCCAGACTGATGATATCTTCGCTGCCCCAGCACAGAGCGCTGGTCCCCGTCAGGTTCTCAAACATGGCCCCCAGTGGCGTTCCTTCGGTTGCCCTCGCGGCCAGGCTGTTTTTGACGACCATGACGTGGATATTCTTCTCTCGCAACTCTTTCCGCAGCTGCGTCGTCGCCGCCGAGTCGAGGCCAATCATATTCACCACCAGGGCGTCGCTCACACCCCGAAGGCGGTCACGCAAATGGTCGGTAATCAGATTCTTGACGTACTTGCTCATGTTCCCTCACCCTACGCCGCAATGCGGATGCCGGGGCTCATCGTAGCACTGATGACAATGCCCTTCACGTACTGACCACGGACTGCGTTCGGCTTGAGGCTGTTGATGAAATTGATGAATGCACGAATGTTCTCGACCAGCTTCGGCGCGTCAAAGCTGAGCTTCCCCACGACCGCGTGCACGTTTCCCCCCGAGTCGTTCCGAAACTCGACCTTCCCCGCCTTATACTCCCGAACGGTTTTTCCGACGTCCGGCGTCACGGTGCCCGCCCGGGGCGAAGGCATCAGGCCACGCGGGCCCAAGACTTTCCCCAGGGGTCCAACGACCCCCATCATATCCGGGGCGGCGATACACACATCAAAGTCCGTCCACCCCCCCTTGATCT
>CAZLDQ010000029.1:0-36160 GCA_964558295.1 uncultured Planctomycetaceae bacterium | reverse complement strand
CCGCTTCCCCAGCATCGCGTGTTTTTTCGTTCCCCCCGTTCAAAACGAGTTGAGTTCATCCAATGGTTCAGAGGCAAAGGAAAACCATCAAGGCTCCCAACCACCTGCGAGCGGCAACCAAACGATGGTTCGCGGAAGTGGTGGAAGCGTTCGAGCTTGAAAGTCATCACGTGAGACTGTTGACACTCGCCGCAGAAAGTTGGGATCGGTGCCAAGAAGCCCGTGCAATTCTCGACAAGGAAGGCTTGACCTTCGAGGACCGCTACGGCAGCCCTCGCAGCCGGCCGGAGATCGCCGTGGAGCGAGACAGCAGGCTTGCCTTCGCGAGACTCATTCGCGAACTGGGGTTCGATGTCGCCACGCCCGAGAACACCCGCCCGCCAAGGATTGGAGGGCAGCGCTAATGGGAGTTCGACGCATCGCCCGTAGCCGCCACGGCGGCGAGCCCGACTTGGCGCGGATTTTGAATGATGGCCACACCTTCACGTTCAACACGCAGGGACAACGCCTGCCCTGCCCGTCGCTGGATGAGCTACGCGAAGCGTGGGAGTTGCACCGTGTGGCGATCATGGCCAAATACCAGGGCGGCATGACCCGACCTTGGGCATGGTGGCAATTTGATTGCTCGCCGAAGCCGGCATGGGAATGGCAACTGACACACATCGGGGTTGCCGACGGAATCCGCATTCGCAACCGGAACCGACCAAGCGACGACCAGCAAGCCGAGCACTTAGTAAAGATCGGCCTTCTCGGTCGACGAAAGCGAAATCGCAAATAGCCTTTGGCTCGGCACGTCGCCGAGCTTTTCACGTGTCCCTCTTTCAAGGATTAAACGAAATGACGAAGACAGCGCAACAAGCAAGCACGGGAACCGACGCCATAGCGGTTGTTCGCCGATTTCCCGACGATCCCCGCTTTGCCGACTACCGGGCCGCAGCGGGGATGCTGGAGGAACTGCGCGAAGGCCTGCGCGAAGTCGAGACCCGCATCAGAGGGAACGCAGATGCCGGAGACGTCGCGCAAACCGCCGTTTCCGCGCGAGTCGATGCGTTGCTCGCAGGCAAGGGAACTCCCGGCGCCATCGACGAGGTCGACACTCGCAGAGTCGAGGATCGTCAAGGTGAGATTCGCAGGTTATATGCAGAGAAACTCGCCATCGAACAGGCGATTCGGCGTCAGGAAGCGGCTGTTTCGGTTTGCCGGCAAAAGGCGGCCGCTGTGGTGGCCGATGCGATCCGGCCCGAGTGGCGTGAACTTGGCAAGAAGATTCACAACGCTCTCCTGCAACTTGAGGAAAGCCTCGTGTGTGAAGCGGAACTCCATCGACAGGCGGCGGCTGTGGGCTTGCCACTGGCGGCCCACCTCCCGCGACTCACCATGAGTGTTGCCGGCGCGGCTTACGCATGGCGTTGCAATGCACGTGAGGCCGGAATTCTTGACATGACCACTTCCGAGTTTTGGAGCTTTATGGATCAAAAGGAACGTCAGCATCTGGACGCGTTTAACACGTATTAGGGGTTGTCCAATGGGCCCGCTTCCCCCCGAACAACTCGAAATCATCGCAGCCGGCGACACGGCCCGGCTGCGTGGGAAATGGAAAGCCTACCATCGAGCGCGGCGACTCGCCGACGAGGTGGGCGCCCCAGAGCGGCTGGCCGAACTGGACGCCCAAGCGGCCGCGTTGCGCGAAGAGGGCGATTTGCACGACCATTTGTTGAGGAGTCTTTCGGATGGATCGGGAAACAACGAGCGGCGGTGAGAACCGCGCCGAAAAGGTTCTGAATAATTCCTTGCGGCTGATCGAACAGCAGCGGGCCGCGATCCGGGAGCGACGCGCGGCCGCGGCTGCCCTGCCGCCTGGCCGGCGAGCCGTCGAGTTGCGTGTGTGCGAGATCGACGAACGCGACATCGACGAACAGGAACGCATCATCCGCCGGCATAGTGAGGGTTGAGATCATGGAGACCGCGACGAGTGAACGACGATCGACCGCCATCGGTGGCGTTGATCAACGAAGCGACGGCTATTCGTTCTCCGGCTATGCGGCCGTGTTCTACCGGCCGGGAGACCCGCGGACGGAATATACGCTCTGGAAACCGAGACGCGGCAAGCCGGGGGCGGTTGAGCGGATCATGCCGGGGGCGTTTACCCGAGCGATCCGCGAGGACAACTGCCGTGCGCTGTTCAACCATGACCCCAGCATGGTCCTCGGCACAACGCGAGCCGGATCGGTGCGGCTAACAGAGGACCGAGTGGGACTGTTTTATGAGATTGCCGCGGGAGACACGACCCCAGCCCGCAATGGCTGGATCTGGTTGAAACGTGGCGAGATCAACGGATCATCGTTTTCCTTCGGCGTCACGAAGGAACGGTGGACCAATCTATCGACCGAATGGGACGTTCGTGAGATCATGGAAGTCAATCTGTACGACGTCGGACCAGTCACCTTCCCCGCCTACGCTGCGACCACGGCCCACGCTCGCAGCGGTTCCACCCTGCCTATGCCGGGTTCCGTGGCCGCAATGTACGGCCGGCTTGGCGCGTCAACGGCCCGCGAGACGTGGGACCGCTACCCCAATGTGCCGCCATGGGTTCGAGCCCGGCTGGTGGCGCTCGAAGTGGCCGGCATGTGACGGGCAGTCGACTAGGCCAATAACAGACAGATTGGAGCAACAACACCATGGCAACGGCAATTGGCGACCTGGTCATCAACCTCATGGCGCGGAACCAGGTCAGCGGCGCAGTCAAAGACATTACTCGCGACCTTGGCCGGTTCAACTCCTTTGCCCACGGGGCGGTGGGGCAGGTGAACGGAGTTCTTTCAGGAATCGGCGGGGCGGCCGGCCTTGGCGGCCTGATGGCCGGCGGCGGCCTTGCTGCCGGCGTGGCCGGCACGATGGCCCTCTATCGCGAGCAGATCAACGCGGAAAACAAGCTCGCCGCCGTCCTGAACGCCACCCAAGGCGCGGCAGGCCTGTCGATGCAGGCGTTGAAGGAATACGCCAGTGCGTTGCAGAACGTGACCAATTTCGGCGACGAAGCGACCCTATCGAGCATGGCGGTCTTGGCGACGTTTAAGGAGATCAAGGCGGATATCTTCAAGAACGCAATTGCGGCGGCGCAGGACATGAGTACGGTCATGGGCCAAAGCCTTCAGTCTTCCGCCGTGCAGCTCGGCAAGGCGCTCAACGATCCCATCCAAGGGCTGACCGCCCTTTCCCGGGTTGGCGTGAGCTTCACCGAGCAGCAAAAAGCCCAAATCAAAGCCCTCCAGGAAGCCGGCGACGTTGCCGGCGCGCAGCGGATCATCTTAGCGGAACTGAAGAGCGAGTTCGGCGGCGCGGCCCAGGCGATGGCCGATCCCGTGACCCAGGCCAAGAACGCCTTGGGCGACCTGGGGGAGACGCTTGGCGGGCGGGTGGTGCCCTACGTCAAGGCCGCGGCGATTGGGATGCGCGACCTGGCAGGGGCCACGGCCGAGGCGCAGCAGGCCGCGACCGGATTGACCAACGCGGAAATCGCGCAAATGGGAGTCCTTGAGCGATTCACTTCCTTCGACTGGTGGGCCAAGGGGGCGGCGGACCTGGCCGAAGTCGCAAAGCAAACGGCCAAGCTGGGCGACGCGGTTCTCATCGAGCCGGTGAGCCGGCTTGCCAGTGGCCAAGAAGCGGGTGATCCGCTTGGCGAGTGGTGGGAGCAGCTTGCCAATAGCAGAGCGCCGTCTGAACTGATCGACGAGCAGATTCAGGAGATGCGCCGCAAACTGTCCGAAATAGGCAAGCTCCCGGTGCCTCCCTTGGATGTGACAGACGCCGCGGATAGTGCCGCGCAGATCGGAAGCGCCGTGGCTCAGTCCGTTGAGAAGGCACAGGATTACCTCGCTCAACTCCAGACCCAGATTGACACCTTTGGCATGGACGCGATGCAGACGAAATTCCTCGAAATCCAAGCGGCCGGGGCTGACGATGCGACACTCGGAGCGATTGCCGACGCTCAAGAGCGGCTGCGTCTGCTCAAGGAGCAAGAGTCCGCGGCCAAAGCGGCGGCCGATGCGCAGGCGGACGCGGTTCGAAAGCAAGAGCAGGGACGCGAGTCCGCGGCCGGCCAGATCAGCGACATGATCGAGCGAGTGGAGCAACTCCAGGGCAACCTGACGGATGCCCAGATTGCCTTGCGGCGATTCTCCGAAACGCCAGGCGTCACGCCCGAGCAAATCGCGGAGTTCAAACGGCTGCAAAGGGAGATGGCCGGACTGGAAAAAGCCGAGGCCCTCAAGCATGCCGGCCAGCAGATGATGGAACAGTTCCGCTCGCCGGTCCAGGACCTGCAGGACCAGGTCGCCCGGATCCAGGAACTCTACAACTCCGGCAACATCGACATCCTTACTCGCGACGCGGCCCTCCAGGATGCGGCCGACAAATACGGCCAGGCCGAGGGCAGCCCCGACAAACCCTATGCCGGCGCCATGGAACGCGGCTCGGCCGAAGCCTATAGCCGGATTCTCGAGGCGATGACCCAAAAGGAAAAAGGCAACGAACAGCGGTCCGCCCTGGACGCCGCCAAGCGCACGGCCGAAAACACGGCCGCCCTTGTCGAGCTTTTGCAGGGGGATCAGGATGAGGACAGCGTGGACATTTGAGGTTAAGCCAATGAACGAACCGCTATTTGCTTGGGACTACCCCCTATATGTCATCGCCTTTCCCCAGCGAGCCGGTTTCGCGGGATTCGCGACCGGCAACGGCCGGCAGCAGCTTGCCGTTTGGAGTGACGAAGACCTCGTCAGGCGGTTTCTCAAAGCGACGAACAGCGCGGACGCGGTCCCGTTGGCAATCAAGAGCCGTGTCACGCTGGAAGCCGTCTTCCACGACGCGATGGCTTTCGGTGCTGATTCCGTGATTGTCGACCCTGCCGGCGAGACGGTCATCAACGGCAGGAGTCTGCCGCTCCATTACTTCCTGACCGGCGCGGTGGATTCCCAAGAGACCGAGGTGTAATATGAACGCGTCTGATGGCATTCCAGGAGGGCGGACACATGGGGCGACGAGTCATCTTTGCGGTGGTGCTGTTGGGGGCGCTAGCGGCTGGAGGACAAGCCTGGCTCATGACGGCTATGCTGTCGCGGCCTTTGGCGAGCGGGCAAACCGGCTGGCAGCGGGCGACAACGGCAACGCGACCGAAGCCGGGGAGGCGTTCTGATATGGCCTACATCACTCTTGGCGAGCCACGTTCTGAGAAGGGCTGTACGACGATTCTCCCGGGTGAATCGTACGTGATTGACGTCACGGCTCACCAGGCCAGCATGCAAGACGGCACCCACTGCAACATGACGTGCAGCTACGACGATGGGCAAAACGAGCCCTATGGGTACAGCATCTATGGCGGCAGTCCGCCGTCGTGGCCTCAGGTTGGCGTGATCGGCTATGCGCCGACAAGTGCATCCAGAACCCTCTACGTTCGGGTGTACGGCGAGGACTTCACGGATGTCCTCGAAACCCACGAAGTCAGTGTAGCGATCGACACCACAACGAAGCCCACCATCACGCCCGTTTCTCTCCGATTGGATTGTGGGCCGTCTGTTACCGTGGTGGCAGACATCGACCTGTACCGGGCCTATTCGTGGTCCTGGCGAGTGTTGGACGGCGACGGGAACACCGTCTCAGGTGGCACCCAGACCGGACCAAGCGACTTTTCGGAGTTGGGATACCCTTGCACCGCACGTGTCGGCATCTCGAGTATCCCCGCATCCGTCAGCAGCAGCGATCCCAAACCACCCCTGACGCTCGAAGTCACGGCAACCAACCCCAACGGCACGACGACCAGCAACATCACGCTACCGACGCCGCAAGGCAACACCGTTAGCCTCTCAGCATCTCCGGCATCGACGACGGCCGGCCAAGCCGTGACGTTGAATTGGTCTGTCACGGCCGCCGACACGGCCGGCGCTGGCACCGCATCGGCGAGCATTTCGGGTGTCGGTCCCCTGGAGTTGGACGACTCGCAATACCCGAACTATCACGGGACCGTGATCGTCTACCCTACGGAGACCACAACCTACACCATCAGCTCGTGGAACGATTGTCTCCAGGCCACGGATTCCGCAACCGTCGAAATCACGCCGACGCCGCGAGTTCCGATGGGGACCGTCGTCATTTCGCGTTACCAAATCGTGGCCGACGTACGCACGCCGACAGGAACCGTAGTGGTCTCTCGCTACCAGATCCGGGAAGATGTGCGCACGCCGACAGGAACCGTGGTGGTGTCTCGTTACCAGATCCGGGAAGATGTGCGCACGCCCACCCGTGTGGTCCTGCCGATCCGCTTTGCCATTCGGGAAGATGTCCGAACGCCGACCCGGGTAGTGCTTCCGATCCAATTCTCGATCAGGGAGGACGTGCGGACGCCCACACGCGTGGTTCTCCCGATCCGCTACACGATCCGCGAGCTACGGACGCCGACGCGGGTAGTGCTGCCGATCCGCTTTCAGGTTTTCGCCAAGCCAAAGCTCCACCTGATGGCCGAAGACACGGCCACGGGCCTCATTACCGAGCTTGGCACCATCGACCCGGAAGCCGCCCCGCTGGAGTTCCCCGACGTGGCCATCGCCCCAGGCACCTATCGGATGTGGGTCGAAGGCTGCGCCAAAGAAGGCCTCTACTGGCACCGGGCCCGGCCGGACACGGCCACCCTCGTCACCATCGCCGATGGCCAGCCGCCGATTCAGGACCTCCCTTGGGCCGCCGACTTGGCCGCCAACGTCTCGATGGGCTTGACGACGATCACCTGGACCTCCGAACCGATGATTACCGGCGATGAGGCCATTTACTGGGGAGTCTGGTTCAGTCCCGAGTCACCCGTTGACCTCTCCGATGTGCCCGACGACCGCCAGCGCGCCGTCCCCGGCCAGGACATCTACCTCACGGTCCGCGAGCAGACCGGCGACGAATGGGTAGCAGTTGCTGCCTACGATGCCACCGGCAAACGCGGTCGAGCCGTCGAGTTGTACCTGCCGTGGAGCACCGACGTCCCCGCCAGCCCTCCCAACCAGACGGCACAAGGGTAGTGACGTGCGAATCAACTCCGGAAACTCTAGAGTGACGGGAACCGACCCGCCAGGACGGCCGCCATTGCCCGTTCGATGGCCGGTTCGACTGCTAGCACGTCGAGCGCAACCGGGCCTCTCCGGGGCCCAGGGGCGACGCCAGGCGATGTAATCCTATGGCGGGGGCGTTCAGAATTTTGAACTGCCCGGAAATCGTCCGAAATCGCAATAGACATAGAAGAGATGGCATTTCGCCGGGACGGCCGATGCTTGACAGCGGCGGGGCTGCTGGCGATACTTACCCTTGATGACGCATCTTCCATTGCGTCATCCGGGCGTGAAATCCCGCAAATTGGAAGGACAAATCGATGAACATCAGATCCTGGGCCCAGTTACTTGGGGCTGCGCAGAAGCACCGATCCGCGGAGGCGGGGAGCAAGGCGCAGTCGGCGGTTTCTTCCAAGCCGCATTTCAACCGAGCAACTGGGCCCAGCGTCTTTTCTTGCTGCCCTCCGCCAGCGAGAAGGGAGTTTCACCAGATGTCTACGTTGAAGTCGAATTGTGCGGTGAAGAAGGGCCAGGACGGACAGACGAGCAGCACGGCGAAGGGCAGCGGATGCGGCGAGCCGGCAACGGTCGAGCGGGTTCCCATCGCGGCCGTGACGTGGGACCAGGACGAGGGAAGTGTCCGGAGTCTCCACGCGACGGCCAAGGAAGCAGAGGGGCGTTTGCGATCGGCCGGACCCATTGGGAATGGCGGGGTTCTTCACACGGAGGGCATCTTTGACGGCACTCGGTTTGCCGTCGCCTTCGGACGGGCCGTTGACTGGGAGCCCATGTCTTGGGTCGACGTGCCGCCAAGACACAAGCTCTCCACAGACGATTTCTGTGATGAGGGTGCGCGTCGCTTCGAGCAGTTCGACACGCGGGAAGAGGCCTTCCGGTACGTGGCCGAATGTAACGCGACGGCTTACCGCAACTACGGCAGAGCATCCGACTGGGCTGTGGTTTGTGAGATCGGCCAGCGGATGGAGGTTTCGACCACGACCAGCCTCGAAATCCGCGGTGACATCGGCACCTTTGAGCATCACGTCGTCTATCCCGTGCGGATTGCCAAGGCCACGCCCGAGGAGATCGAGCGGCACAAGATCCACGCGGCCAGTGAAGAGCCGGCTGTGGTGTAGCGCTGCCGGTCTTAGCCAGGCCGGCAGAGCCGGTCCAAACAATCCATGTCCCCTGTCCCGGCAGAGACGGGACAGGGCGACGGCGGAAGAGTGAGGGAGCGATGACCAAGCCCAGTGTTCACACCATTCGCCTGGAGAAGTCCGAGGGCCGCAAGCCGTATGTGGCAAGCATCGCCGGGCATGACCGGAAGTGGCGACTATCGCGGGAATTCCTGGAACCAGACAAGACGACCAGGAAAGGAAAGGTGCTGGTCTACCGATTGCCGGATGGCCTCTACGAGGTCGGCCGCGGTGAGACGCGGGAGTATCTTGCCGTGGTTCGTGCAAGGCCTGTCGACCTGGATCGGGACGAGGTTTTTCGGGCGGTGGAGCGCGTTGGGAAAGCCTCCCTCAGCATGGCCCATCTATTTGAGGCGTTTTGCGAATCGCGGAGAAGCAAGGCGCCGGAGTCCCTACTGAAAATCGCCACGAAGCTGGTCAACGCGGCCAA
Organism: uncultured Planctomycetaceae bacterium; assembly: GCA_964558295.1. Lineage (GTDB taxonomy): Bacteria > Planctomycetota > Planctomycetia > Pirellulales > Thermoguttaceae > JBDKTH01. Next base: position 27,449 of record CAZLDQ010000029.1, on the reverse strand, counting down.
GCCTCCCAAGCGAAAACTCCCCGATGCCGCATCGGTAGACGCCGATACCGTGTTCGCCGGTTCATCCCCCACGCTCACCAGGCACTACCTCCGAGCGCTGGAGAACCGCGGCGACGAAGGGAGAATCGCGGCGATGCTGTTTCGCGCCCAGAAGTCATCTACCCGCGCGAAGATGTACTATAGGCGCACCTACAAGGACCTGGCTTACGACCGGAAGGGAGACTGCCTGAAGGCGTTGTGTGAGCTTCTGGCCATCAACGATTGCGGCATACGCTGGGGCTGGGGAACGGATGCGAAAGAGCAGTACGCAAGCGATGTCCTGTACGTTGACCTACCCACCGGGCAGGCAAGCTTCCACTCGCCGGATCGGCACGTTGGGCCCGAGTATCCCGGGGAATGGGACACAAGTTCAGACAGCATGACTTCCGTGCTTACCTTCTGCGATCAGGTGATGCAGGCCCCAGCCCTGCCACTGTCGCCCGATCGGTAGCCGATTCGACTCCTGGCATGCATCTGGCAATCGGGCCTCATTGTGGCGCATGAAGGATTCTGGAGGATGCCGGCCGAAGGAATCGGCTGGAAGATATGACGAGCCCCATTCCCGGAGGAGCCAGGAGCGGGGCGTTTCACAAAGGAGCGTACGAATGAGCGAAGGTCTAGTTGATGCACGATGGGCCATGAACGGGTAGCAATCCACGCCATCTCATCGCCCCGCCCGGACGCCCCGGGCGGGAATTGCACGTTCCGTGTCTTCCTGTACGTTTTTGAAAGGACATCGCATATGACTACTGCTGAATTAGAGCGACAGAAGGTTTTGGCTGACGAGTTGCTTTCGACCATGGAGAAGATCAAGGCAATCTGGGATGAACTGCCGAACCTTGAGCAACTCCAAGAGATGCTCGAAAAGGCCGCGGGATTGGCTGACGATTTGGTTAGTGCCAAGGATACCTGGCGGGATGAATACTTCCCTACCCACGATGCCATCGCAGAGCTATCTGATGATGCTGAGCGACTGGCGACCAACTTCAAGAGCGCGTTGGAAGCGGCCCGGGAGATTCCCGAAGCCGCAGAATAGCCACAACTGTGGTAACCCCGCCCGGTTCGCCCCGGGCGGGGCGTTTCGCCGGATCGGCACGTTGGGTCCGACTATCCCGGGGAATGGGACACGAGTTTAGACAGCATGACTTCGGTGCTTGCATTCTGCGATCAGGTGATGCAGGCCCCAGCCCTGCCACTGTCGCCCGATCGGTAGCCGATTCGACTCCTGGCATGCATCTGGCAATCGGGCCTCATTGTGGCGCATGAAGGATTCTGGAGGATGCCGGCCGAAGGAATCGGCTGGAAGATATGACGAGCCCCGTTCCTGGAGGAATCGGAGCGGGGCTCTTGAGGAGTGCGATCAAAGGGCAATCCGATGAGCGAAGAAATCAAGGTCTCTGTGGTCGAATTCGGCGACCGGACCCACTACCAGTTGCAGTGGGTTGACCCATCGACCGGCCTGAAGAAGACGAAGTCATCAGGCGTGAAACGGACGGACCTGAAGAAGGACCGCGACAAGGCCGTAGCAGCCGCGGGGAAGCTCGAAGCCGAGCTTCGGGAGGGCCGATACTTCGAGCCGTCCAAAACGGCCTGGGAAGACTTCAAGGCCCGCTACACGACCGAAGTGGCCGATGCCCTGGCTGATTCGACCGGGGCCAAGGTTGCCGTGACGTTCTCCCTGGTCGACCGGCACATGGCCCCGCCTCCCAAGCGGGTCACCGACCTGACAGCAAGCCGAATCAGCGAATGGATCACCCGGCTATTGAACGAAGAGGATCCGGACACCCATGAGTCGCTTCGGTCCGCTTCGACGGTAGCCGGGTATTGCCGGCATCTCAAAGCCGCTTTGAACTGGGCGAAGGATGTAAACATCATCCGGGAGGTTCCCAAGATCCGTCCGCCCAAGACTCCCAAGGGCGAAAAGGTGATGAAGGGCCGGGCGATCACCACCGAGGAATACGAGCGGATGCTGATGAAGGTAGAGGCCGCCCTGACGCCTGAGCTGCTCTCAAAGCCGAAGAAACGCAAGGGAGGCCCAAAGCCCAAGGCCCCCGACGAAGCGACCGTGAAGGCCTGGCAGCGATTCTTAAAGGGCCTCTGGCTGTCCGGGCTTCGCCTGTCCGAGGCCCTGACGCTCTCCTGGGATCTATCCGAGCCCGTGGCCGTGGTCATGCAGCCAGGCTATCGGCCGGTGTTCCAGTTTCGAGCCGAGGGCCAGAAGTCGGGCAAGGCGGAACTCTGCCCCATGGCGCCGGAGTTTGCCCAAATGCTGGAAGAGACGCCGGAAGCCGAGCGGGCCGGCCGAGTGTTCAAGCTACCAGTGGCAGCCATCTCTACCGCCGGCCGGACCATCACGGCGATCGGCGACAAGGCAGGCGTGATTGTCGATGAGGCCTCCGGCAAGACGGCCAGTGCCCACGACTTCCGCCGGGCGTTCGGCACCCGATGGGCCAAACGGGTTATGCCGGCAGTCCTCCGCCGGCTTATGCGGCATGCGTCGATTGAGACCACCATGAAGTACTACGTGGACCAGCAAGCCGACGACATCGCGGAGGACGTTTGGGCCGCTTTCGAGAGAAGTAACACTTTTGGTAACAGTGGCCGAAAATCGCCTTCCCCTGCTTCTGGCGAATCGTCGTAAGTCCTTGTGTCACAATAGCCGAGAAGGGACTCGAACCCTTACGCCCGGTTAGGGGCTTGGGATTTTAAATCCCATGCGTCTGCCATTCCGCCACTCGGCCATAGATCCGCAGCGGACACAACGCCCGCTGCGGGAATCATTATAACGTTTTTTTGCAGCCCCACTATGGGGCAACCGCTGACTGGACATCGCCAACGGTAATGATTCGATTGATGGCGTTCAAAAAGGCTTTGGCACTGGCCTCGACACTATCGGTCGAGATGCCACGACCACGGTAGAGCTGACCTTGGTACTCGACCTGAACGGTCACTTCGCCCTGGGCGTCGTGCCCCACAGTCACGCTGTGGACGCGGAAATCCTTGCAGGCCACGTGGACCCCCGTCAGCTCGCGCAGGGCCAGGAAGACGGCGTCAACCGGACCATCGCCCGCAGCCATCGTCTTCGCGGCGACCTCCGTACCACGCCGGAGCGTAAGGGTCACCTCCGGCGTGCGGCCAGTCCCGCAATTCAACTGATAGGAATCCAGGGTCCAAACCTCTGTCACAGCCCGCATCTGCTGATCAATCAGGGCAACCAGATCGGCATCGTAGATCTGCTTTTTCTTGTCAGCCAGGACTTTGAACTGCTCAAAAACCCTATTGAGCTGATCGTTGTCGAGCTGGTAACCCAGAGTCTTGGCCCGCGCGGCCAAAGCGGCGCGCCCACTGTGCTTGCCGAGAACGAGGTCGGTCTTGGCGAAGCCGACATCCTCGGGGCGCATGATCTCGTAGGTCGTACGCTCCTTGAGCACCCCGTCCTGATGAATGCCCGCCTCATGGGCAAAGGCATTTTCCCCGACGATCGCCTTATTGCGCTGGACGAGCATCCCTGTGATACCGGTCACCAGCCGGCTGGCCGGGACCAGACGCTGGCTCTGGATACCGGTGTCGGCCCGGTAGTAGTCGTGGCGAGTGCGCAAGGCCATGACGAACTCTTCCAAGGCGCAGTTGCCCGCCCGCTCGCCGATCCCGTTGATCGTGCATTCGACTTGGCCAGCCCCGGCCTCGACAGCCGCCAGGCTGTTGGCCACTGCCAAGCCAAGGTCGTTGTGGCAGTGGACGCTGATCACCGCCTTGGCAATGTTCGGCACACGCTCGCGCAGGGCCTTGATCGCCTCGAACATGTGCGTCGGAGTCGTATAGCCAACCGTGTCAGGAATATTCACGGTAGTCGCCCCAGCCTCGATCGCAGCCTCCGTCACCTGACAGAGGAAGTCGATCTCGGTGCGCATCGCGTCTTCGGCCGAGAATTCGATATTCTCGCAATAGCCCTTGGCCCGGCGTACCCCCTCAATGACACGATCAAGGATCTGCTCCTTGGTCATCCGGAGCTTATATTCGCGATGGATGGGACTGGTGGCCAAAAAGACGTGAATTCGCGATTGTTCGGCATGCTTGAGAGCCTCCCAGGCACGGTCGATATCCTCGGTGCGGCAGCGGGCCAAACCACAAATGACCGCACCACGAATGGTCTGGGCGATGGCCGAAACAGCCTCAAAATCGCCGGGAGAAGCGATGGGAAACCCAGCCTCGAAGACGTCGACGCCCAGCTCCACGAGCATCTGGGCAACCTCCATCTTCTCGGACAGGTTCATACTACAGCCCGGCGATTGTTCTCCATCGCGGAGCGTGGTGTCAAAGACAACGATTTTGCGGGATGACGCTTGGGACATGATCGCTATGGTTCCTTCAGGATGTGAGTAAAACCGAAAACCGCAGGACGCTACGCAACCGAATGCCGACCCCTGGTCGGCGCGGTAAGCGCCAACCAAGTCCTCGTCGGTCGTAGTCGCCGGCGGCGGTTCACATCCGTCGACATGTCCTCATCCTCTCGTCGGGTGGTAAAACGAAAAAACCCCAAGGCGATCGTTGGCCTCGGGGTTCGATTCGGCTCATTCCTTTGGAAGTGGCAGTGCGAACCCTAAGACCTTCCCCCAATTAGGGGCAATCGCATCAGGCCTAGCAAATTCACACGTGCCACAATAAAACACTCCTGACCTGGCAGAGTCTACCAAGTCTAATGAACTATCGTGGAGCAGTCAAGCTGGCCGGTTCGCGGGATGACGCGAATTTCGGGCCCCCAAGCGGTAAACCGGCAAGCCTGCACTGGTCGATCCTTTCTACCATCGGCTTTTCGCGTAGGCTGATTCTTACCTGTGGGCGAAACGTCGATAAACCCCACCTTTTGAGGGTCACTACTCCATGGTTGGCGAGAACCTGGACCTCAGCAGCAGCCCCAATGGGGGGAGCAACAACCAACGCAACGCTAGTTCGCGGCGATTCTTGGGCATCCAATTTGCTTGTTGTGGAACTTACGCCCGGGTTTACATCAATCGGACCGGTACCGCTTACGAGGGGAACTGCCCCCGCTGCCTGCGCCCGGTGCGGATCGGGATTGCCCCCGGGGGGACCGACAAGCGATTCTTCACTGCGTATTGAGTCAGAACCCCGTTTCGAGTACTCTTCCCTAGCCCGGCCCGGCTGCCGGGCCTGCTGGATAGCCTGGAACGAGCCAATGTGCTCGCTTTTAAGGATGGCGGCGTAAGTCGCCGGGATTCCATGGAGTACGAGTTTCAACGTTGCACGCGACGATGCGCGGCGACCGGGAGGGAGTTCACTCCCGGAGAACTGTTCTACTCCGCGCTGATTGAGGAACCGACCGGGCTGGTGCGCAAGGATTTTGCGGCCGAGGCCTGGCAGGGTCCGCCCGAAGGTTCGGTGGGCTGGTGGAAGTCGCAGATGCCCAGCCCGAACGACCGTCGGATGCACTGGGCGCCCAACGACGTGATGCTCCACTTCTTCGAGCAGTTGGCCGACCAGCCCGACAAGCAAGACATGCGCTATGTGTTGGCCTTGTTGCTGGTCCGCCGCCGCGTGTTGCGTGAAGAGGAGTCGGAGACCGACGCGCAGGGGCACGAAGTGCTCGTGCTCTACTGCCCCCGGCGCGACGTAACCTACCACGTGCCGACGGTAATCCCCGACGAGCCGCGAATCCAAGCAATCCAGGAGGAGTTGGCGAAGCTGTTGTTCGCCAAAGCCGCGTAGGGAGGAAGGACGACCATCGAAAACCCAATGACGAAGAAATGACAAAGCACGAAGTCCGAAAGGTTTGGAGACTTCGTCATTTGGATTTCGTCATTCCTTCATCATTTGAATTTCGACATTCGTAGTTCTTCCGGCATTCCTCATTCTCATCGGCGACGGTAACCATGGATGGACATCGCGCGGGACTGCTGCTGATCGTGGGAGTGGTACTGTTGGCGGCCAGCGGGGCGAGTTGCCCGCGGGTCATACCGCCTGCCAATGACCTTTTCGCACGGCCGGTCCTGCCGCCGGCGCCAAGTCTGGAACAGATCATTACGGCGGTCAACGGCAACAGCCAGCAAATCCAAACGTTCTCGACCCATCGAGCGTCGATCAACGGCCCCGGCTTCCCGGCCTTGCGGGCCAGTGTGTTCTTTGAACGCCCGCGGCGGTTCCGTCTGCGGGCTGAAACGGCGCTGACCGGCCCCGAACTCGACTTGGGGAGCAACGACGAATTGTTCTGGATCTGGGTCCGCCGGAATCAACCACAAGCGCTGTACTATTGCCGGCACGAGTTGTATTCCACGAGCCAAGCACGCCAGGTGTTGGGGATCGATCCCGACTGGCTGGTCGAAGCGGTGGGCATCACCCAGTTCGATCCCTCCCTGCCCCACCAGGGCCCCTTCGCCCTGCCCAACAATCGCTATGAAATTCGTACGATCCGTGAAACGCCTGACGGCCCAACCACCAAGGTTACAATCGTCGACGGCTCCCAGGCCTTCGTGCTCGAACAGCATCTCCTAGACCCCCGCGGGCAACTCGTGGCCAGTGCCATCACCAGCCAGCACCGCCGCGATCCGCTCACGATGCTCGTCTTGCCGCGGATCGTCGATATCCGCTGGCCAAAGTCCCAGTTGACCTTGCGGATCGATCTGGGCAACGTGGAGATCAACCGCCAACCTCCCAACTCACCGGAACTCTGGACGCTGCCAAGCTACGAAGGCTGGCCAGCCGTGGACCTCTGCAATCCGAATCTGCAGTTCGCCCCCACCAGTCCGCCGACAACAGCGTACCGGGGACGCAGGACAGCGCGATGGTAGTGCGCCGCGAGGATTACTCCTGACCTCTGTTCAATCGCTAATCGGAACGGACTGGAGCCATTCGGGGTGTTCGCGAACGCCTTCCGCCTCTTGGATAGGCCATGTGGCACGCGCATCGTCTGCATACGGACCGATCTTCTCCAGCGGAATCGGTTTGAACCCTTGCTTCAGAGCGGGCGACTCCGGTTTGAGGCGGAAGTCGCCGTGCTCCGCGTCGACAAACATCGGGTCCGCAACGATCGAATGGACGTCCGCCCCCGCCTGCTGCCAAGCCTCCCACTCTGACGCCGGCCGGACTTCTTCCAAAGCCAAGTCGCCGATTTCGGCCGTCCCGGTCTTGGAACGAAATTCAAACTGGATATTCAGCTTGCCCAACCGCGAGTCGTAATCCTTCTCGCCCGCGGAAGGATAGTGGAAGGCGATCTGGCACTTGGTCCACGTTCCGTCTTGAGGACGGAAGGATTGCGACCCAAATGCGTACCAAAACCCGTTCGCCTCGTTGACCAATCGAGCGGTCATTGCCCCGGAAGCGTCTTTGGTGAGCAGCTTGAACGTCAGACGGTAATCCTTGCCCGGCTCAAACGCAAAAGACTCGGATCGGACGCAAGCGTACTTGATGTACTTCTTTTCCGGATTGTGTGCGGCGGCAATCCGCAGCGTACGTCGGCCCTCCGCGTTGGTGACGACTTCCGACTTCATGTCGGGAAACTGCTTATGGTACCAATACCAGCCCTGTGCCGCGGTTTGGTTCGCGTCATGCTTGAGCAGTTCCTCCGAGGCCGCGGGGAACTGCCGGTTCGGAATGCGATCGGTCAAGTCGGCCTTGACGGCTCCGTAGCCCTTCAGGCCAGTCCGGATCGGCTCCTTACCGCCGTTCCAGATTGTATTGTAGTCAAAAACGTTCGCTTCAAGGTTGCAGTTGGCAACGCGAACATACCCCGATTTGGGTTGCCGTGGATAATAAAAGATGTTCCGTTCCACCCGGTTGCCTTGCATGACGGTTCCATCGGCCAGGATGGTCTCCTTCGGTGGGACCGCCATGCCGCGCATCTTCTTCCACTCAGGATTCTGCACAAACCGGTTGTAGTCTTTTACCATCACCGGCTCGCGAACCCTGAGGAAATACCCGTTCGGATCGTTGTTCCACCCCTGGAAGGAAATCTGATGGGTCGTGCCGAACCGCTCGGGATTCGGGTCGGAGCAGCCGTTTTCCGCAAAGATGTTGTTCGAGATGTGGTTTTCCCTCGCGTTGTGCAGGTGCATCGCGCCGACTTGGCAACGTTCAACGATATTGCCATACACGTCGAACCCGCAGCCGGCCTCATCCAGGTAGATCCCCCAGGCGAAGACAAAGAACTTGCCGTGGTTATTAAACCCGATGCTGTCCGTACAATGATTGTAGCGGATCGTGGTCCACCCGCTGGTCCACCCGCCGCCGTAAGTGCAGCCGGTGTCCTCCATTTCCAGGTTGCAGTGGCGAATCCGGTTGTATTCCAGCATATTCAACACGCCACCATAGAAGACACCGCAGCGGGGCATGTCATGAATCAGGTTGTGTGACAATGTCACACCGCAACTGTCAAGCATCAGTCCGATGCCGTGCCGGTTGAACTGGCCAACGTGGTGGATGTAGCAGTTGTCTACGGCGTGATTGCACTTCTCCATCTTGACCTTATCGCCGGCATACACTTCCACGCCATGTCCGCCGAGATTCCAAAGGTCGCAGCCGCGAACCGTACACCGACGGCCGCCGCGAATCGAGACGCCGGCCCCGGAGAAATAACCTAGATCGTGGATCAGCGATTTTTCGAGGATAATCTGTTCACAGTCTGCCAGTTGAATGGCCTGAGTCTCCGCGCAGGTGAGCTCCAACCCACGGACGACAACGTTCGACACATTCTTGAAGCTCAAGATCGTGGCGACCGTCGGCACGGTCACTACAGCACCATCCAGCGCACGAGGAGGCAGGAAGTAGAGCTTCTGGCCTTCAACATCCTGGTACCATTCGCCCGGTGCGTCGAGTTCCTCCTTCATGCCGAACACGGCGTAACGATCTTCCGGCCGGGCGGCGTACAGCATCTTCTTTTCCAACGTGATGGTGCGCGTCGCTGGGTCAAACTGGCGGATCTTTTCGATGCGGTTCCACCAGTTGTACCGAGGAAAGATGCACACCTCCCCGTCGGTCGGACGCGACCAATGGCGCTGATCCTTTGCACGCATGACAACCGTATCGGTCCGTTCGCCTTCGATATCCGTGTACATGGGAAACCGTTTGCCGTCGACGTACGCCCAACCGCCGGAATAGGGCAGCTTCGGATCGTAGTTCGGGTAACGAGCCCAAATCTGACGTATTCCGTTGAAATAGATCTGCCGGAACTTGCCCCCGACACCCAGCGGCTTCAGGTCCGCTTCGAAAACCGGTCCCTCGGCCAACGAACCTGCCTTCGGGCAAAAGTCAGACTTCTTCCAGTCCGAGACGACGACTCCACCGACAAGCTTCGGCCAGTCATTCGGAGTCTTGGGGTCCGTCCAAGCTCTGATCGTAAGCGGGGCCGTCTTCGTTCCTGAATCGTCCTTACTAAACTCAACCGTCTTGCGAACCAGGTAGATGCCCGGATGAAGAAGGATCTGGATCGGCTCCTCCGGCTTCGCCTTTCGGGCGGCCCGGGCCAAATCGCGAGCCTTCTCCAGCGACTTGACAGGTGCGGTGGCGGTCGCCGGATTCTCATCCGAACCGTCCGGCGAGACATGGAACTCCGCAGCCGAGGCACAGGCGACGGACATACAACAAACGGCAAACCAAGGCAAGCATCTCATGGCGAATCCGGGAGGGTGGGCGTTCAACCGAGGGGAACTGGCAGGAAATCTCATTTTCGTCATCAAAGCTGAGCCTAATCAGGGAAGCCCGGAGAAGCAAGAGGGGGCCCCTGCACGGGCACGCCGTCTACCGCATCCGGTCGAGCAACGACTCAATCGCCAGGTAGCCGCTGCGCACGGCCCCTTCCATCGTTGCCGGCCAACCGGTCGCGGTCCAGTCGCCGGCCAAGAAAAGGTTGGCAATCGAAGTCTCCTGGACAGGCCGCACACGGTCCAATCCCGGCCGAACCGAGAAAACAGCATGCGGTTGGGTCACCATGCGCCAATGAAGCAGTTGGGCACCGCGGGCAGCAGGCCAGATCGCGGCCAATTCTTCGCCGACTTGCTGAACCACCGCCCGACGGTCGCGCCCCTTGAGCTCTTGCGACGCACTGATCACCACCTGGCAATGCCGTCCCGCTTCATCCTGGCGAAACACCCATTGGCTCAAGCGGTCGATGAGCACGGCATGTGGCAACGTTAGGATCGGGCGGTCAAACCAGAGATGGACGCCCGTGATCGGCGACGCCTGGATCTGGTCCACAGGTTCGAGGGCCGGCAGACGCTTCAACGCCGACTCCGAAAAAAGTGCTCTCACCTGATGCCAGGGGACAGCCACAACGAAGTAGTCGAACTCCCGACACGTGCCGTCGGCCAGCATGAGCTTGGTCATCCGACCGTCATCCCCTTCCAATCCTCGAATCCGAGTACCAAGATGCACGGGAACGTTTCGCGAGGCCAGCCAGGCGGCCAGTCGGCGATCGTAAATCTCACCGAGGGGGACCCGTGGAACAACCAGTTCGTAAGCGTGGCGGGAACTCATGAAGCCGTCGGCAAAGACCTTTTGGGCAGCACCCAGCGACGCCCGATCAAGTCTGTCGCCCAACGCACTGACCAAGACGACGCCCCAAAACCGGCGGATCGCCTGCTCCGACTCCCCCTGCTCGCGCAGCCATCCCTCGACCGTTTGCGCGTCAAGCCCATCCTCCGCAGGCAAGCTCACCAGTCGGCGCATGGTTTGGATAATCCGGACCCGCTCGGCCAACCGAAGATAGCCAAGCCGCATCAAGCCAGGAAGTAAGTGCAATGGAGCCGGCAGCCAACCGGTAGCGACAAAACGGTAGTGGCGAGAGTCGGGCCCAATGAACGTGAGTCGCTTATCGCGACGGAAGTAATTGGCAATCCCCGTTTGCTGGCAGAAGTCAGCCAGCGCGGTGCAGCAACCCATGGAGACATGCTGGCAATAGTCGATCAGTTCGCCCGACTGCACGTCGTAAAACGACCCCGCCCGCCCGCCAAGCCGGCGTTTCGCCTCGAACAATTCGACCCGCAGTCCCGCGTTGACCGCCGCTACGGCCGCCGCCAATCCAGCCAGACCGCCGCCGATGATGGCGACGCGGGAGGGAGACTGTTGTTCGGTTGGATTGGTCATTCGCCCACGAGCACGAGAGCCTGGTTAAAAACTCGCGGAGAGAGGTACATTCCCGCCTGGACCATCTGCTCCAGGATGATACGCGCATTGTCAATAATACCGCGTTGCTTGGCTTTCAGGACCAATCCCAGCGTGCCACGAACAGGAATATCGATCGCGGTAGCGCATCGGCGGCCGGCATGGTCGTCGATGCTCACTTCGGTCCCCGGATGAGCATGGGCCCAGGCAAGCATGGCAGCCTCACCTGGCCCCAAATCCCCCGACTGGATCAAGGCAGGGACTTTTGGATCAGGAACGACGGCCAACCATGGGACTCGTCGGATCGCCAGGGAGGTCACATCTTCCAAGCCACGTCGATGAATCTCGGTCGCCACACTCTGGGGGAAGATCAGTCGTGGCCCGGCTACCAGGAGTAAGTCAAGACAACCTCCCCTTGCCAAGAAAATCAAAGAAGATGTGTTGACCGCAGGTGGCTCATTCACGCTCCAACTCCTGTTTCAGTTCCTGCAGGTCCACATGAAACACGTTCACTTGATTCTGGGCCAAGGCGGCGAGAAAATCGGTTCGATCCATGCCGGCGATTTGAGCGGCCTTTTCTTGAGAAATCCCACCCCGCTCATACCAGTGGGTCGATGCAGCCAGACGCATTTCGCGAACGAACTCCTCCGGTGAACGACGCAAAGCGGAAAAAACTTCTTCCGGAAGTTCCAGGGTAATCGTTTGCATCAACCCTTCCTTTCGCTCATCACACGCATGATCATTCCCTCGGGCCGGGAGTAGTCATGCCTTGTCATTATTAGCTCTAGCTGCCAAGAATTCCAGCGCGCTCACCCCAACACCAGACTCCGCGGCGGAAACAACGTCCAACGACAGGCAACGCGGAGTTTCTGCCAGGCACTCAAACGGATCCGTCGCACCAGGACTTCGTGTTGGCGACGGCGAACCTCACCCAGCAGACGGTAATAGACCGTCGTCATCATTCCGAAAATCCGCCGCCCATCCGGTTCCAGATAGTGTGCCAACTCGGCCCCTTCCCGATAGAGCCGCTCGGCACGTTCCAGTTCCAAGGCCATGAGCCGCTCGAACCGCTTGTCAACAATCCCCCGCGCCAAATCCTCCGCCGGATAGCCGCACGCGCGGAGGTCTTCCCGCGGCAGATAGACACGACCTTGTTGAGCGTCCTCCTTCAGATCGCGGAGGATATTCGTCAACTGGAACGCCACGCCGCATTGCTGGGCTAAATGAAACGCCTCGTCGCCACGAAAACCCCAGACGTAAATACAGGCCAAGCCCACGGCCGAAGCCACGCGGCGGCAGTATTCGGCCAGTTCGGAAAACGTCTCGTAATACGGGCGTTCCAGATCCATCTCCACGCCGTCGATCACCGCGTGCAGGTATTCCTTAGGAATCTGGAAGGCATGGACCGTGTCGGCCACCGCTGGCAGCAGAAGTGAACCAGGCAACTCGACAGCATCGGCCGAACCGGACAGGGCAGCGTCGAGCGCCGTACGCCAACCGGCAAGGGCCGCCCGACGCTCGACCGTCGGGCGAGGATTGTCGGCCAAGTCATCCGTCTGCCGCATGAAGGCATACAGGGCCTCCATGGCCCGGCGTTTCGGCCGCGGAAGCAACAAAAAGCACGGCGAAAAGCTCGACCGAGCCTGACGCACCACCTGATGACAAAAGGCATAGCTCGCCGCAAGCACTGGGCGGGATCGACTCATGACGGGTTTCCGGGATATCGTCCTCGGCGAAGCTGCCACCAGACACGCGCCGCCAATCGGAGCTTTGCAAGCTTGCCAATCACGGGCCGGCGCGACCAGACGTCAAACTGCTGCCGGCGAATCGCCTCCAGGATCGCCAAGCCTCCTTCGACAAACAGCGCCACGTCGAACCGCAACTCCTCAGGTACCAACTCCACCAACGGCTGCCCACGGCGCAACCAGCCTTCAGCCTCGGCCACCTCGGCCTCCAGCAGCCGACGAAAGGGCCCATTCGCCTCGCGACGGGCAAAGACGGATTCGTCGCAGCCGAAGCGATGCAGTTGCGTCTGCGGGATATAAATCCGCCCGCGGGCATAGTCCCGGGCAACGTCCTGGCAGAAATTGGCCAGTTGCAGCCCCGTACAAATTGAATCGGCCAAGAGCCCCCGCCGCACGTCATGGCATCGCCCCAGAAACAAGACCAACCGGCCCACGGGATTGGCCGAATAGCGGCAGTAACCGATCAACTGCTCCTGGGTCTCATACCGCACCACCTGTTGATCTTGCCGGAAGGCCACCAATAGATCGGCCAGCGGGTCGATCGGAATGTTGAACTCACGGATCGTCTCCCCCAGAGCGACAAACACCGGATGCTGGGCCTCGCCACGATAGCACAGTTGCAGGAGACTCTCCCACCACTGCAACAACGCCAACGCCTGCTTGGGACCGGCCGTCTCGTCGGCCAAGTCGTCGGCCCAACGGCAATAGGCATAGATATGGCAAAAATGCTGACGTAAATGTCGCGGCAACAGCCAACTGACGACCGTAAAATTCTCGTAGTGCCGCCTCGCTAACCGCCGACAGTACCGCCGGCACTGCCTCGCCGACAGTTTCTTTGGCACCTCAGCGCCGGGACCGTACAATTGCAGGTCTGTCGCGAACGAATCGGACATCAGACGACTGCCGGGATTCTTAGAAAAAACACCGTTAGTAGCAAATAAGCCCCCACGGATGGCCAACGGCAGCCATCCACCATCCACGTAAACCCATTATGCCCTTTTTCTGCCCTTGAGGGAACCATGCATATCCTATTGGCCAGCCCACGAGGATTTTGTGCCGGGGTGAACATGGCAATTGAGAGCCTGGAAACGGCCCTTGAGCGATTTGGCCCACCGGTCTACGTCTATCACGAGATCGTTCACAACAAGTGGGTGGTCCACCACTTCCGTCAGCGGGGAGCCGTGTTTGTCAACCATTTGAATGAGATCCCCGAGGGGGCCAATGTGCTCTATTCGGCCCATGGTGTGTCGCCAGAGATTCGGCAGCAGGCCCAAACGCGCCAGCTCCACACGATCGCCGCCACCTGCCCCCTGGTTACCAAAGTCCATCGGGAAGCGAGCCGGTATGCCAAGGAGGGGTATACGATCGTGCTGATTGGGCACAAGGGGCACGACGAGGTAATCGGCACAATGGGCGAGGCACCGGAGGCTATCGTCCTGGTGGGAAATGTGGCCGACGTCGACCGCCTGGAGATAACCAATCCCGATCACCTTGCCTATTTAACCCAGACTACCCTGTCAATCGACGACGCCGCTCGAATCATTGCAAGGCTCCAAGAACGGTTTCCTGGGATCGTCGGCCCGCCAAAGGACGACATCTGCTACGCCACGCAGAACCGTCAAGAAGCGGTACGCGCGTTGTCTCGCGAGGCGGACGTGGCCCTAGTCATCGGAAGCCAGAATAGCTCGAACAGCCAGCGGTTAGCCGAATTGGCCCGCTCAACCGGCATTCCTGCCCATCTGATCGATGGCCCTTCCGACATCGTTCCAGCTTGGTTCCAGGGCAACGAAACCGTGCTCATCACCGCCGGCGCCAGTGCCCCGGAATCGCTGGTGCAAGAATGCATCCGATTCTTGGAAGAACGCTTTCAAGCCACGCTCGAACTACGCGAGCTGCGGAAGGAAGAAGTTCACTTCGTGTTGCCCGGAGAACTGAGGAAGTGATTGGGGACTTGGGATGAATGATTTGGGATTTGTGGGGCTCCGATTCCCAAAACCCAAATCATGAGTCATAAATCATCAATCCTGATCCTCGCCGTCCCATCGCTGCCTGGCAGCGGTGGCGGGATTGGGTTATGATGGGGTGTCTCAATGTGGCTCCCCAAGGTCGTTTCTTTCGTTGGGAGAGACGCCCTGGGTTCTTTTGTCAAAAGTCCCCCCCGGAAGTCCGTTCCGGCGGCCGCCTTCCGAATATCGCATTTGCCATGTCATTCTGGAAAGAAAAAGTTGTCCTCGTCACAGGTGGTTCAAGTGGGTTGGGGCGGATCATCGCCAATGCCTATGCAGCGGCAGGGGCCAAACTGATCGTCGTCGGGCTGGAAGCCGAGGCCGTTCGGCAGACGGCCGACGAATTGGCCGAAGCCGGCACCGACGTGCTGGGGATCGCGGCCAACATCACCCAGCAGGACGAAGTTGATGCGATGATCGAGCAGGCCGTAGGACGGTTTGGTCGGCTCGACGTGCTGGTGAATAATGCCGGCCGGTCGATGCGGGGCACGATACTCCACACAACCCCGGAACAGTTCCGTGACCTGATGGAACTGAATCTGATCGCTCTGGTTCGCTGCACCCTGGCGGCAATGCCTCACCTGCTCAAACAGCGGGGACATGTCGTCAACATCGGTTCACTGGCGGCCAAGTCGGCCTCGCGTTGGGTCGGCGCCTATCCGGCTACCAAACATGCCGTGGCGGCCTACTCCCAGCAGTTGCGCCTCGAACTCGGTCCGGAGGGATTACACGTGCTGTTGGTCTGCCCCGGGCCTATTGCCCGCAGCGGCGACCGCCTCTATCCGCTGGAGGGGATCGAAGATGTCCCGGAACGAGCCCGGCGTCCCGGTGCCGGGGTCAAGGTCCGCGCGATCCCACCGGAGAAACTCGCCCAGGCAATCCTAAAGGCCTGCGAGCGGCGCCAGCCTGAGTTGGTAATACCCGGCAAGGCCCGGTTGCTCTTCGCGATTTCCCAGCTCTGGCCCAACCTGGGGGATTGGCTCGTGCTGCGGAACACCTGAGAAGGATTTCAACTCTCAGAAGCACCGAGACTCCTCCCCAAATCCCGAATCAGAAACCTTCAGTCCCTTGCTCTCCGTGCAACGATTTGGCAGGATAGTCGCTTGCACGATTCATCCACTGTTGACACACACGTTCTTCGCCTCCTTTTTCCACATGGAGACACTGCATGGCCACCAGCGCTGCATTTCCGAACGTCAAGAAGATCCAGTTCGAGGGCCCCGATTCGAAGAACCCGCTGGCCTTCCGTTACTACGATGAGAACGAGAAGGTTGAAGGGAAGACGATGAAGGACCACCTCCGTTTCAGCGTGGCTTACTGGCACACGTTGCGAGGCACGGGCGCCGATCCCTTCGGCCCCGGCACCATGTTGCGTCCCTGGGAGGCCGGGCAGGACACGGTCGAGAATGCGATCAATCGCGTGCGCGTCGGCTTCGAGTTCATGGAGAAGCTCGGCGCCCCGTTCTTCTGTTTCCACGATCGCGACATCGCTCCTGAAGGCAAGAAGCTGGCCGAAAGCAACCGGAATCTCGACAAGGTGGTCAAGGCGGCCAAAAAGGAGATGCAGCGGACCGGAATCAAGTTGCTCTGGGGAACCGCCAACTTGTTCAGCAATCCCCGCTACATGCACGGAGCTGCCACCAGCCCCAACTCCGAAGCCTTTGCCTACGCCGCCGCGCAGGTGAAAAAAGCCCTCGAAGTGACCTTGGAACTTGGCGGCTCCGGCTATGTGTTCTGGGGCGGCCGCGAAGGCTATCAGACCTGGTGGAACACCGATATGAAACGCGAGCTGGACCATCTGGCCACGTTCTTGCACCTGGCCGTCGACTACGCCAATAAAATCGGCTTCAAAGGACAGTTCCTTATCGAGCCGAAACCCAAGGAACCGACGAAGCACCAATACGATTTCGATGCGGCCGCTTGCATCAACTTCCTCCGCGCCTACGACTTGGCCCCGTACTTCAAACTGAACATCGAGACCAACCACGCCACGCTGGCCGGGCACAATGTTGAACACGAATTGGACTACGCCGGCTGCCAGGGCTTCTTGGGCTCGGTCGATGCCAACACCGGCGACATGCTCCTCGGCTGGGACACCGACCAGTTCCCCACCGATGTCTATATGACCACCAAGATCATGCTCTGCTTCCTCAAGTACGGTGGCATCGCCCCGGGCGGCGTAAACTTCGACGCCAAAGTGCGCCGCGAAAGCTTCGAGCCGATCGACCTCTTCTACGCCCACATCGGCGGCATGGACACCTTTGCCAAGGGCCTCAAGATCGCCGCCGAAATCCGCAAGGACGGCCAACTGGCCCAGATGCTCCAGGACCGCTACAGCTCCTGGGACAAAGGGCTCGGCGCAGAGATCGAAGAAGGCAAGCATGACCTCGCCTCGCTAGAAAAATACATGCTCCGCAAAGGCGAAATCTCCGGCAACAAAAGCGGTCATCAGGAACTGTTCGAAAACGTCGTAAACCGCTACATCTTCTAGCAACACCAAAGCTTGCGTTCGTGCAGATCGCGGATCAGTTGCGGAGTGGAACTGTAGAGGACCGCATCGAAACCTGCCGCGCGGGCCCCTTCCACATTGACAAGAAGGTCATCCGTGTAAAACACCTCACTGGGGGTCACACCCGCCAGCCGGGCCGCCTCCAGGTAGATCGTCAGGTCGGGCTTCGCCGCTTTCAACTCGTAGCTCAAGGCATAGACCGAAAAGGCCTCTTGCAACAACCGAAATCGCGCCCAACAGTACGCCCAATGGCCGGCACAAGTGTTCGACAGAATCCCCATCCGATGGCCGGCCGCCTGGAGTTGACCGATCACCGGCAACATGCTCGTGTTCAGCTCGAAGATGTCGCTGGCCGCCAACGTTAGGGCAGCCCAATCGACCTTCGCGCCGGTCAATTGGCAAAAGGCCTCACAGAACTCTTCGGTCGTAATCTCCCCCCGTTCGTAGCGACCCTGGAGGTGACTATCAAAGACCACCTCCTTGACCCGTTCCACGGTGACTCCTGCAACGGCACCAATCTGCTGACACATCCGTGGAACACTGAACTCCAGAAGGACTTTTCCGAGATCGAAATAGAGAAACATTTGGAAAAATGATGAAGGCTGAATGATGAATGACGAATCCGCGCACCTGCCCACTGTGTACAGAGTCAACACGGAGAGGACAAGCCCCACACCTTTCGGGCTCTGGTCGACAATCGTGCTAAGGTTTACAATCAGGGATTATCCGTTTTGATTCGAACGAAAGGATGAGCCGCCATGCGATCCGATATGGTCAAGTTGGGCGATGCCCGAGCCCCCCATCGAAGCCTCCTGCGAGCTACTGGCCTGACAGACGACGATTTCCACAAGCCGTTTATCGGGATCTGCAACAGTTACACCGATATCGTCCCGGGTCATGTCCACCTCGACAAGGTGGGGGAGTTTGTTAAGAAGTGTGTGCGCGAGGCGGGCGGTGTCCCCTTCGTGTTCAACACAATTGGCGTCGACGACGGGATCGCCATGGGCCATGCGGGCATGAAATACTCGCTTCCCAGCCGCGAGATCATCGCCGACGCGGTCGAGACAATGGTCAACGCCCACTGCTTCGATGCGATGATCTGTATCCCCAATTGCGACAAGATCGTCCCGGGCATGATCATGGGTGCCTTGCGCTGCAATATCCCGACGATCTTCGTCAGCGGCGGGCCGATGGAAGCCGG
This sequence comes from uncultured Planctomycetaceae bacterium, assembly GCA_964558295.1. Classification (GTDB taxonomy): domain Bacteria; phylum Planctomycetota; class Planctomycetia; order Pirellulales; family Thermoguttaceae; genus JBDKTH01. The sequence continues at coordinate 8,840 of CAZLDQ010000029.1, read as the reverse complement.
TCGTGGCCCGGACGGCAAAAAGGTTGACCTGATCGACGTCTTCATCGCCGCCGCCGCCAAGCAACGCGGCCAACTGACCGAGGAGCAACTCCATGCGATGGAACAGGCCGGCTGTCCGACCTGCGGCTCCTGCTCCGGAATGTTTACGGCCAACAGCATGAACTGCCTCTGCGAAGCCCTCGGGCTGGCCCTGCCCACCAACGGCACGCTTTTGGCCACCAGTGCCGAGCGAGCCAAGTTGTTTCAGCGGGCAGCCAAGCGGATCGTGGAAATGGTCCACCAGTTGGAAAAAAACCAAAAGGGGCTGTTGCCACGCGAGATCGTCACAGCCGAGTCGATCGACAACGCAATGATCCTCGACATGGCGATGGGCGGAAGCACCAACACCGTGCTCCATACGCTGGCCATCGCCCAGGAAGCGGAAGTCCCCTACGACATCGAGCGGATCAACAAGCTCAGCCGCCAAACGCCCAACATCTGCAAAGTGGCCCCGAGTAGCCACTACCATATCGAGGATGTACACAACGCGGGCGGAATCCACACGATTCTCGGCGCCGTCCAACGCGGACGCCCCGGCCTGTTGAATCTCGACTGCCCGACGGTCACCGGCAAGACGCTCGGCCAAAACATCGCCGACTATGACATTCGCGCAAAGACGGTAACCCAGGAAGCCTTGGAACTGGCCGCCGTCACCGCCGGCGGATGCCATACGAACCAAGGGATGGTCGTGGCCAAACGCGCCGGTACGATCCGCGAAGTCACCAAGGAGCAGTTGGGCTTCGATCCGTACGACTGTGTGCGCGAGGTCGACAAGGCCTACAGCCAGGAAGGTGGCCTGAGCATTCTGTATGGCAACCTAGCCCCGCAAGGCGCCGTGATCAAGACCGCTGGCGTCAAACCCGAAATGCTCCGCCACAGCGGACCGGCCGTGATTTTTGAATCCGAGACCGACGCCTATACAGGAATCGTCAACGGCAAAGTCAAGGCCGGCGATGTGGTCGTAATCCGCTACGAAGGACCACGCGGCGGTCCGGGCATGCAGGAAATGCTGGCCCCGACGACGGCCATCAAGGGCGTGGGGCTCGACGACAAGGTTGCCCTGATCACCGACGGCCGCTTCTCCGGCGGCACCGCCGGGGCCTGTATCGGCCACATCAGCCCCGAAGCCGCCAGTGGTGGCCCGATCGGCCTTCTGGAACCGGGCGATATCGTCGAGATCGACATTCCCGCCCACACCCTCAACGTGCGGCTGACCGAGGCCGAACTGGCCCAGCGGGCCAAAAACTGGAAGCCCCGCGAACCACGCTACAAGACCGGCTACCTGGCCAAGTACGCGGCAATGGCCACCAGCGCCGACACCGGCGCCGTCCTTCGCTGGAAGTAGAGGTTGCAAATTGCAGAGTCAACGGGTCTGCTTTTCTTGGCAAGCCCTACGAGCCTAACGCCGTTATCAAAAAAACGATATCGAGTTCATACTGATGGAACGCAAGCCGGGGGGCTATCGCAAACCAAGCGTAGCCCCTCGCGTACTCAGTGGCATCTCGGCCGAAAACCACCCGAAGTGGTTTCCACAGATCTGGTCAGGGTTGACCGGAGCTTCAACGCGACACCATCCCGCTCCCTATCCTCTGGAACTCGCCAAACGCAATATTGAACGCGCCAACACAGATTTGTCCAGCACTGCGCGGGTGGTATGCCATGGATGACCTCGGCGCCAAGATTCGGAAGGCCATCAAGCACTTCTGGCGAACGCGGCAGCCCCCATGGCTCGGCTGTCTCTTCCTTGCTGACGTTCCAGAAGTGTGCAGGCTCACTCCTTGCTCATGCTATCGCCTTTGCCAAGACTCACGGACATTCGTCCGAGGACTTCTGAAGGCAAAAGCAGAAAGTCGGAATGCGATAGACCGAAATATCGTCTTCCCCCTTCACTCCTCCCCCTCACGACCGAAGTTGTACATCACCGCAGGACCGCCCGAGCGGAAGGTCTCAAGGGTCCAGCGGTACTTCGAACGGCCGATAAGATCTTCGGCACGGCTAAAATACTTGCCAATCTGTTCGCGATCGACTTCATCGATGAAGGCGTCCGTAGGCCGATTCACATGACGGGAGATCAGCAACAGGTAGTATTTCCCGCCGTGAGGAAGGACTGCATGGAAGCCCCCGGTGGCGTCCGCACGCGCATAGCCCCCGCCCAACTCTTCAACACGCCGCAGCCCACGGTGGGACGCGGCCGGCGCCGGATCTTGCGGGCGAAGCCCACGAATCGGGATCAGTTCGGCCGGCTTCTGATTGGAGGGTACGAAGAGGAGCACGGAATCTTGATCGCCGGCCAGTCTGCCGTCGCCCAAGTCGTAGCAGAGACGCCCTTCAACCAACACTTGTCCCGGTTCATCGCCACTGGCCAAGACGCTACCGCGAACCGGACCGAGATACGTGCTGACCCGACCAATCGCTACGCCCAAGCCCAACGAAACGAAGGCTACCAGGACGAAGAGGATGCCTTGCACATAGATCGTATGGCGTCGAAAGAGAATCCAATCGCTCGGAAGCGAGGAGCCAATGTCCATAACCGGCACCGGCGGCGGGTCGCTCGCGGCGACGGGAATCGGCAGCGGCGGGCCCGAAGCGGTCATCTCGACCGGCCGATCGACGACGCCCAGCCCCTGCGACTCGTCTGCCAAATCCACACCAGTCTCCCCAGGCGCGTGACGGGAGAAAAGAGGTTCTCGTGCAGCCTCGGCCGTCTCTTCATCAGGCACCACCTGGACCGCCGCACACTTGGGACACTCGATAACCGTCCCCGCCTTGCGGCTCGCGATGCTCAATAGTTGACGGCACTCTCGGCAGAGAAATCGAATCGCCATCGGCGTTCCGCATCATGAAACATCTTGAGGCTTCCTCCCCTGTACGCCATTTGTCCTCGGTCAAATGGGCAGCGGAAGCTTGCCTCTGGTGGCTCAGTCAGGTTTTCGTGTCCGACCGATCCTCGGGCTCGACCACACTACGCAACCCCAAAACAAGCACCAGCAGGATCAGGTCAAACACAAACAGGACACCGCACCCCAGAGCCATATAGTCTACCACGACGGCCCCCCCAAGGTCACCCATCGCGCCCAGAATTCGGCCTACTGCCATCAGCAGGCCAAAACCGATCGCGAACAGAAGCGCCAGGGCCACAAGCAGAAACAGAACGCCTTGCGGGATAAGTCTTTGATGCATGAAAAGTCTCTCTGTCTACGCCAATTTAGCCGACCAGCAAAGTCAACGCAATGGTCATTTGGCCAAGCCGGATGATTCGGCCCCTCCAAGCCGACCCTCGACGACTACCGGCAAGCCAACCCGCGTCCGATGCCGATGCTAAAAACGTGCCGTGGAGGCGGTAGCAGTGCGCAAGCCCCCTGGCAGAAGGCAAAGACTCCCACTGACCGCACGGCCTGATTCCCTGAGTCGCCCCATGGACTACCGTAAGGCTCTTCGCACCCTGTTGATCTATGTCGTGATTCCCGCGGCATGCGCCGGTGGGCCAGTGGCTTGGTTCTCGGGGGCTGCGGGGTGGCCCGGTCTGACCGCCTCCCTGAGCCCGTCTTCCGCGTCCAAGCCAAGCGTTGAGCCCTCTCAACCGGCCCCACCTGCGGCTCTTTCCGCAGAGATCCCAGGCGCACCAGCCCTCTCCCCGACAACGGCGACCGTGTCGCCCCCCCCTGCCCCGTCCACCGAGGAACCGCCCATCCACGATATGGCCGAGGTTTTCCGCTTTGACCTCTCGCCACGTTGGATCACCGAGAATTGGCCCCGTGTGTCCACCGCCCTGGGACAACTGCAGTTGCAGGGCTACCGGGTACCACTGGTTACCGGACCAGCCGAAGACGATCTGGCCGGTTCGTTGACCTATTACTTCAACCCCTGGCAACAACTCCAGCGGATCACATTCGTTGGCACCACTGGGGACGTACGACGAATCATCACGCTCATGACCGCCCAGCACGGGTTTGCCCGACGGTTAACCAACGACCCGGGGCAGTTCATCTACGAAGCGCCCGGCGATGGCCGCCAACCGCGGGGGATCCTCTGGATCCGCCAATTCCCCGTGCTCAAAGCCGACCACCCCCACGAGCGATATGAAGTCCACCTGACGATCGAACGCCCCGTATCGTAGGGATGCCCGCTTGTGTGGCAAGTCTCGGCATTTGCCGGGCTAAGAAGGGTTCGGAGTTCAGGATTTCGCTTCCGGACTCGGTTCCAAAAGCAAACCGATTTCACATGACTACGCCTTCCCCTGCCCTACCCCTAACCACTCCCCCCCGAACTCTGCCCCCCTGAACCCGACACTAGCTCTTCGCGCGAGGCTCGGTCGGAGGCTCATACTCAAAATCTTTCCAGACCATCGGGCGCCGGCGCAACGGTTCGATACGAAGCATGACCTCGCCGTTCTGAAAGATGCGCACTGTACCGGTCGACTGACTGACCGTCACGGCGACCGCTTTGGTCGCGCGACTGATGGCTGCAGCAGCCCAGTGACGGGCACCAAGCCCCTTGGAAAGGGTAATCGTAGCCGCCGAGGAATCGACGTAGCGGCAAGCGGCCTCGACCGTCGCATCGGACGAGATAATGATCGCCCCATCCATCTGGGCAATCTCCTTGATCCCTTCTCGAACACGCGGATCATTCAGGGAGCGATCCTTCCGACTGTAACCGCGCACCGGATCAAAACCGACAGACCGGCTGCTGGCCAACACCTTGCGGGTATCGCCAACAACGAACATCGTGCCGACCGGCTTCCCTTCGCGCCCCTCGCGGCCGATTTCTACGGCCAAGTCAACGACCAGCTTGAGGGTGTCCAGCGGAACCCGGGTCTCAAGCCGTCGCAAGTCGCGTCCGGTGAGCCGATCGAGGTGTTCCCCCAGATTGACCAAACTGACAGAATCGATCCCCTCGGCATCAAAACCGCTATACATGACAACCACGCTGGAACCGGGGGGGACTAGATCGTCCGCTACGGCTTCCAGGAGGGCCTGGGTCAGACGGTCGTAAACAGGACTGTCGGCCATATTGAGTTCGATGACTTGCAGGCCGGCAGCAACGGCCCCCTGGAGTTCCGCGGCCGAGTCGGCGGCAACCAGAACCTTGGTCGTACCGGCCAAGGTCTTCAGACGCGTCCAATCGGTGGGACCGCTCAGGAGCACGAGCACCCCGTGAGCGCCGGTCGCTTCGGCCAATTGAATCGCCGTGGTAAAAAGTATCCGGAAGCGATCAGAGATCCGCAACGGCGTCATGGTTTCCGGAAGGGGGGCCCGGGGGACAGTTCCAGTTTCAGTGGCCGAGAGAGTCGCATCGGCCTGGGGTGGCGACGCCTCATCAGGGGGCACTGGCGGCACAACCAGTGACCAGCGGCCCAGCGTGCCCGGCAAGAGGACCGGACCGACTGCACCCAAGCCAGGAGCTACGTCACGGGCAGCACACCGACTCATAAGACGCCGACTCGATCTATGGTATGTTTTTTTCCGGCAGAGGGCAACCGCAACACGGCGCCACAGGATAGAAGAGCTTGTTAAAACATTCGGCGGAATCGCTCGACAACTGAAACCGGTTTTTCCGGTCCCGGTAATTCGCCCTTAACGTACTGTCGCCATCGATCGACGTCATCGCCCAGATCCTGATCGCTCACCTTTTTGAGCGATGCCACAGCGCGATACTGCATCGCCGGATCGCGGTCGTCCAGCGCCTGCCCCAACGCGGAAATCGCCCTCGCCTGGCCTGTCTCGCCCAGTGCTTCCGCGGCAGCCAAGCGCACATCCACGTCGGTATCGCTTCCCAAGACTCGACTGAGTTGGGTAACCGCTTCATCGTCGCGTCGGTTTCCCCAAGCCTTACACGCGGCAATCCGCACATCGCCGTTCGCATCGTTCACCGCCGTCCGCAGAACCGCGACGGCCGATTCCGCCTGAAACTTGGCCAAGGTCCGGACAATTTCCGCCCGGATCAACGGGTCGTCCTCTTGGCGATAGACCGCCTCCAGTTCCCGGGCGATCTGCTCCTGCTTCTCCGGCGTGACCCTCTTTTTGCCCACCTCACGCAACAAGGCGATTCGTTCCGCCGGCGAGGGGATCCCCGGCACAACGTCCGACGTCTTCTGGCCGAACAGCCTCATCCCGCTCGTCCCCGTGCAGCCGCTGAGCCCTGCTGCCCAAAGACAGACGACCCACGTCATTACGCATTTGCCAAGGAAACCCGCCATGCGTTGCACTCGCCCTACCGTTGACCTTGGGTGCACGATCTACCCAGAAGATGAGGTCAGGGCCGGACTATAGCATCGTCCCTGCCAGTCGCCAAGACGAATCAATCCCAAATTCCCCCCAAACCTGAGGCCTTGGGAAAACCGGGAAAGCCGCCTCGCTAAGGAATGTCCCACGCAGAGCTAGTGTGCTTCCGAAGACTAGGCGGTATGATGCTGAGGTAGGGAAAGAGTGGGCAGCATGATATACAGATGCACACCACAACGAACGAGCAAAGGTCGTGAGCAGTTGAAGACTGGCCGCTGTTCTCCGCTCATCAGGGAGCTTTTCCATGCTTGATCCGAGCGAATCACCCCGGCAACATGATCCGATCAAAGGATTCCTCCGCTATCTTCCCGGCTTCCGGGGGTACCTGGAACGGGAAGATCGCCGGGAAAGTGATACGGCAACCCGCCAGTGGCTGGCCGATCAACTCCAACGGGCCAAAAGTGTCCTGACCCCCCTGAACCAGACGCTTGCCGACCTGGGGCAACTCGACTTGCTCCCCCAAGTTGACCGTCTCCGTGCCCGCCTCGACAAGCTGATCGCTCGAATCCGCGGTGCGATGCGAGGCTACAGCGGTTTTTTCGACCGTGTCCAGATCGACACCGACGCCCTTGATCGCGTCTATCTCCACGACCTCGACCTGATGCAACGTGTCGACGACCTGGTCCAAACGATCCAACAACTCCCCTCATCCGACTTGCAATTCCCCAACGCCTTCCCCGACCTCCATGCTCGCCTCGCTCAACTCGACCGCGACTGGGATACCCGCGAACAAATACTGCGACAAATGGAATAGTGGTTAGTGAATGGTGAATGGTGATGGGGAACGTGGAATAGAAGTCCATAGCGAACGAGAAGTGTCCGTCTTGTATACAGCGTTGCCTTCAGGCACAACAAGGAAAAACAAGCAATAGCAAGGGTGCGACACCGCCCACTGCGTACTACTAAAGGACTCCCCCAATGCTCCGCCTCGAAGTCATCCAATTCCTCGATGAAACGAACAGTTCCTTAATCCAGCGTATTCCCCCCGGTGGGTCGGCGGATATCAAGTTCGGGGCCCAGTTGATCGTGCAGGAGAATCAGGAGGCGATCTTCTTTCGCGATGGCCGGGCGATGGACCGGTTTGGACCGGGCCGCTATACGCTCACCACGGCCAACCTGCCGATCATCACCCGACTCTTGACGCTCCCCTGGGAGCAGTCGCCGTTTCAGTGCCAAGTCTACTTCATCGGCAAGCAGACCTTCTTGGATCAGAAGTGGGGAACGCGACAGCCGATTCCCCTCCGCGACGCCGAGTTTGGCATGGTCCGCCTGCGGAGTTTTGGCAAGTACTCGTTCCGCGTGACGGATGCCACCGTCCTCCTGAACACCCTGGTCGGCACCCAGGGAAAGTACACCACGGCCGAGGCCACGTCGTTTTTGCGGGATCTGGTCGTCGCACGGCTCACCGACCTCCTCGGCACGCTGGGACTCAGCCTGTTGGACTTGCCGGCTCGATACGACGAGATTGCCTCGGCCACCCGCGCAAAGGTGGCTGAAGATTTTGAAAAATACGGCCTGGAACTGGTCGACTTCTTCATCAACGCGATCACTCCGCCGGAAGAGGTCCAACGGGCAATCGACGCCCGAAGCTCGATGGGCGCTGTCGGCGACCTGAACGCCTTCATGAAGTTCCAAGCCGCCCAGAGCATGTCGCGACTGGCCGAACAGGGCGGCGCGAGTGGCCCAATGGGCATGGGAATGGGGGCCGGCTTCGGCATGATGCTCCCCGGCATGATCCAACAAGCCATGGCCGCCGAAAACACGGCCCCCGCCACGCCTCAGCCGCGTCCCGCCTCATTGCCCAAAACAGCCGCCGGCGCCGGCGTGGCGGCCGCCGGCGTGGCGGCCAACCTGTTGGGCACCGAGTTCGGCGATCTGGTCTCACCAGCCGTCGACCCGAAGGGACTCGTCCGCTCCGTCGCCCAGGCCGCCGGCTACACACTCGACGAATCGGCCGACACTTGGCAGATCATCGTCCCTCTCAAGCCCTTGCGCAAGCAGCGGATCTTCGTCGATTTCAGTCAGCAGGATCCCTCGGGCAATCCGATCGTGGCCTTCTGGTCCGTCTGCGGCCCGGTGGTCCAGGAAAACGCCATGTCGCTGTTGCGCTACAACACAACCATGCTCCACGGCGCCTTCGCCATTCGCGAGCTGGAGCGCATCCCCAAAGTCGTCCTTCAAGCGAACCGACTCGCCGATACTCTTGATCCCCTCTCCGTCAGTCGCCTCCTGGCCGCCCTGGCCTGGCAAGCCGACAAGGTCGAGCAGCGGCTCGTGGGAGAAGAGGACGAGAACTAGTAGTGCAAGAGGGTTCAGGGTTCGGGGATCAGGATTTCGCAGCAAGATCCATCGGCTTGGCTGGGACGATGCTCAACTCCTTCCACACAACTCCCAGAACCCCCTCACGCCCTGCCCCCAGCCCCCTAAACCCTAAACCCTAAACCCTAAACCCTAAACCCTAAACCCGACACTCTAAACTCTAAACCCTCTTCAAGGACTCCATCGCGCTGCAGCTGGCCC
>CAZLDQ010000028.1:0-36478 GCA_964558295.1 uncultured Planctomycetaceae bacterium | reverse complement strand
GGGAGGCCCACCTTCGCCGAGCCGCCTAAACTCGCCACGAACCTTCAGCCGCACCTGCCGAAGGGTTCTGCTCGACTCTGAACGCCATCGTGGTATGATAGGGCTTGCCTAGGCAACCCGAGGCGGGCTTAGCGCATCGCGTCTGAGAGACCGTGCCTCGAACACCCGCGTTCAGTCGTAGCTCCTGTGTCCAACCGAAGCTTGCCCCGAATTGCCATCCCCCCAGGAGAGTCGACCGCCATGAAACGGACCATCTTGTTGTTCTCGGTTCTTCTTGTCCTCGTCTGCCGTTTGACTTCCGCGGAGGAAGCCTCGGTGCAGTTGTGCGACCCATGGGAAAGCCCGTACGTTGGAGACGACGCTCAAGGCAAACAGACGATCGGGCTGTGGCAATTCGATAAGGGACAAGAGACGGCCGACGCCTCGGGACACGGGTTGACCCTTTCGCTTCAAGGAGCGACGCCCAACGCGAAAGGCCGTTTCGGCGGGTGTTTGGAATCGTTCGCTGGCTGGCCGGTGGAAGACAAACGGCATGCGGCCATCGCCAAGAATCATCCCTCGTTGAGTCCCAAGGGGGCTTTTACGATCGAGCTTTGGATTAGTCCTAAGCAGGACCTGAAAGGTGAGTATCCCGAGTCGTTCCTGATCGACAAAAAGTATGTGGCCCACGACGATTACCAACTGATCCTAGGCGCGGCCGACCGGGATGGCTCGCGCGTGCTGCGGGCCTGCCTGGGGTTTGGGATTGATTCGGCCACCTGGCATTCCCGACCAATGATTCTTGAACCGGGGAGATGGTATCACATTGCCTTCACGTATGATGGCGAGGGGACGGGCAGCTTCTATCTGAACGGGCTGCCTTGGGGAAGCCAACTGATCGCAGGACGCAAGGCCGTTTCGCCTGGCAAGCATCCGCTTTCGATCGGCGACCGGATCGGCAGCTATTACCACGGGTTTCCCGGGCTACTTGACCAAGTGCGAATTTGTAACGGGGTTCGCGAGTTCCGCCGGGCACGATTCGAGCGGATTTCTGACCGGACCTGTTTTGTGCGCAACGAAGCAGATGCGACCGTTCGTTTCCGAGTGACAAACCTCCAGGATGTTCCGTTAACGGCGGGCGTTGCCAGCATTTCGTTGGGAGGGGCAGCGCCGAAGGAAGTGAAGATCGTGGGGCTCGGGGCTGGGCAGAGCATGGAGATCAAGTATCCTGTGCCGACCACGCTCCGGCCCGATCCTTACCGGTTGGTCGCGAAGTTGCAGATGGAAAAGCCGGTGCCCTATGAGAGTGAAGAAGAGTTCACCGTCCGAATCGTGGCTCGCAAGCCGCCACATCGCTTTCCAGTAGTGATGTGGGGAATTTATGGCAACGTGGCAGACGAAACGGAGCGCCTGAAGCGGATCGGCTTCACCCATGTGCTTGGGTTGGGGGCCGATTTCGGCAAGATTTGGGAAGCAGGCAAGCCGACGGAGGCTGGCCAACCGGAAGAGGTCACGCAGCGAAAGAAGATGCTCGACGAAGCCTTGGCCAACGACCTGGGAGTTGCGGCGAGCCTGTCGCCGGGGCACGCGATACGCAAGCTGCCCGAGTTTGCGCGGGTCAACCGGCAGGGGAAACCGAATGACAAGGACATTTGTGCGTTGACACCCGGTTTGGAGGAGTTTTGCTATAACGTGGGGGCGTCGGTGGCCCAGACGTATGGCGAGTATCCTGCTTTCTGCTCGGCCTTGCTTCATACCGAAGTGCGCGACGCGGCGCAACCGTGTTTCCACGCTCACGATCTGGAGGCGTTCCGCAAGCATGCCGGTTTTACCGTGCCGGCGGAGGTGGCCGGTCGCTCGGGAGTCGACTATACGAAGCTCGCCCAGTTTCCTGTGGATCGCGTGATTCCCGACGATCATCCGCTCTACGTCTACTATCGCTGGTATTGGAAGACTGGGGACGGATGGAATGGCTTGAACACGGCCCTTGATCGCGGCTTGAAGTCGACCGGGCGCAAGGACCTGTGGACGTGGCACGACCCGGCGGTGCGTGTGGCCAGCGTCTACGGGAGCGGGGGCGAGGCGGACTATCTTTCGCAGTGGACCTACTCCTATCCCGATCCAATCCGAATTGGCGTGGCGACCGATGAACTGCTGGCGATGGTCGGGGGCACGCGGGACCAGAAGCAGCAGGTGATGAAGATGACGCAAATCATCTGGTATCGCAACCAAACGGCGCCGGTGCCAAAGAAGCCGGGGGACGAATTGTCGTACAAGGCCCGTTGGGAGGAGGAACAACCCGATGCGCCATTTATTACGATCGCTCCAATGCACCTACGCGAAGCCTTTTGGACGAAAATCGCCCGGCCGATCAAGGGGATCATGTACCACGGCTGGCAGTCGCTGGTACCGTGCGCGTCCCCCGCGGGATATCGCTTTACCCATCCCCAAACGCAGCATGAACTGGCCCGGCTAGTGCGGGAAGTCGTGGAGCCGCTGGGGCCGACGCTCCTTCAGGTTCCTGGGGTGAAGAGCGACGTGGCTTTTTTGGAGAGCTTCGCGTCGCAGAAGTTTGCCCGGCTTGGGACATTCGGTTGGTGGGGCGGCTGGTCGGGCGACGCCTATCACATTATGCTCTACGCGGGGTTGCAGCCGGAGATCGTGTTTGACGAGACGATCACCCAGCGTGGTCTGGACGGGTATCGTGTGCTGGTGCTGACCGATTGTGACGTGTTGACCAAGAGTGTCGTCCAACGGATCAGGGATTTTCAGGCTAAAGGCGGGTTGATTGTCGGCGACGAACGGCTTGCCCCGGCGATCAAGCCGGATATTCTGCTGTCGAGCGTAAAACGTACGGGGCGGGCGATGGAGGATAAGGCGGCCTTGCTGAAGGTGGCGTCCGACTTCCGCAAGCAGTTCGACCTACGTTATGCCCGGTATGTCGATTCGGCCAATCCCGAGGTGATCCCCTATCGGCGACGGTTTGCCGACACGGACTACGTGTTTGTGGTCAATGATCAGCGGGAATACGGAGAATACGTCGGGCATCACGGGCTCGTGATGGAAAACGGCTTACCCTCCGACACGGTGGTTTCCGTCCAACGTCCGGCTGGTTTTGTATACGACCTCGTACGCCATGCTCCGGTGCCGGCTCGGCAGGAGAACGGCAAGTTGGTTATGGGGCTCCACCTCGGGCCGTGTGACGGTGGGCTCTATATGATCACCAGTCGAGCGATCGAGCGGGTGAAGCTCAACGCCCCCGAGGCGGTAGAGCGAAACCATCGGGCAACCTGTACGATCGAAGTCCAGGATGCTGCGGGAAAGCCGCTCGATGCGATTGTGCCTTTGGCTGTGGAGATTCGGGATGCCGAAGGTCGGTTGGCTGAATTTAGCGGTTCCTATGCGGCTGTCGGTGGACAGTTGACCGTGACGCTGGACATTGCGGAGAACGATCCGATGGGCATCTGGCAAATCGAAGCTCGCGAATTGGCTTCCGGCTGTGCGGCGGTCCACACGATGCGAGTGCTCGGCCCGAGGAACTGGCCGCCGGCGAGAAAGCCACTGCCCAGCGATGCGGCCAATCCCGTGCAACCGAACGGATGATCGGCGGACTCGCTTGGCCATAAGGCGGCCGAGACCGGCAGTGCGGTTTTGCGCAAGAAAGGATAGGACTTTGCTCAGGCTGCCAGAAGGCAGCCTGGCCGCAAATGCTGGCAGGGTATGCGCAATCGCTGTTTGGGTGAGCGGAACCGACGAAGAGGACGCCTTGACAGCGGATTGGCGGAGGACCGAGAATCCACGTTTTAGCAAACGGTCCGCTTTCGAGTGTGCGTGCAATGCCCTACCCGATGATTGCTGCCGACGAACTGGTTGTCCTCCCTTTGGCCAAGCGGCGAAACCTGCTCCAGTTTGAGCAGGAGGCGGCTTGGCAGTCGGAGCCCTTGCCGGAACTGAGCCCCGGGCTGGCCTCGCGATTTGAGCGGCTTGTAGAGCGAATTCTGAAAGCCCGGCAATCCGGGGCTTCGGTCATGCTGACCTACGGGGCCCACTTGGTCAAAAATGGCGGGGCCGTGATGGTCAACCGGCTGATCGAAAAAGGGTTGCTGACCCATCTCGCCACCCAGGGGGCCGGGGTGATCCATGATTGGGAGTTCGCCTTCCAAGGGAAGTCGGGCGAGTCGGTACGCGAGGGGACGGCCGTTGGGCACTTCGGCACCTGGGACGAGACAGGCCGGTGGATCAACTTGGCCGTGATCGCCGGCGCCGCCGAGGGGTTAGGCTTTGGCGAGGCGGTAGGACGGCTGATCGTTGAAGATCGACTGGTGCTGCCTAACGTGGAAGTACTTCGACGGCAAATCGTCGCCGAGCCTTCCCATCCGCTCACGGCGGCCAGGGCTGATTTGCTTTGGATCATGGAGCACTTCCAGATTCCCGGCGGCGTTCACGAGGTGCGGCATGCGCATAAGCCGTACTCGATTCTTGCCTGTGCTTATGAACATCGCGTGCCGATGACGGTACACCCGGGGATCGGCTACGACATCATCGCCAATCACCCGCTCTATCACGGTGGGGCCATCGGCCGGGCGGCGGGTACCGATGCCCGGGTGTTTGCCAAGAGCGTCGATGGGCTCACCGGCGGGGTGCACATCTCCGTTGGTTCGGCGATCATGAGCCCGCAGGTCTTTGAAAAGGCGCTTAGCGCGGCCAACAATCTGCGGGCCAGGGCGGGCCGGCCGTTTGTCGAAGACCACTATCTGGCAATTGTCGACATCCAGGATGGTGGCGGCTGGGATTGGTCGACCGGGGAGCCGCCCAAAGAGCATCCGGCGTACTATTTGCGTTACTGCAAGAGTTTCTACCGGATGGGGGGAACGCTGGAGTATCTATGCTGCGACAACCGGGTGTTTCTGGGGCATCTGGTGGCGAGGCTGGTATAGCCATGGCGAACTGCCGGGGCTATACGAGAGTCCGTTTACGCAGCATGCAGCTAGGCTTTGGTGATTCGCACGCGGCGACCGTCGACGGTGACGCGGCCTTCGGCGATCAGTTGGACGGCCTCAGGGTAGATCTCGGTTTCGGCCTCGAACACCCGGGCGGCCAACGTGTCGGGGGTGTCTTCGTCGAGCACGGGCACGGCTTTCTGGAGGATGACGGGGCCGTGGTCGTACTCGTTGTCAACGAAATGCACCGTGCAGCCGCTGAGTTTGGCCCCGTAGGCGAGGACGGCCTCGTGGACATGGCGCCCATAAAAACCCTTACCGCAGAATGAAGGAACGAGTGCCGGGTGTATGTTGATCACCCGATTGGTGAAGTCCTCAGGGATCGTGAGCTGGCGGATAAACCCGGCCAGTACGACCAACTCGGCCTTGGCTGCACGACAAGCATCGAAGATAGCCCGGCTGAAATCCTCGGTCGAGGCAAACTCCTTGTGGGGGAAGACCACCTGTGGAACGCCGGCCTCTGTGGCGTACTGGAGCCCCCCGGCGCCAGGCACGTTGGCCACGACTAGACAGACCTCCGCGTTGAGGGCACCTGCCTGAATCTTCGCTAGAAGGTTCTTCAGAGTCCGACCCGTGCCAGAGATCAGCACGGCCAGGCGAAGCGGATGCTTTGGGGTGGTGGTCATGGCAAGGCAGGGCCTGGAGGCCGTGGACAATGGATGGTGAATGGTTATGGACTATGCGGACTATGTGGTCTCGCAGGATGACCGGTTCGTGTTCATTTTTGACTGCCCACCACGTGTTGTGTACCGCGTACTACTCACCCTTTCCCCGATCAGCTACTTGAACATAAAGCGTCGCCGAATAGTCGCCGACTTTGAGGTCTGTGGGCTCGGCTTCAGGGAGGGCTTTAGGTTCCAACTGGAGGGCAAGGGTTTCGCCGCGGATGTAGTCACCGAACTGAGCAAGGGCCGAACGTAGCTCGGCTGACTCGGTTTTCAGACCGACGAGGATACGGTCGGTGTATTCGAGATTCATGTCCTTCCGGCGGGTCTGGATGGCGTGGACCAGTTCCCGGGCGTGCCCTTCGGCGATCAATTCGTCGGTCAACTCGCTGGAGAGGACGACGACCGAAGTGCGCCCTTGCGCGGCGGCCCAGCCTTCTTTGGCCTGCAAGCGAATCTGGAGGTCCTCATTGTCGAGCGTCACGGGGCCGTCAGGCAGTTCGAACGTCACTTTGCCTTGGGTGTCCAACTGGGCCAGCAGCCTGGCGGCATCGGCCTCACCGAGGGCCTTACGCACGGCCGGCAAACGTCGCCCCAGCCGGGGACCGAGCCGTTTCAGGTCGGGCAGCACGGTGTAGTTGATATACTGGTCGGCCTTCTGGATGAAGTCGACTCGCTTGACGTTTAGCTCGTCGCAAATTAGCGAAGAGTGTTCCTCCAGCCACGTCTGATGGTTCGGATCGGCCAAGACGATTTCCACCTGGGCCAGCGGCTGGCGGACCTTTAACTTGGCCCCCATGCGGGCACTGCGGCCAAGCGAAACGATCTCGCGCACCAGAGCCATTTCGGCGGACAGTTGCTCGTCGATTGCGTCGGGGTTCCCCGCCGGATAGTCACAGAGGTGGACGCTTTCCACCGTCTTACCGGCGAAGGCTTCCACGGCCAGGTTCTGCCAGATTTCCTCGGCCAAAAACGGTACGAACGGAGCCACCAGCTTGCTACAAGTAATCAGGCATTCGTAAAGCGTCCAGTAGGCATCGGCCTTATCCGTCGAGGCCTTGTTGCTCCAAAACCGGTCGCGGCTGCGTCGCACATACCAGTTCGATAGGGCGTCGACGAACTCATTGATTCGTGTGCAAGCGGTGAAGTTGTCGTAGGCGTCCATCGACTGGACGACGGCTGCCGCTGTGCGGTTCAACTCACTGAGGATCCAACGATCGAGTTCGCCTCGGGCAGAGACGGAGCGGTAACCGCTGGCCGTGGCGAGCACTTCGGGCGTCAATTGGCCCGGATTCCCCGAGATCTGAGCGGCCGGGTCGAAGCCATCGATGCCTGCGTAAATCACGAAGAAACTATAGACGTTCCAAAGCCGCAGCAAGAACTCGGGGATGCTTTCCTTAATCGCCCGCTCGCTGTAGCGGATTGACGTCCAGGGGGCTTGGTTGGCGAAAAAATACCAACGCAGGGCGTCGGCCCCGTAGCGGTTGAAAATCTCCTGGGGCTCGCGGTAGTTCCGCTTGCTCTTTGACATCTTCTGGCCGTCTTCTCCGAGCATCAGCCCGAGCACGATGCAATTACTGAACGGATGCGGGTAGGGGACTGCCGGAGTGGTCGTCTGTGAGAAGTCGGTGGGAGCGAGTTTCGCTTTGCTGTTTTCGTCGCTGAACAGGAGCGTACTGATCGCCAGGAGACTGTAGAACCAACCTCGCGTTTGGTCGATCGCTTCAGAGATGAAGTCGGCCGGGAAATGACTTGCCAGCTGCGCGGCGGAGCCTTCCTTGTTCGGATAACCCCATTGGGCAAAGGGCATGGCTCCGGAGTCGAACCAGCAGTCGATCACCTCGGAGACCCGGCGCATCCGGGCGCCGGGGGCCTTTGGCGAGTCGTAGGTCACGGCGTCGATGTATGGCTTGTGGACCTTCAGGTCGTCGGTCAGCTCGGGATTGGCTTGCTTGGCCTTTGTCCAGACCTCGGTTCCTTGCACGCCGGGCTTGGCGCACAGTTCGGCATAACTGCCGATGGCTTCCATGTAGCCGGTCTTTTCGCAGACCCAGATCGGCAGCGGCGTCCCCCAGTAGCGTTCGCGGGAAAGGGCCCAGTCGACGTTGGTTTCGAGGAAATTGCCAAAGCGGCCATCGCGGATATGGTCGGGCTGCCAGTTGATGCGGCGGTTGTTGGCCAACATCTTGTCTTTGAACTGGGAAGTGCGGATGAACCAGCTCTTGCGCGGATACTGGATCAGCGGATCTTCCTCCGCCCTCCAGCAGAACGGATAGTCGTGGAGATATTGCTCCTGGTGGAGCAGACGCCCTTCGTCGCGCAAGCGGCGCGTGATGTCGCGGTCGCAGTCCTTGACCCAGCGACCCTTGTAGTCGGGCGCTTCATCAGAGAAGGTGCCGTCGGCAGCGACGGCACAGATCAGCGAGGGGCCTTCGCCCTCGACGAATCGGCTTTCCTCGGCCACCAGCACCTCGTAGTCTACCTCGCCAAAGGCCGGCGCCTGATGCACGACGCCTGTACCGGTGTCGGTGGTGACGAAATCGGCGGCGACAACGCGCCAGGCGATGTGCTGGCTGCCGCCGGCTTTCAAGCGGCCTTGTCTCTCACCCAGGGATTTATAGTAGTAGTCAAAGGGCGGAACATAGCGCAAGCCGACCAACTGTGTGCCCTGGAGCGTCGATTCGACCGTGTACGCCTTGCCGATCTTTCCCGCGATTGTGTCGACCAGGGCCGAGGCAACGATCAGCTTGCGCGACTCGCCTTCCAAAGCGAGGACGGAGTATTCGAGATCGGGTTTGACGGCGGCGAACTGGTTGCGCGGCAGGGGCCAGGGAGTTGTGGTCCAGACCGCCAGATCGGTATCGGGGTGATCAATCAGCGGGAAACGTACATAGACGCTTGGGTCTGCCACTTGCCGGTAGCCTTGCCCAACCTCGCCCGACGACAGGGCCGTGCCCCCCTGCGCCCACCACCAGACTATCTTATGGCCCTGGTAGAGGAGACCGCGGTCAAACAGGGTCTTCAGCGCCCACCAGACGCTTTCCACGTAGCTTTGATGATAGGTGACGTAGGCCTCGTCCAGATGGATCCAGAAGCCGAGCCGTTCGGTGAGGTCTTCCCACTGCTTGGTGTAGCGAAAGACGCTTTCCACGCACTTGTGGATAAACGGCTCTACGCCGTAGGCCTCGATCTCCTCCTTGGAATGAATACCGAGTTCTTTGGAGACCTCAACTTCCACGGGGAGGCCATGCGTGTCCCAGCCCGCTTTGCGCTCGCAGAAGTACCCACGCATCGTCCGGTAGCGAGGGAAGAGGTCCTTGATTGACCGCGTCAGGCAGTGACCGGGGTGGGGTAGACCGTTCGCCGTCGGCGGGCCTTCGAAAAACACGAAGGTCGGTGCCCCGCGCCGGGCTTCCAGCGACTTTTCGTAGATTCGCCGCTCACGCCAGAAGCGGATGATGCGTTCTTCCAAGCTCGGAAACGAAACGGAACTATCGACAGAACGAAACATGAGAACACTGGTGGATGGTAGCCAAATGCGGGGAAAAGAAACTACAAGTAAACCGCGCCAGCGGGGATTTTGCAACCCGATTTTCGGGCGGTATCCTGGTAGATTGGGGGGTGATCCTTGCGCGTTCTGGCGTCCATCACGGCAAAACCTAGCCTTTGGAGGCCTCGTGGGCGAGGATCCCCAGGACGAGGGCTCGGAGCTTTGGTTCGGCACCGGCCGCGGTAGCAAGGATCTCGTCGATATTGGCAGGTTTCAAGGCGTCGGGCAAACACATATCGGTGACCACGGAAAGGCCCAAGACTCGCATTCCCGCGTGGACGGCCACGAGTACCTCCGGTACGGTCGACATGCCGACCACGTCGGCGCCGATCATGCGCAGGAAACGGTACTCGGCGCGGGTTTCCAAATTCGGGCCGGTAACTCCCACGTAAACACCTTTGTGGGCCGCGAAATTCTCTCGCCGGGCGATTTCCAGGGCGAGGTCGATTAGTTGCGCGTCGTACGGGGCTGCCATGTCGGGAAATCGCGGCCCCAACTTATCATCATTGACTCCGATCAACGGATTGCCGTTCATCAGGTTGATATGGTCTTCGATGACCATGATGTCGCCCTGAGCATACTGCGGATTCAGGCCGCCACAGGCGTTCGACACAATCAGCAACTCGGCCCCAAGGGCTTTCATGACCCGGACAGGAAAAGTGATCTGCTGGTACGAATAACCCTCGTAGGCATGGAACCGTCCCTCCATGGCCACGACCGGCAGGCCCTGCAACTGGCCGCACACCAGTTGTCCCGTGTGACTGATTGCCGTCGAGCGGGGGAAGTGAGGGATGGACTCGTAAGCGAGGGTCGCTTCCGTGATGATCTCTTTTGCGATACTCCCCAGTCCGGTCCCCAGGATAATGCCGACGCGTGGCTGGCCTGACCATTTCTGGTGGATGACGTCGGTTGCTTCACGGATATGCTGAGCGAATTGGCGCATGTTCGTCTCGTAAGATCCTCAGGATTCGGTGAACGCGATTGGCGGCGGGAAAGCAAAACGCTTCAGCTCAGTCTTCCCCCTCCCCCTCTTCGAACTCTTCGCTTTCTTCAAAGCCGTCGGCGAACTCGTCGTCATTGTCTTCGTCCACATCGTCTGCCTCGAAATCCTCGTCGACATCTTCGTCTGCGTCATCATCTCCGTCGTCGTCCCAGAGGTCTTCGTCCATGTCGTCATCGAAATCTTCAAAGTCGTCATCGAAATCGTCATCGAAGTCGTCGTCGTCGAAGTCGTCCAGGTCCTCGTCGTCGGTCGCACCTTCCGCGACACAGGTGTCGCTTGGCAGGCTTGTGGGCGACAATTCCCAAGGCAATGTGACGGTCGGAAGGTCCAGTGGCAAAAGTTGGGGGGCGATGTCCAGCATTTGACAATCCTTGCTCTGTTGAGACGCGGTTCGGAAAAACCGGAAGCAGGTGCTCAGGCTGCCCGCTACTGTTGGGCGACGATGTCGGAAAGGCCGGCCTGCCCTCGGGTTCCAGGGACCGTTTGGCTGCAATGCCAAGTTGTTACCGAACGCCTTCGATTTGTCAACTGAGCGCGCAACGCTGGAAGACAAAAAAGGGCAGAGCCAGCCGGAAGTGGCTGGCCCTGCCCAAACACGGGGGTGAGAAAGCCAAAATTGGGGAAGGACCGGGCGCAAGGTTGCACCTCAAGCCTTCAGATGAACTCTAGTTCGTCGGGGCGGACTGTCAAATTGGGCACCGCAGGAAACGTGGGATGTACGATCCCTTCCCTTTGTGTATGACGACGCGTGAGGATTATGTCGGATTTGCCAGGCTGACAGCTATCCCACCCAGTCTGGAGCAGGGGTGTTTGGCGAGAGGCAGTCGACGACAGATGTCTGGATGTGTTCGAGGCGGGCTTGGCTCGCCACATCGATGCGGAAATGTCGCGACGGGTTGTGATCGAGCGTGATCGTGGTCTGCGTGCCCTGTGTCAAGATTGCCCGCAGATAGGCTTGGGCTTCGGGGCTGGTGGGGGCCCGCTGGAGCCATTGTTGAAGGACGGGAACAGCGGCGTCCCACTGGGCGTTCGCCAGTAGCGTGAGTGTCAGCCATCGCAGACAAAATGGATCTTGGCAGCCCGCCACATAGGCGCTCTGAAGGAAGCCGAGGGCGGCCGTCCAGTTCTTTCGGGCTGCCTGATAGGCACCCCGAATGGCTAGTTGCAGCGACTCGCGTTCCGCGGGGTTTTGAATTAGGCCTTCGGCCAGAGCCAGGGCTTCGGCTTCTTCGCCAGTACGGACCACAAGTTCTGTCAAGTGTCGCCGAACGCGGCACGAGTTGGGGGAGCGTTCCATTGCGGCAGTCAGCGTCTGGCGTGCCTCGTGAGACTTGCCCTGCAGCTGGAGAACAATGCTTAAGCAGACGCTGGCGATCTCGTGAATCTCGCAGAGATGCCAGGTTTGCACATCAAGCTTTCCATGCTTGATGGCCAACTCGAAGGCCCGAGCGGCCAGATCCAGCCGGTTCTGGTTCTGGAGATACCCTCCCATGGCCACGAGCAACTGCATGTCCAGCGGGTAGATTTCCAAAGCCTCCAGGCAGAAGGTTACTTGTTGGTCTCGTTGTTCGGGCTCGTCATCGAAGGTGGTCAGCAGACCGTAGTAGGCGTCAAGCATCTCCGTTGAGCCATGGGGGGCTGACGCGATCGCCTGGATGAACGCCCGTCGGGCGGCGGCGCGGTCTTGCAGATTCGAGTGGGCTTCACCGAGGAGATTCAGCAGACCCGGCGTGGTAGCGCCGCGAGCGAGCGTTTCCATTTCAATCAGTCGCAGATTACGGTGGGCTTTCACCGTTTTGATCGCGTCCTGGTGGCATCGCGGATGACGGAGAATCCGGCCGGGGGCACCGTCCAACTGGAATCCCAGCCGCTGCATCGAGGGTTGCAACGATTCGTTGATTCGCCCGGAGAATCGTAGTTCAGGATGTGCGGGCATTAGACGCGGTCGGGCGGCTTGCTCGGCAGAGCCGTCGGGCTCTCTGGCGGGCAGCTCAAGCATCAGCAGGTAAACCTTGTGCAGGTCGGCCTGATCGTTGAGGAAGGACCGCAATTCGGCGGCGGAGGCGGCCGTCAATTGCTCACCGGCGTCCAGCCAGAGAACCCAATCGCCGGTCACTTCCTCAAGGAGGCGATTGCGTGCCGCCGAGAAATCATCCTCCCAGGGGGACCGGCAGACCCGGGCTCCCAGTTGGCGAGCCAGTGTGGGAGTCTGATCCTTCGAGCCCGTATCGAGCACGAGGATCTCGTCTGCCACGGTTCGAACGCTCTCCAAGGTCAAGGCCAACACGTCCTGCTCGTCACGAACGATCATTGCGACTGACAGGCGAGGCTGGCGCGGTTTACTCGTTTGGAAAGTCATGGTCCCTCCATGGACGGGGCGATTCTACCACCAAACCAAAGGTTCTATTCACGGCGGAGTGTACTGGTGCCGTGACTACATGGAAAGGCCGGTTTCCCCCCAAAAAGCGACTGACCGGTGGGGGCTTCCTGTAGGCAACCACCGGTCAGTGGGGGTAAGTGCTTCTCCGACGGCCGCTCGGCTACTGCGGCGGCAATCGCCGTTTACGCTTTCACGTATGATAGTCGGCGTTGAGCCGGACATACTCGGCTGTCAGATCCGAGGTCCAGAAGCGGATCTGCGAATCGCCTTCGCCAAACTGTAGGTGAATAGAAGTGTCACGGTTGTTGCGGATTGACTCGGAGACGACCTTGGAGTCGAAATTGACCGGGGCTCCATTCTCATAAAGCAGGAACCCATTGACGTGTAGGGTTACGCCGGCCGGATCGAAGGGGACTCCCGCGTACCCGGCGGCCGACACGATACGTCCCCAGTTGGGGTCTGCGCCGTGGATTGCCGTTTTGACCAGCGGGCTGTTGGCCACGGTCTTGGCGATCTGCATGGCTGCTGCGCGGTCGGCACAGCCGGTCACTTCGAGCGTGATCAGATGAGTGCAACCTTCGCCATCGTTGGGAATCGACTTGGCCAATTCCTCGCAGACGTCGACGAGCTCCTTATGGAAGCTCTTCAGGCTCTCGCCCGTCAGCGGCTGGCCACCGGACGCTCCATTGGCCACCAGGAGCACGGAGTCGTTGGTGCTCATGTGACCGTCGACACTGATGCAATTGAATGTCTCATTGACGGCGTAGACGAGGGATTCCTGCGCGGTCTGCTTGTCGAGCGTGGCGTCGGTAATGATTAGGGCGAGCATGGTGGCCATGTTGGGGCCCATCATGGCTGCTCCCTTGGCCATGCCGAGGACGGTGATATCGCGGCCGTCGATCGTAAGTGTTTTGCAGGCCACTTTGTGGAACGTATCGGTGGTGAGCATGCCGCGTGCGGCGGCCAGAATTGTCTCTTCATCGGTACCAAGTTGGGCCGCGGCCATCTTGATCCCGTCGGCGATCTTCTCCATTGGCAGGTAGGTCCCGATGATTCCGGTGGAAAGGACCAGGGCTTGATCTTCCTCGGCACCGCAGATCTGCGCGGCCAGCCGGGTCATCTGCTTGGCGTCTTCCAGCCCCTTCTCGCCGGTGCAAGCGTTGGCGTTTCCCGAGTTGATGACCACGGCGCGGATGCGATCGCTGGGCGTCCGGGAACGGTCCAGGGCCACCGGTGCGGCATGAACCAGATTCTTAGTATAGACACCAGCCGCAACGGCCGGGACGTCCGAGACGACCAAGGTCAGGTCTTGTTTCCGCGGGTCACGCTTGACCCCGGAGTAGACACCGGCCAGCCGAAAGCCTTGGGGAACGCGAAGTGCCATGGGTTTCGTCATCTCCAAAAAGGGGGAACCTCAACTGACGTGGGTTCCTGTTGCCAGAAAACGGGGATCGAAGCGGCAATACTCTGCCAACCACCGTCGCCCGGAGAATCCCTGCGACGGTTCACAAATTGGCCCTTAGAGGGCCAGTGTCTCCGGATAACCGTACATCAAATTGAAATTCTGGACCGCTGCACCGGAAGCGCCTTTGATAAGATTGTCGATGCAACTGATTGTCAAAACGCGTCCCCGCACGATTCGAGCGGTGATATCGCAGAAATTGGTGTCGACCGTATCCTTGGTGCCGGGCAAGTGGTCAACAACGCGAACAAACGGCTCATCGTCGTAGAAGTCGCGCAGGGTCTGAAGGACCATTTCTTCGTTCAACTCCTTGGCGGGACGCGAGTAGGTCACCGTGAGGATGCCACGATCCATCGGAGTCAAATGGGGGGTGAAGACGACTTCAAGACTCTTCCCCGCCGCGATGCCGAGTACCTGTTCGATCTCCGGAGTATGGCGGTGCCGCCCAACATTATAGGCCGAGATGCTCTCGTTGCACTCGGGGTAAAGCGTGGTCAGCTTCGGGGTCCGGCCGGCTCCCGTGACCCCGCTTTTCGAATCAATGATAATGTCTTCCGTCTGGACCAAGCCGGCCTTCAACAGCGGTGCCAGGGCAAGGATCGCCGAGGTTGGATAGCAGCCTGGGTTGGCGACCAACTGGGCAGGGGGAATCCGTTCGCGGAACAATTCGGGCAGTCCATAGACAACTTTACCCAACCGCTCAGCGTCGGGATGTCTCTGCCCGTACCATTCAGCATAGACCTCGGGATCATTCAGGCGATAGTCAGCACTAAAGTCGACAACTCGGCAGCCCGCTGCCAGTAAGGGCGCGACAAAGGCCGCGCTGGCCCCATGCGGCAGGCAACTGAATACACACTCCGCCCGTGAGGCGATCTCGGCCGGGCCGAGGTTTTCCAGCGTCAGGTCCAAGCGGTACGTCAGCGAGGGGTGGACGCTGGCGATGTGAGGGTTTCCCTCTTGGCGGCTGGTGACTGCGACGATTTCTGCTTCTGGGTGACGCAGGAGAATCTTGATCAGTTCCACGGCTGTGTAGCCCGTGGCACCCAAAATGGCGATCCGTGTCATGGCAGTAGCTAGCTTAGAGCAAATGCGAAGTGGGAATCCCGAAGTATACTCGGTCGACTGAACGGCCGCCAAGGGGGGACGACCTCCTGCGCCTCGTTTTCATCGGGACAAGCTAACACGGTTTGGGGGGAGCCGCTTTTCCCAAATAGTGGACGACGCCAACAGGCTGCTAAACCTTTGCGATAGAAGAGGGCGGAGGCTTGAAAGGAAACGACCTCGGTCTCAAGCGGGGGCCCCTTGAGGCCGAGGTCGGAGTGCTGACTGAAAACCTTCTGATGGGGGCCTGGCAAAGCCCCTTGCAGTCACCTGCGCAGACCGAAATTATCCTATGGCAAGCCCTGATTTCTGACGGAAGAGGATCCGGCGACGAGTGCGACGCACAACCACAGGTTCGACAAATGCCCCGGCATGGCCCCAAGGCTCATGAGGGACGCGGAAATGGGTTGCGGTCAAAAAACGCTCGGTTTCTTCGTCCGGACATTCGCCCACTGAGATGCACAGCCAGTCGACCTGATTGATATCCGAAATCGGGTCAAGTACCTTCACACCACGAGTCATCATCAGTTGTCTCTCCTGGATTGCGTTGTTCCGTGTAGCTGAAAGGCCACTTGCTGAATCCATCTCTCGAAAAAAGCAGATTCCGTGCCAAGTGCAGCGGTCTTTGCTCACGCGGTCAAAGGTGGGAATATCGGGGGCGTTTGGTAGGTAGACTCAGCTACGCCGCCCAGGATGTGTGGTGGATCGGAGACGTGCATGTTGCGTTTCCGCCACCACATTGATCTAGCCTAAGCAGAGAAAAGCGTGGCCGCTATTCCGCTTTCGGATAGGTCCCATCCCGCAAGATGGGGATAACACTCTCAGCCTTCCCCTTAACCCGTATTTTTCGCCAACCTGTGATGTGCGTGACGTGATCTTCTATTGGCCCAGACCGGCCGCTCACGGAGTATGATCTCGCAGGAGCCTTCCCGTTCGACATCCACTGCCCAGAACCCGTTGGCAATCAAGCGGTTGAGAATGTGGGGTTGGTCCCAGGGGAGCTCCAGGTCATGCCAATCGTGGCAGGTCAGCACCGTCGGCTTGGCCTTGGGGAGCCGTGTACGATCTCACAGTATTCATCGAAACGGCGAGAAACGTCGGCATATCACGTTTCGTACGCTTTCCGGAGCGAAATCACCACCTCCGGCCGCTGGCCGGCGATGTTCTTCTGCTGCCTAGGATCCTGGCAGAGGTCGTAGAGTCCCTTGCCGTTGATCAGGCGATACGGTTCGGTCAAGACGGCCGACTGCCGCCAGGGCTGGGGATTCTCACCGATGGGGCTGTTGCAGGCCTCGGCAACCTGATAAGCGCCGCGAGACGCGTTGGTTGGCAGGTAGAGAAAGAACGGCCGGTCGCGGGTGGCTTCGAGGAACTGCAGGGCTCCTCGGAAAAAGACGTCGGTACAATGGCCCTCGGTCTTGACCGGTTTTTCGTTATCGAGCAGGGGCGGTGAGAAATAGGTGTTGCCCCAGTAGTCGGGAGTCTGTCCAAGTCCGTCACCGCTGTGGACTAAGGAAACGAAAAAGGGACTGCCAGGAGGGCATTCTTGCGAAGTATATGCGAGACTCGCTCGGTCAGTTCGTGGTCAATGTTCGCACAAGGAATCCAAGGACTTGCTCGTCGGGGTTCGCATTCGTGACGGCCTGGAATGCACCGTCGTTGCCGAGCGTCGTATAGCTCGTTGCGGCCGGTTGGGCGAGAACGCGAAGTTCGTCCGCTGCTAATCGTCCGCTTGTTCCAGTCGGGTTTTGCCAGCACAGGGGCCGCGGGGCACAGAGGGCCAACAGTTGTGGAATGTCGGCCACCTTGAGAATGTTCGGTGCATAAACCCAAAGCGGGCGTGGGAGCGGGTCGGCGATGCTGTGAACGAAACTGCCCATGCCGTTCTCAAGGACGACGCTGCAGAAATTCTCGCTCAGGGCACCAGCGACTAAGGCGATCAGGGATACCTCGCCTTTACCATACACCGCAATACGCTGTTGGGCGACATCCGACCGTTCGGCCAGGTATTGGGCGGCGGCGATTACGTCCCATGCTTGCTGGGCTAACAGCGGACGGCCTAACACAATCGCATCGCTGGCACAATGATTGTCCGGAACGGTCCCTTCACCGAGCGCGCGGGCATCTAAGGCCAACAAGGCGATGCCGCGCTGGAGCAATCCCTTGGCAACTGCCGAACGGCAGACCACTGCTTTGCCGTCGTCATCGAGCAGGATCACGACCGGTGTGGGGCCAGAGACGCCCGCCGGCCGGATGAAGAGGGCGGGAACTTCTAAGGTGGGTTCGGTCTGGAGGGCGAGCCGTTCGACGCGGTGTCCCTCCCAGGTGAATGTCCCCACCACATTGGCTTGTGCATGGAAAGCGGCCGGTTCACCGCCCAGCGTGTCCCAGAGCCGCTTGCGGAGCGAGATCGCCCAAGTCGTGTGGGCGTCTTTTGCGGTGGGCACAGGCGGATACGACACGAGAAGACGCTGTTGGGCCTCTTCTCGGATCAGGTCGATATACGTCTTGGCATCGGCCGGCATCTGGCCAGTCTTGAGGCACTGCAGGTCGGGGGACTTCCAGTCTTCCACCTCGATCTTCGGTTCAGTGATTGGAGTGCCATCGCCTTCCTCTTTGAGCCAATGGGTTAGCCAACCACAGGTGGCTTCGCGTAGGGGGAGCGACCAGCCGTGGGGAAGCGGGGCCTCGGCCAAAGCTACCCGGTTGGCTCCGTTGCCAAAGCCGTAGATCTGCTTGGCCCGTGCGATTGTCGATCGCGTACCGTCGATCGGGAAGATCGGGTCCTTAGCCCCGTTGCAGGCCAGGAAAGGACGCGGCGTGCAGAGCCCGATGAGTTCGAATTGTTCGAATTCCCGGCAGAGACCCGGCATGTGGTTGCAGATACAGTGGTTACCGCCGTCCTTGATCCATGCTTCATAGGAACAGACGAAGCAACAGGAGACTGCCGCCGCAAAACGCGGCTCCAACGCCATCGTGTAAAAGGTATTCTCGCCGCCGCCGGAATTACCGGTCAGACCGATTCGCGTTGGGTCGACCTCAGGCCGCGTCAGGAGGTAGTCTAGGGCTCGAATCGTGTCCCAGACGATCACGCCTTCATTGGTCATGCCGACCAGGAACGCCGGATAGCCGACCGGGTGCGAATTGCCCGGCAGCATTCGCTCTCCTTGGCCGATCGGATCATGGGCCAACACGACAAACCCGTGGCGGACCAGGGCAAGCTGTGCCGTTCGGTAGAGGCCATAGTTCTTCCCTTCCCGCATCGAATGACCGGCAGTGACCACGACGGCCGGAAGCGGTCGCGGAGCATTCTTAGGCACGTAGACGTTTGCCGTCACGTAGAAATGCGGGCGGCTTTCGAAGATTACGTTTTCCACCGTGTACCCGTCGCGTTCGGCCCGGCCCGTGACGCGTGCATTGAGCGGCGTGGCTTCGGGGCGCGGTTCCAGGCCGAGGACCGTCGCCAGTCTTTTTTCCACCTCAATTCGACGCGATTGCCATGCTTGCTGCGAAACGGGGACTTTTTGTGCCTGGGACAAGGCCACGCAGGCGTCGATATTGAAACGCAGGGCACTGGCCCGGTCCGGGAGGGACTCTGGATAGACAGACCATTGGCGATCTTCGGCTCCGGGATCGTCGTCTTGCCGGTTGGTTAGTAGCACGGCGTCGGCCGACTCGAAGCCGACATCGGCATCACGCACGGTAATGTGGACGTTTCCCTCGCCAAGGTCTAACTCGCCGGCCCGCTGCCAGCTCCAACCGCTGCGTTTGGCCTTGTGCGTAACCGCCAATTGTTTGCCGTTAACCTCGACACGGACTGCCCGCGGAGAGTTGTCTGAGGAGTAGGCCCGCATCCACACAACATAATGGCCCGCCTCGTTAAGCGAAACGGTTTTCTGCATCACAGTCGTCGCGACCTTGGGATTGGCGTTCGAGGTACAGAAGCCGGTGCCCAAGTACCCTGAAATATTGGTCTGGCGTTTCCACGGGCCGTCGAAATCCTCGACCTGGAGCAGAAGTTGCTCGCCATACAAGGGAAGACAGCAGAGAGCAATCAGCAGGCAGGAGAGACAGAGCGTATTGCAAGACGGCTGACGAAGCTGATGGGCGTGCATGGGGTTCCTCTCAATGACTGCGAGCGAGGCAACTCTGTGGAAAGCTTGGGGGCAATACGGGAATGAAGTCGTTGGGGCTTGGGCTGCAGGCGGTGCGTATGCTCATCAAAAGGCACACCTGATCGCCGAGGGCCTCGTGTACATTCCATACGTTTCCCGTCGGCCACGACGGACTGCCTCGGCAGGAGAACAGCACAGGTCGTAGCCGTTTGGGAACAGGAACATCGACCATGAGATTTGCAGGTAGGTGACGCTGCTTGGGCGACGATTGGCCAGGCGAGCTTGTTCCTACACTGGCCGAACGACTGCCGCCCTTGGACCTTTGCCCTGGCGGCGGTTACTTGGGTTCTCGTCGATTTCGTACTCGACCGTCTGGCCCTCTCGCAGGTTGTCGAACTGTCCGCCTTCCACAATCGAATGATGGAAGAAGATCTCATCCCGCCGTGCGCCATCGTGGCTGGCTGCGATAAAACCAAACCCGCGATCTGACACGATTTTCTTAATCACACCTTGCGCCATTGTAACCACTCCTCACGAATTCGGGTGCGGTGGCACCCATCCCCAAGATACCGGCCTTAGTATAGCGCGGGGGCTTGTCGCTAGCAAGATGCGGGGGGAGAAGCAGCCGTTTCTTTTCCGGCGAGCCGCTGGCATCATCGACTCACTTGCCGGACCAACTGTTCGACGCCTTGCAGCACACGCTGCTCCACATCTCCGGTCCACCCTTGGGCAGGCAAACCATAGACTTCGAAGGCACCCTGCTCGTAGCCTCCCTCGTCCCAGATCCGCCGTGACGGAATATAGGCCATCACGTCGTTCGAATAACCGGCGACCCAGGTTGGTGCGCCGTAGTGGGCCTTCAACTTCAAGGCATAGTCAACCACGACCTCGCCGCCCAGAGCGATCCAAAGTCGATCCTTACCCAGTCTCCAGACCTGAATCGGATACGGATACGACTTCGGCACTGCCTGGGGTTGGGCCGCGAAAGAAAGCATACGTCGTGCCCAACGAGCGCGGTAGTCGCCAGTTTTGGTCAGGGCTTTTAGTTCGGATTCCGCCGGCAGGGGGCGGAAGTCCAAGTCGACCGTGGCAAAAGCAGTGGCTACGGCGGGGATGATCGGCGCCATGGGTTTGGCAAGAACCTCGTTGACAGCCTGGGTCAGCTGTGAACCGTAGGACTGTGCCAGCTCGACAGACCGTCGGGGAATGGGATTCTGATCGGCCCCACAGCCCTCGTAGAACATGGCTAAAGCATCGGGGTATTTTTGTTCGACGGTGATCTGAGCAAATCCAGCGTAGTCGCCGCACCATTGGTAGTCAGAGAGGGTCGTGTTGTGGCAGGCGTAGCCGAAGACCACGGCCAGCAGTCGGTCGTTCAAGTCACGCACGGCCAATACGGGAACGCTGTGGTCAACGGGGCCTTGAAGCGGTTTGCCGGCTTCTCGCAACTTTGGCACTTCCGCCTCACGGTTGTTGCGGCGGTTGACGGCAAACGTTGCTTCTCCTTCGCCGGCCCAGACAGTGGCGGACTTCATGCTCGATATGGCTTGGGTTACGCAAGTGACGGTCTTTGCGGCCAGATTCGCCGAGTATTCAGCAATTCGCGTTTTCTGCTGCTGGTCCAATGGGTAGCAGTCTTCCAAGGCGCCGGCGAGCACGGGACCGCTGTGGGTGTGGGAACTGGTGAGCATGATTTGCGAACGTGCGAGGCCGCATCGCGTATGGAGTTCTTGGCAGATTCGTGCGGCAATGGCTTGGGGGAAGCCAAGCAGATCGCTCGTGACGATCACAGCCCGCTGGCCGCCGGGGGCTTCGAGGGCCAGGACTTTGACCCAGAGGTCGTGGAGGGTGCCCTCGGCCGCATGATCGCGGCTGGCGTAGCCTGCCAGCCAAAGCGGCTGTTGGGGAGTGATCTTCACCTTGGCCCTGCCGGCCTTCCAGGTTGGCTCTTCGGCCGGTGCGTTGCCGGACAGGACGCAAACGCAAACGGCGAAAACCCACGCTGCAAGGACGTTGCGATTCATGCGGTTCTCCTCGGTGCACCGTGAAGGGAGACGTATTGAGGAACGGGGCGACAAACGTGCCTCTTCCAGCTCTGTTGCTGCCGAATATAGTCCAGGGACTTGAACGATGCAAACTGGCGGCGGGCGGGATAGCGGCTGGCGTTGGGCGGTGGGGATCAGGAAATTCTGGGGTTCAGGCTTCCCCCGCTTGCTTTAGCAGCAAGCGACGCTTAGAATCTGCTTCCAGAATGTGGCGAAGCACGACGAGAGCCCCAGACTCGCACCGAGAATTCTCGTTGTCACCAACCGCTTTGTCGCTTGCGACAGCCTTTGGGAAGTCCCTGCGGAAGGCCGTTGGATTTCGCCCCAATGTTTTGGCTGATGCCTCATGTGTGGAGAGGGGCCGCCAGGCAGGTTGTCAGTCTAGGTCTGTGTTGAGTCTTGTTTTGAGGAGTGGCTGAGATGCCGCAGGGTACGATTAAGAAGTTGGTGACGGCCAAGGGGTTCGGGTTCATTGAAGGAGACCGCGGTGGCGACATGTTCTTCCACTGTTCCCAGGTTCAGAATGGCTCCTTCGAGTCACTTGCCGAAGGCCAAACCGTTGAGTATGAGGTTGGTCAAGGGCCCAAGGGGCCGCGGGCGGAAAAGGTGCGGCCGGTTACCTGACCACCGCCTGGCTTGACCTGCCAACGAAGAGGGGAGGTGTCGGCTCTCGGGGAAAGCCCCTTACCAACACGGCCCCCCGGTTCAACAGCCGGGGCCATCTACCGTGGATCTGTGCATCCCAACAGAAAAAGGACGAACCCCCTGTCTGGCTTCACATTGCTCAGCCAGGCAGGAGGGTCGCCCTGTAGGATCTCTCGTAACCGAAGCCGATCTACGATTTCTTTGGCACCGTCGGTTGCATATCTTCCAGGGTCCGACCAAGCTTGCGGTGCCTGGGTGAGGCTCCAATCTGCCGGGTGGGACCAACTGCCGCCGGCCTCTCTTGCAGGAAACTGAGCAACCGCTGGTTGATGTCGTCGCCTTCTCGCGGTGTGCCGAGATGGCCTACCGCGTCTGATACGCCCATCAACACCGATTGCTTCACGCCCTGGCGAATCCAGTCAAAGAAATTGAAATTCATCGGCTTCAGTTCCTCCGTAAGTTTCCGGCCGTCCTTGATGAAAGGAAAAGCCCATTGCGCGACGGAGGATAGCGATTCGTCTGGCGGCTGTCTAGATGGACTTTTCGGTTCGACGTGGCCGAAAAACGGGCTGACTCATTCGTTGTCGGTTTCCTGGTGTAAAGCTAGGCGGCTTCTGGAAGGTCGGCAAACGGCGCGGCGTGCAAAGAATGGGGGGTAGTGGTGATCTCTCCTGCCAGGCCCTCCTCGCGCATCGTACACAATAGTCTGGTGTAGACGCAGAATTGCGCAGCGGGGGCTTGCTTGCCGCTTGATCAAGGCCCAAGGACACGCGACACACTGAATTGATTGCCCAGACTAGTTCCTCTCGCGGCTCACCATTGTCAACAACAGTGGCAAGACCACCAGGTTTCCGGCCAGACCGCCGAGCATGGCTAGACTGACCAGCGTGCCGAAATAGATCGTGGGGACGAATTCGCTGGTTACGAGCACGAGGAAGCCAACGACCAAGGCCAGCGTGGAAAAGACCATCGCCCGGCCGACGCTTTGATGGGCCAGGGCAATGGCCTCGGCGACGGAGTTGCCCGCGTCCCGGGCACGGCGGAAGAAGGTAATGTAGTGGATTGAGGCGTCGATCGACAGGCCCATCGAAACGGCCGCGATCATTGCCGCTCCGAGGTTGATCTTGAGTCCCAGCCAGCCGATCAGGCCCGTTACGACGAGAATCGGCAGCGCATTAGGCACCAGGGCCAACAGAGCCAGAACCGGACTACGCAGGGCAACGAACATCATCAAGCCGATCCCCGCGGTTGCCGCGGCAAAGGTGACCCACTGGTCGCGGACCACGCTGTGGATCAGGTTGGCCAGGAGCACGAACATGCCGGTCACTTGGGCCCCCTCGGAGCCGGTCGTGGGCGGAAACTCTTCGCGGGCAATTTGCGTGACCTGGGCGATAAGCTGTTCTTTCTGCCCGGCCGGCTGTCGCTCGTGGGCTCGGAG
This sequence comes from uncultured Planctomycetaceae bacterium, assembly GCA_964558295.1. GTDB lineage: Bacteria > Planctomycetota > Planctomycetia > Pirellulales > Thermoguttaceae > JBDKTH01. Next base: position 13,095 of record CAZLDQ010000028.1, on the reverse strand, counting down.
CATGACTCGCAGGTAGTACTGACCAGGCTGGAGCGGATCCTCGGCATGGAGCGCTTCATAGAAAACGGGCATTCGACTGGCTACCATCTTCAGCCCTGTGCGCAAGAGGGCGTCGCGGACGACGCTCAGCGGAACCAGGTCCAGATCGACATTCGAGGCGGCCTCGCCGATGTCGGACAGGCTGAGCAACTTCGTTAGGCCGGGCACCGGCTCGCCTCCCGGTCCGGGGATGGTAATCTCTCGGCGGAGTCGATCCTCCAAGTGCCGAACGCGACGAAGGTAGGCCCAATCGAGATTCGCCGGCGCAGGGAGGATGATGTCCCACACACCGGCTCCACCGAGGGTCGATTCCACGAATGCGTAAGAACGGACGATTGGGCTGCCCTCGCGGAAGTTGCGTGTGAAATCGGTCTCCACTTCCAGCCGTGCGATTCCCGCGGTGGCCAGCGCCGAGATGCCCAGTGTGACAAGACCGATCGTCTTGGGCCACTGCCGTACGCCGTAGACCAATTGCTGCAGACCGGCGTTCAGGTAGGTTTCTCCCCAGGCTTGATGAGGATCACGGTCGAGATGGCCGATCAGGACCATCCCTGGTAACAGAAGCAGGAGGCTTACGAACACCACCAGAGAGCCAACTGCCATCATGACACCAAAGTCCTGGATCGGACCGACGCCGTTGAGCAACAGGGAACCAAACCCTACGGCATCGGTGGCCAAGGCCCAGAAGACAGGAGCCGCCAGGATCAGCATCGTGGCTGCCAGGGCCTTGTGCGGCGTCAGACCACGTAGTCGTGCTTCGCGAAACCGGACAATGATGTGAATCATCGTTCCCACGCCGACGACAGTTACGATCGCCGTGAGCATGGAGCTGACCATACTCAGCCGCATTCCTGACCAAGCCAACACGGCCCGGGTTAACAGGAGCGTCAGTTGCACCACGGCGATGGGCAGGAGCACCCATCGCAGGCTCCGAAAACAGGCGATAATCGTCGCGCCGAGGAGGAGCGTGGAGACCCAGCCCAGGCGGCGTCCATCGTCTTCGACCGACTGAAACCCTACGTCAACCATAACCGGTTCCCCGGTCAACATGCCCGACGGGAGCGACTTGACAATTGCATGCAAGGCGTCGAGCGTGGTTTGACGCGGCACATCGGTTTCAGCATCGGTAGCCAGCATACAGCCGATCGAGACAGTTCGGCCATCGTCGCTGTGGGTGTAGCCTTCGAACAGCTTTCGCACGCGCTGGGCCAAAGGGGTGTCGCCGACGATGGCCTTGCCCAAGGGCTGATCGAGGCTCAACACGCCCTTGACCCCAGGGACGGCTTCCATGCGGCGCCGAATTGCCGCCAAACGCTCCAGGCCGCTGCCGTCGGGAGCTAACAACTGCTCGTCGGCATAGACGGCCACGACTAGCTCGTTGCCGCCAAATGTTCGCTTCAACTGCCGGTAGGGAACCAGCAGCGGATCGTTGGGAGCAAACATGTTTTCGATCGAGCGATCGAACGACAGTCGTCGGGCGGGAGCAAACGCCACCGCCGCCGTGAACACCGCGAAAAACAGCAGGGGGATCCGCCAGGCGATCGCCAACTCGATCGCAGTCTGGACAAAGTTACGCATGCATTAATCCGTTTGAATCAGTTCATCTTCCTTGAGCACATCAGCTCGGGGATTGGGCACTTTGAAGTAGATGCTCTCGCCCTCCGGATCGGCATACTCAGTGAGGGTGAGCACAAGGGCAGGTTTGGCAGACGGATACCACTGCCCGGGACTCCAGGCTTGTACTCGACATGCCTGGGCACCGGGATGGACCGTGTTGTCGGTGCTGGGGCCTTCCAACGAGGTCGGATCGAGAACCAAGAGGCGGAGGTCCGTATTGGCCAGTTCCTTGTGGCGCATCCGGCTGAGCGTGAAGACCATAGGGCCTCGCATGACAGCCACGCGGCCGGCCTGGGCTACCCGCCCTTTGACCAGCCGCCACTCCATCGGCATTTCCAGGACCAGACAATCGCCAGGCTGCCATCTGCGGCAGATCGTTAACAGGGTTCCCGGCACGGGGGCCCGGTCGATCGTCTCGCCGTTAACCGTGACGACCGGCTTGGTGCACCAGCGAGGGATCCTCAGGGCAACAGAAAACTCGGCGGCCTTGGCCGGCTCCACGTGGAGCACCACGCGACCATCTTGAGGATAGGTCGTTTCCTGGCGGAGGCCGACCGAGGTTCCAGCTATTTCGAGCTTCACAGAGGAAGGGGTATACAGGTTTACCGTGATTCCAGCAGCCGATCGGTAATAGACCATGCTGGGTAACTCAGCGACGATCCGTCGATAGTTGCAGGGGCAGCAATAGGTATCGCCCTTGAAGTAAGCTCTCGGGCTTTCAAAGGGAGAGTAGTAACGAATTTGCCGTCCATCGGGTGACTGGGCAGCAAACAACGCATTGTGGACCGCTCGCTCCATCAGGTCGCCGTAGAGCGGATTGGATTCCCGACGGAACAACTCGTCCAGCAGCCGGATCAAGTAGGCGGTTGCGCAAGTCTCGCCGAGATTGATCGTTCCCTCCTGGGTATCATGCCAGCACTCATGATCCCCGCAGGCACCGGTAATTACCAGACCGTTCTTCCGGGTGAGGAAGTCGATCACATCGTGGGTTGGCTGCAGGAGTTGAGCCTCGGGGCAGAGGCGAGCGAGTCGCAACTGGGCGATGCAGCGACACATATGGGCGTAGGCGTGGCCCTCGATCGGTCCCCAGCGGCCAAGCACGATTCGGGCGTCCCAGTGAGGAAGCATTCGCGTATGTACGCAGAAATCAAGATACTTCGCATCGCTGGTGGCCTGATGCAGCGCGAGCATGGCCGGTTCGATGCCGGTGACCGCCATATGAAGCGTGATTCCGCCTCCGCCTGGGATTCGATCCGGGGCGGCTGCCCAGCGAGTAATGATATAGTCGGCCAGCTTTCGGGCCGCTTCCAGCGATCGCTTTTCACCGAAGAGCCGGTAGTCGCTCACCAGGCCGTAGACGAGGTAGGACATTTCGTGGATATCCCAAAGCGACCACATCCGGGCGTCGGGACGCATCATGCCCAGATAACCATCGGGTTCCTGGGCTTGGATCGCCGCTTCGACGAGGTACGTCTTGCGGGCAATGACACGCCGGTCGTTTGAGTAGGCTGCCAGACGCACCGCGGCGTCAATCGTCTTGCCCAGTCCCACGTAACCGCCGTTCTGCTTCTTCTCTTGAAATGGCTTGAGGAAGTCGCGATCAAGGTCGAGCACCATCAGGTTATTGTCGATCGTGACTTGAATCCTGCGGCCGATTTCTCCGCCAATCTGCACTTGGCGACAGTCGACAGGGCTCAGGGGATCGGCAGTCCCCGCTTGAGCAACAACGCCCGTCAGCAGAAGCAAGAAAGTGGTCATTGGTGTGCCTCCAGGAATTGATGGTCGAAACACCAGCGGGGGGCACCCCCAGCCACTTCCAATCATACCACTGGGCTCAAGAAATGAAACGGGGGGCGGCTGCCCCCCGTCTATCGGCTTGGTTTCCCGCGTTACTTCGCACCAACGACCTCGGCCACAATCGGTTCGATCGATTCGGCCCAGCTCCGGTAGCTTGCGGCGTTCAGGTGCAGCAGATCGGGCATGACGTCTTTGGTGAGGGTGCCATCCTCCTTGAGGAACTTCTGGCCAAAGTCCAGGTAAAGGATCATGTTGCCGTCGGCCAGCTTGGCGATGATCTCGTTGGCCTTCGTATTGACCTGACGGAGCGGGTCGTCGTTGTTTGCTCCACGCGGGAAGATGGCGAGAATCAGGACCTTGGTCTGCGGCAACTTCGCGCGCAGCTTTTCAACGATCGCTTTCACGCCGGCGGCAATTTCCTCGGGCGTGTTGCTACCCGAGTTGTTCGTGCCAATCATCAGCACGGCCAGTTTGGGCGAAATACCGTCGATATTGCCATTGTCCAGCCGCCAGAGAACGTGTTGTGTGCGGTCGCCGCCGATGCCCAGGTTGACAGCATTTCGCTTGCCATAGAATTCATCCCAAACGGCCTTGCCCGCATTTTCCCAACCATGGGTGATCGAGTCACCAATCAGGATCAGGTCGACGTTGCCCTGCTTAACGCGGGCGTTCATTGATTCGTGGCGGTTCATCCACCATTTGTCGTTACGAGGGACCGGGATCACCGCCGTATTGGGCTTGGCATCTTCGGCATTGACGGCAACGGCCAGCGTCAAGACCAACAGAGCAACAGGCAGCAGCGACCGGCGAAACACGGTACAGTTCATCAGACGTCTCCTCATGGATGCAAAAGATTCTTTTCATGGCTCAGTCCGGCACAGGGCCGGCTGACCAAAAGCATAGCATACCTCGAAACGGTAGCTCGGGAAAGAGAGAGGGGGGAGGAAACCAGTCGAAAGGGATGGAAGTCCCGTATCGCAGAAGCCCTTTCCTTCTTGCTGCTCCAGGGAGTATCCTTAGAGCGGATTTGGAATGCCCCTTCGCGCGGGTCGGACCTCGTTCACTCGTCCCGCCGGCAACAGGACTCTTGCTCGGGAGCCGTCTTTGTGGCCGAACGCTCGACGCAACAGCCTCCTCCCCCTGACGAGGAGAACGATCCCTCCAGCCATCAACCTTACGTGTCGGATCAGGCCGAGGTTCCGGAATTTACTTGGTCGGCCGTCCTGGTTGGGGCCGTGTTGGGAATCGTCTTTGGTGCCTCCTCGTTGTATTTGGTGCTTAAGGTCGGATTGACCGTTTCGGCCTCGATTCCCGTGGCCGTGCTCTCGATTACCTTATTCCGCGCGTTGTCGCGGGTTTTGGGTGTGCGCCGGGCAACGATCCTCGAGAACAACATTGTGCAGACGACCGGTTCTGCCGGCGAGTCGATTGCCTTCGGCGTGGGGGTGACCATGCCGGCCCTGATGCTGCTTGGCTTCGAGATGCAAATTGGCCGCGTGATGGTTGTCTCCATCCTCGGCGGTGTGCTGGGCATCCTGATGATGATTCCCCTGCGACGGGCATTCATCGTCAAGCAGCACCGAGTTCTCCGATATCCCGAGGGAACCGCCTGTGCCGATGTACTGGTCGTGGGGGAACAGGGGGGTACGAGTGCAAAGACCGTCTTCATCGGTTTCGGCATTGCCTTCTTCTATCAGTTTCTTTGGCAAGGGCTGAAGTTGTGGAAAGACACCGCCAGCCGGTCGCTGGAGTGGTTCTGTGGGGCTACGCCGGCGATCGAAGTGAACCCGGCTCTGCTCGGCGTGGGGTATATTATCGGCACACGTATCTCGTCGGTGATGGTGGCCGGCGGCGTGTTGGCCTCTTTTGTCATGATTCCTGCGATTCGCTTTTTTGGCGATGGGCTGGCTGCTCCACTCTATCCGGGGACGATGCTGATCCGAGACATGAGTGAAGAGGACCTTTGGGGGGCCTATGTGCTCTACATCGGGGCCGGAGCGGTGGCTGCCGGAGGGATCATCAGCCTCTTCCAGGCCTTGCCGCTGATCCTCGCTTCGATCAAAGCCGGCTTGCGCGACGTTCGCACCGTGGAACAGCAGGGACCTTTCGTCGGAGCCCCCCTGGGACGCCGTACCGACCGCGATTTGCCGCTGACCTTTGTCGGTGCCGGAGGGCTACTCCTGGTGTTGGCGATCTGGGGGAGTCTGCTCTGGGGCGGGCTATTCAGCCAAGCTAGCCTTGTGGGAACCGTCGCTGGGAGCTTGCTCGGGGCTGTGCTGATCGTGTTGTTTGGCTTCCTGTTCGTCACCGTTTCATCTCGCCTGACCGGCGAGATTGGCTCTTCGTCGAACCCGATTTCCGGAATGACGGTAGCCACTCTACTGTTGACTTGCCTGATCTTTCTGCTGCTCGGCTGGACCGAGCCGCATTATCGCCTGATGGCCCTCACCGTGGCGGCGATTGTCTGTGTGGCCTCGTCCAACGGCGGTACGACCTCCCAAGACCTGAAGACCGGCTATCTGGTCGGGGCTACGCCCAAGTATCAGCAGTGGGCGATTCTCGTTGGCTCGCTATCGTCGGCGTTGGTGATCGGCTGGGTGCTGGTGGTATTGAATGATGCCAGTACGATCTATACCATGAGAAATCTGCCCGAGCTGAAGCAACCGCTTGCAGTGTCCGAACTGCTCGATCGCGAGAAGGCCCCGGGCGACGATACGCTCTACCACGTCTGGCGGGCCAACGAAGGGAATCCGCAAGGCGTGCCACAGGGGAAATACCTGGTCAACGACGAGGGCCAGATCCGCTACCTGGTCGATCCGGGGATCAACGGGACGCTCACCTATCGCGACGATGGCACCATGGTGGAGAAATTCAAAGCTCCCAAGGCTCGGCTGATGTCGCTGATTACCGACGGGATTCTGAACCAGAAACTTCCTTGGACGCTGGTGCTCTTGGGCGTGTCGATCTCCGTGGTGTTGGAGCTTTGCGGTGTTCCTTCGCTGCCTTTTGCCGTGGGGGTCTACCTGCCTTTGTCGGCGTCGACGCCGATTTTCGCCGGCGGTTTGGTCCGCTATGTCGCCGACAAATGGGGACGCACCGCCACTGGCGGCGTGCGCAGCGCGTCGGAGTCGGATATGAGCCCCGGCGTGTTGCTTTCAACCGGCTATATTGCCGGGGGGGCAATCGGCGGCGTAGTGATCGCCTTCTTCTCGTTCTCCGACGAGATCCCCCGACTGCTCAGCACCTGGCAGTATCGACAGTACATGGCCGCTCAAGAGCTCCCGGTGGGGGATCTCTACCGCGAGGCGGCGGTTCATGACCTCGGATGGCGTGGGAAAGCGATTTCGGAACGTGAAAAACAAGAAGTGAAACAACGCGCCGACACGATTGCTTCGCTCAATGCGAACCAGCTTTACCAATACGTGCGCGTACCGCAGGGAACGGTACTTGCGTTGCCGAAGAACCAAGCCTATCAGGTTTCCCAAGACCGATTCCTCGGTGATGTGGCCGAGGCGACCTTGGGCAAAGCGTTGCGTGCTCCGCTGTTGTATGATCTCAATGCGGAGAAGCTCAAGATGCCCGAAACGTTACCACGTGGGACCCGCCTGCGGCTTCCGCAGCGAGAATGGCCGGCGTTGGCTGCGTTTTCGCTCCTGGTGCTGGTCCTGACGCTCGTGGGGCTTGGGCGGTGGATGAATACGACATGATTCTATTGGATGCTGAATCGGAAAGGATAGCCAATGAAAATGCTGCAAGTCGTCCGGCTCCTTCTGCTGGCTTTGGGACTTCTCGCCGTCAGGCAGACCTCGCTTTATGGTGATGAAGGCATGTGGTTGTTCAACGATCCACCGCGCAAGCTGCTGGAAACGAAGTACAGCTTTGAGGCGAGCGACCAGTGGCTCCTTCACCTTCAACAAGCGTCGGTTCGCTTCAATAGCGGCGGTTCGGGCTCGTTTGTATCGGCCGACGGGCTGGTCATGACCAACCATCACGTCGGCGCCGACGCTCTCCAGAAACTCAGCTCGGCCGACCGCGACTTGTTGGCCAATGGCTACTCCGCTCGAACGCCTGAGGAAGAGCTCAAGTGCGTGGATCTCGAGCTGAACGTGCTGGTGAGCATCGAAGACGTTACCGAGCGAGTCAAGGCGGCGGTTAAACCGGAGATGTCCCCGGCTGACGCCCAGAAGGCCCGCCGAGCGGCGATGAACACGATTGAAAAGGAGTCGCTTGACCGGACCGGTTTGCGCAGCGACGTGGTGACTCTTTACCGCGGCGCCGTCTATCACCTCTATCGCTACAAAAAGTACACCGACGTGCGTTTGGTTTTCGCCCCGGAGCAGGCGATTGCCTTCTTTGGCGGTGATCCGGATAATTTCGAGTATCCCCGCTTCGATCTGGACGTCTGCTTCTTTCGGGCCTATGAGGATGGTAAGCCGGCCAAGGTGTCGCAGTACTTGAAGTGGAGCGAGGAGGGGGCCGCAGAGGGCGACTTGGTCTTTGTTTCCGGCCATCCCGGGCATACCGATCGGCTCAACACGGTCGCCCATCTCGAATACCTGCGCGATCGAGTGTTTCCTTACTCACTCGACAAGATCCGCCGTCGCGAGGTACTTCTTCGCACCTACAGCGAACGGAGCCCGGAAAACGCCCGGCGGGCCAAAGATGAACTGTTTGGCCTGCAAAACGCGAGAAAAGCCCGCCTCGGCGAACTGGCCGGCTTGCAGGACCCAGCGGTAATGAATCTCAAGCGGGCGGAAGAGAAGACTCTGCGCGAGGCGGTCAACCAGCGTGCCGAGTTGAAGGCCGCCGTGGGCAATGCCTGGGGCGATGTGGTCACGGCCCTGCGAGAATGGAGTACCTTCTACTTTGCCTATGATCTCTTGGAGGATGGCAGCGCATTCAATACGGAACTGTTTTCCATCGCGCGTGTGCTTGTGCGTTTGGCGGAGGAAAGCGCAAAGCCGAACACTGAACGGTTGCGCGAGTATCGCGAGTCGAACCTGGAATCACTCAAACAATATCTCTTCTCTCCCGCCCCGATCTACTCAGACCTGGAGATGGTGAAACTGGGCGATTCGTTGGGAATGTACATAGAATTGGCTGGGGCCGACAACGACCTGGTGCGCAAAGTGTTGGCCGGCAAGTCACCCCAGGAGCGAGCCGCGTCGTTGCTCGAAGGAACACGTTTGGCCGACGTTGCCGTGCGCCGGAAGCTGGCCGAAGGGGGAAAAAAGGCGATCGAGGAGTCCGACGATCCGATGATCCAACTGGCTCGATTGGTTGATGGGCCGGCACGCGCGCTTCGTAAGACCTATGAAGAAAAGGTCGACGAGCCGATGCGCCAGGCTTATGCCCGACTGGCCGATGCCCGGTTTGCCGTGCTCGGCACCGACACCTATCCGGATGCCACGTTCACGCTTCGTCTGGCGTTTGGCCAAGTGAAGGGCTATCGGGACCAAGGCCGGCGGCTTCCGCCCTGGACGACCCTTGGTGGCGCATACCATCATGCGGAGGTGCACGGTTCCCGGGCCCCGTTCGCGTTGCCCAGAAGTTGGCTGGAACACAAGAACGCTCTCGTTTTGGACACGCCGTTGAACTTTGTCGCCACGCCTGACATCATCGGCGGCAACTCCGGCAGTCCAGTGGTCAACCGCAAGGGAGAGATTGTCGGGATCATCTTCGACGGGAATCTGCAGTCGCTCGTCTGGGACTTTGTCTACACCGAGGAGCAGGGTCGTGCGATTGCTGTCGATTCCCGCGGGATTCTGGAAACGCTCTCCAAGGTCTACAACGCCAATCGACTCGTAGAGGAACTCCGCCGGTAACCATATTGCTCTCGATCTACCGGCTGAATCGGAGTGGCCCAATTCAAGCTAATAGTTTTTGGATGACCCGGCCGTTGGTCAGGCCATTGCGCAAACACTGGGCATCCAGTCCGAGACAGTGAAGGATCGTTGCCCGCAGGTCGGCTGGTCGGACTTCGTCCTCGATGACGCGGTAGCCAAACTCATCGGTCTGGCCCAGGGTAATCCCCGGACGAATCCCGCCGCCGGCCATCCAAATCGAAAAGGCATGGGGATGGTGATCACGTCCGAGGAATGTTGCCCCCTCCGACTGCTGGCGCATCGGGGTACGGCCAAACTCGCCGGCCCAGACGACAAGCGTCGAGTCGAGCAGCCCCCGTTGTTTCAGATCCTTGATCAGGGCGGCCGTCGCGCGGTCTGTCTGTCGGCAATACTCGGGCAGGGCGTGGAGAAGATCGTCGCGCGAGTCTGTACCGTGCGTATCCCACCCGCGGTGAGCGATTTCGACAAAGGGAACGCCTCGCTCGACAAGTCGCCGTGCCAGAAGGCAGTTGTTGGCAAACGACGTTTGGCCCGGCTCGGCACCATACATCGCCCGGTCCGCCGCCGACTCTCTGGCGAGTTCTAAATCCCCAAGGCCAACGCCTTGACAGTTGACCGGTAGGAAACCGTGTCCCCAGCAGCCCGTGCCGGCTGCCGGTCGTCCGCCGCCCGATAGGAGGAAGGCGAAGCTTGGGAAATCCGGTACACATCGTTGCAACCCGTAGCTTGCCCACGCCCCGAGGCTTGGCTGGCCGAAGTCGACGCTTCCTGTGTGGAAGAGCAATTGGGCCGGCGCATGATGGTGCGCGGCGGTATGCATCGAACGGATGAGTGCCAAGTCGTCAACCACTTCCGCCAGATGTGGCAACAGCTCCGATAGCGCGGTGCCTGATTGTCCGTGCCGGCGGAACGTAAACGGCGAACCGAGAATCCTCGGCCTTCCACGGAGGAAGGCGAACCGATCGTCCCGGACGACCGATTCAGGCATAAGGTGACCGTCCAACTTGTTCAGGGTCGGCTTGGGATCGAACAGATCGACGTGCGACGGTCCGCCTGCCATGAACAGAAAGATAACACTCTTTGCTCGAGGCACAACAGGACGAGCCGAAGGCGCCGAGGCCCGCGAAGCAGCGGCCGGCTCGGCCCGCAGCGGTCCGAAGGCGACGGCTCCGAGCCCTGCGGCCGATTCTCGCAGAAAACGACGGCGAGTGATCGGCAAGGTCTGTTTGCGTTCCGACGTTTTCATGGGCATCTCCCTGGGATCGCTTGAAGGCAACGAACGGCGCAGACTTTGAAATATTCCAAGCTGGTGTGACATTATATGCAGGGAAGATGCCGCGGCAATTCTCCAATTGCCACCGAATGCACGGGCTGAACGCAACTCGTGTTCTTCCAAATGCTTGGGATGATTTGCATTGCAATAAAAAAGAGCCGGTGCAGCGTGTTCGGCTCTTGGAAGAGTGGGCCACTCCTGCGGATGTCATTTTTCCAGAGGGTAGGGGAGCTTGCCATCGGAAATCAGCTGGCCGAACGTGGGCGAACCGGGGTCGTTAGCGTCGGATTTCACTTCGGCCGCCTTGTCTAAGGCTGCGGCGATCTTGGCCTTGTCGTCCTTGTCTGTCTTCCGATCAAGCAACTCGTCTAAGGCTACCCCATAAGGATTGCGGTCCTTCTTGCTCTTGCCCGCATGACAGAGATTGCATTTGGCCGTTTCCACGGCTGCTGCGAAAGCCTTGTCCTTGGCATCGGAACTGTCAGGCTTCACATATTTTGCGATGAAAGCGTCGCGGAATTGCTTGACGGCCTTTGCCGGTTGGGCGGCTGGACCGACAAGTAGGGCAAGGACGAACAACCCCGCCACCCCAGACAGAGCAGGTCTTCTCATGGTTGGATCTCCCTGTATTGTGATGCCATTGTCGTACCGGCGTTTGGGGACACCGGCCACCAAGTGTGCCTCGGCATGAGTGAACACATCTCCAGTAGAGCCCGCGATAGTGGGTGTGTCAACTCATGGGAGGCGAATGCCGAAAATCATGCATACAGCAGGAAAGGGGATGGCCACCAGAGAAACGGACAGACGCTTTAGGGGGACGGCGGCTTCTGGCAAACCGGACAGTAGAACGTCGAGCGTTGAGCCTGAACGATATGGACGATCTCGCCCTGGCCGCATTGAAGGCAACGCTGACCAGTCCGCTGGTAGACACGATGGAGAGATTGAAAGCCTCCAGCCTCGTTCTGGGCGTTGCGGTAGGTTCCGTCCGCGAGGGTAGACCCCTGGTGTCGGATGGCCTCTTCGAGTACCTCCCGTATGGCTGCGTGCAGGCGGAGCCACTGGGCTGGTCGAATCTGGTTACAGGGCAACGTGGGATGCAACCTTGCGCGGTGGAGTATCTCCGAGGCGTAGAGATTGCCGATGCCTGCCAGGCTGTGTTGGTCTAACAGGGCCACCTTAATGGCCCGGCTGCTTGCGTCAAGACGCGCACGTAGCGTTTCGATGGAGATCTCCAGGGCATCCGGTCCCAGTTTGTTCGGCCCGAGGGTCAGGGCGAACTGCTCAGGCGACAAGAGGTGCACCACGCCCAGACCGCGAGAATCCCAGAACAAGAGACGTGTCTGTGTCCCACCGCTCAAGTGAAATACCAAACGGAGGTGGGTTTTATCGGGTGGATCGGCCAGCAGCACAAGCCCGGTCATTCGTGGTTCGATCACGATCCGCTCATCAGAGTCCAATTCGAACACCACCCGCTTTCCGACCCGGCCGACCGACTCGATCTTCCGCCCTTTGGCGTGCTGGCGTAGGACCTTGAGCGAAGGGACAATCTTCAGTGGCCGTAGCTTTGACCGGATATACTCGACCGTTTTGATTGTCGAGCCAGTGACACACGTGACGCCTCGCCGCATCGTTTCTGCTTCAGGAAGCTCAGGCATCGAAAAAAGAGGAGGCTAGTAGTTCCTTGAACAAGTCACTTTTGGCCAGCCGAGTTGCCGAGAGGGCGAGTCTTGGCTGGCACGGATGAACGTCGTAAAGGTATCGAGGTTTGGCCTCGTGGAAGTAACGGTCGCCTCGGAGCCACGTCATGGCAAACAGGGCAAAAAAACAAGCCGTCGGCAAGCACGCCGCACGCCTGCAATGCCCGGCCGCGGTCGCTGCGAATGCGATGGCGGAATCGCCGACATCGTCCCGGCCGCGTTGCCCCCTCTACGATACGGACTCAAGGGCCAGGGAGCAACCCGCCTATTCCGCTCGAAGTGGTCGCTGGGTGATCAGATACGGTGTGACGATTTGTCCGCCAATCAGATGCTCCTGAATGATCCGTTCCAAAACGGGCGGATCACAGTGACCATACCAAGCCCCTTCGGGATAGACAACCGCAATCGGTCCGCCGGTGCAGATTCGCAGGCAATTAGCCTTGGTCCGATATACCCCGTCTTGCCCGGTTAAACCAAGCTCGGCAAGACGTTTCTTGAGATAATTCCAGGCCACCAACCCACGTTCCTTGTCGCAGCAGTTTGGTACGGTCTGATCGCAACATAAAAAGATGTGGTGATGTACCGCAGGCACGCCAAGTCGCTCGGCAGCTTGACGCTGCTTGGCAAATTGAGCCTGGAAGTCTTGGCCGTCAGGAGGTTTCATTAATCGACACACAAGGGGGATTCTGAGCCTTGACTCACTGCAAGAAGACCAAATACTACGCTTGGGCCATTCGCAAAGCAACCTCGGCAACGCGACGTCCCGGATTTCGGGTGCACGTCAGCTTTTGCGCGCAGTGGCGGTGAGCGAGAAACGTCAATAGGA
>CAZLDQ010000027.1:0-36786 GCA_964558295.1 uncultured Planctomycetaceae bacterium | reverse complement strand
CGAGTCTTCATCAGCTGTCCTCCTCACTATCGTGATCCAGCAGCCAACGATACCACACCCCTCCAACCAGTTCATGCACGCCTGCCGAAAGGACACTGCCGTCGCCCACCAAAACCACCGCGACGGAGTCGAGGTCCAGGACCACGGTGAGGTAGCGATGCCCTTTGGCCACGGCGATCTCGTCGATGGCGATCTTCCGCAGGTTCCCCAGTTTCGGCCGGGAGAAACGCCGCTGGAGGTGGCGATTCTGGAGATCCTGGATCAGGTTCCAACCGACGCCCAGGTGCGCGGCCACGTCCTGGATCGTCATGTCCCGGGACAGTTCCAGCGCGTACCGCTCAAACGCATGCGTGGAGCTCCGACGCGGATCGGCGAAGCGTACTTGGCGGGTCCGCCCGCACTCCTGACAACGGACCCGGGGGATGGGAAAGGCGATCATCACCGGCTTGTGTCCAATCGGAACGGTGCGAAACTCCCGCCAGACCCGTCCTTTCGGCAGCACCTCCCGGCTCCCACAGGCCGCGCATCGCCACGCGCTGGGGGCCTGGTCAATCACCAACACAATCCCCCCTCCCCGATACTCCGTTCGCACATCACTGTAGCCACGGACACCAAACGCATGGTAGAACAGACTCGTGGACATGTTGGTTTCTCCCGTCTGAAGGATGCTTCATACACCCCTTCCGTGAAGCCAACATGTCCACTTTTCTCAAGAACCTGGTACGCTTCAGCCGGATGAACCAGATTTATCCTCGTAATTCTGGGATGTGGTCCTGGTCGTCAAAGAACTGGGCCCGGTCCATGTTGAGGCAGATCCGCATCCGCATTCCGGGGAGATAGTGGTCTTGTGAGCCAAAGCGAGCAACGACCAGCGGATGGCGATCGTTGGCCAGATGCACGTGCGTCCTGTCACCAAGCGATTCTGTGGCGAGCACCTGCATCTCCAGTGTGCCCCAACAGCCGTCAACGCCGGGTTCCTCGCAGATATCTTCGGGGCGGATTCCCAGCGTAACTTGCTGGCCGTTCTTCAACGCCAGATGTTTGGCCACGGGGAGCCGGCACGTACCGTCATCGAACCAGAGCCGGTCTTGATCTTCAAGGATCACGCCTTCCAAGAAGTTCATCGGCGGCGAACCGAAGAAACCGGCGACAAACCGATTGGCCGGGCGGTGGTAGATCTCCAACGGCTCGCCGGCTTGCTGGATCCGGCCATTTTGGAGCACCACGATGCGATTGCCCAGCATCATCGCTTCTTCCTGATCGTGGGTGACGTGGAGAATCGTGGCTCCCAGCTTCTGGTGAAGTCGACGCAGTTCGCCACGCATTTCGCGTCGCAGGCGCGCATCGAGACTGGAGAACGGTTCATCCAGAAGGAAGCAGGCCGGCTCCCGGACAATTGCGTGCCCCAAGGCCACACGTTGCCGCTCTCCGCCCGACAGTTGGTTCGGCCGGCGATCGAGCAAAGAGTCGATCCCCAGAATACCGGCCGCTCGGCGAACTCTCGTCTCAATCGTCGAGCGTGAAATGCCTCGAAGCCGCAGGGCGAAGGCCAGATTCTGAAAGACCGTCAGATGTGGATAGAGGGCCGGCTGCTGGAAAACCATGGCCACGTCGCGGTCTTTGGGGGGCAGCGTGTTGACCACTCGAGAACCAATACGGATCGTGCCCGCGCTGGCAATGTCCATTCCAGCAATCAGCCGCAAGGTAGTCGTCTTTCCATAACCGGAGGGACCGACGAGGACCACCAGTTCGCCGTCAGCCACTTCGAGCGAAAGGTCCTCGACCGCTATGATGCGACTCGGGTGGATTTTGGTGACATGCTCAAGAACAACCCGCATTACAGTCCTCAACCACATTCGATCCCAGCCTTCGGTCAAGAACGACCTTGCACGAATCTGGGCCGTCCAAGGCAACTGGCCAAGGGTGTTCCTTCCGACGCGCTGATATCGATCTCCAGGATTAGACCCCGTTTCACTATCGGTTTCAAGCCGGCAAAAAGCCTGAAACCATTGGGTTTCAAGGACCATGGCGGCGGGATACAATGGCTACAATGGTGTCCCCTCGCCAAGGAATTGCCCTATGTCCGACTCCGCAGCTACCCCTCCTGCTCCACGTTACGCGATTGCCGATTTTGATCAGATTCCCGCAGTGCCCTGCCCCTGCGGCATGGCTTGCCGAGCCTTTGCCGAAAGGACCGACTATCCGGCCACGATCCATCGAACCACGATTACCGGCACGGCCCAGACTCACTACCATCATCGCCTGACGGAGACCTATTACATTCTCGATTGTGAACCCGGAGCGCTGATGGAGTTGAACGGCGACCAAGTGCCGCTTAAGCCAGGCATGTGTATCCTCATTCCGCCTGGCGTCCGACATCGAGCGGTCGGGCATCTGACAATCCTAAACATTGTGATTCCCAAGTTCGACCCGTCCGATGAAGTGGTTGTCGACTAACGCGATTTCTCCTGCAAACCAAATGACTGTCAGATCCAGCACAAAACGAATTCATCGTGAAGCGACAACTCCCCCGAAAGTATCCTAGCCTATAGTTGTAGCAGGGCCATCATCGGCCGTCACCCAACTTGCTCCTTCTACCGGATCGCACCATTGATGCTCCGCCGAACTCTCCTAGGTCTTGCGGTTGCTGCCGGAATGCTAATCGTTGCTGTCGACGCCCCAGCCGAGGACTCGACGAACGCCTCTCCATCGAACGATTCCAAGAGTTGGATCTTCGACCAGGGGCTTTACACGAATAGCACGAAGACTGGCGAGCGCGTCTGGCAGTATTCGGCGCCAAAACCAGCCTACCGTGATCCCAATGCCCTTTACGATTCGCCCCACGGATCGTATCCCTTCCTACCGGATGTCTACGATCCGTACTGGCGCTACGACTACCTGGTTCCCTACGGCATGCCCGCTTACTATCCTTATCCACCGCCGGCCTACGGTCCAGTGCCGATGATTCTTCCATCGTCGCCGTGGGGGACAAACTAGCCCTCCGGGCGAGTTCCTCCAACGGTTTGCTAATGCTTTGATAAGCGACGCCAATCAAGAATCCCCCCACGTGAGCGCCCCCCCACATGATGAGCAAAAAGCACCACACCATCCATTCGTAGTAAATGCGGTTCAGTGCGTACGGAGTTGATCTCTTATGCGATCACGTTCCAACTCTCTATTTTGTAAGTAGTTCCGACACGATTGTCTGAATCTGTGTCAACAGCTCGTGAGTCGCCGCCCTGCAAGATCGCATGCTAGTAGAGTACACTGATGGAGACGCGGCGATTGCAGTCGCGCCGTTTAGGGTGTACGATTCCTGAACCCCATCGAGCGGGGTGAACGGAGTGGCTGCTTTCCAGGTAACGATGGGATGCCCCGACTTACAGGTGCTCTAGTCAAATATCCCGCGAGGGCTTCCTTCGTGTGGTATTTCAGTCTGATCGTTGTGGGCGGACTCTTGCTCACCCACCCGATCTGTCGTGCGCCCAGTCGGGAACCGATTTCGTTGTTAGACGCGTTCTTTACGTCGACCAGTGCCGCCTGCGTGACCGGTTTGGTGGTGCGGTCGACGGGGAACGACTTCTCTGAAATCGGCCAAATGGTGATTCTCGCCCTGATCCAACTGGGTGGGATCGGCATCATTACCGTAACGACCTACATCACGTTCCGCGTATGGGGACGCGGCGGGTTGCGCGAACGGGTAGCGGTCTCCGAAACCCTCGGTTTCGGCACCGCCGCGGATCTTCAGCGCGTGCTACGCAACGTGATCTGGACAACCTTCCTGATCGAAGGACTCGGCTTTCTGCTTTTGGCAATCCGCAATCTGTTCGACTATTCACCGGGGTTTGCCCTGTGGCACGCCCTGTTTCATTCGGTGTCGGCCTTCTGCAACGCCGGATTCGCCCTGTCCGACGACAGTATTATCCGCTATCAAGGTGATCCGATCATCAATCTGACGATTTGTGCCTTAGTCGTCGTCGGCGGGATTGGTTATCCGGTGATCCAGGACGTGTACACCAACTGGCATGGGCCATGGGCGCGGCGATGGGACCGTCTGCAGCTTCACACGAAACTGATGCTCATCGGAACCATGGCATTGATCGTGCTTGGCACAGTCGCAATTCTGGCGTTGGAGTGGGACAACACCTTGAAGGAAATGTCCTTTGGTCGGGCTTTCCTTGTAGCCCTGTTTCAATCGATCGTTTGCCGCACGGCCGGCTTCAACAGCGTGGCAATCGGCCAATTGACCAACGCCACGTTGTTTATCATGGTCCTCTTAATGGCCGTCGGTGCAGGTCCCTGCTCGACGGCAGGTGGCTTCAAAGTCTCAACGATGATGCTTTTCGTGGTCCGTGCGTGGAACACATTCCGCGGCTATTCCCGATTGAGCATCTTCCGACGAACAGTCCCCGTCGACCTCATGGCCCGGGCGACCACCACCGTCTTACTGTATATGACCGTGGTTATCGGGGCCCTCACCGGCCTGCTGGTACTCGAACAATCGCATCAGGCACACACAGGAATGCAGGGAATCTTCCTGGACAGCCTGTTTGAAGTGGTGTCTGCATTGAGCACGGTGGGGTTGAGTACGGGCATTACACCGCAGTTGAGCGATGCGGGACAGATCGTGCTGATGATGACCATGTTCATTGGCCGTCTGGGACCGATTTCCGTGGTGATGGCCCTCTCACTCAGCGAGCGGCCCCAGACCATCGAATATCCTCGAGAAGAACCCTTGATCGGTTAGACTCATGGCAGAAACCAAGCGATTTGTCGTCGTTGGCCTTGGCTCTTTCGGCACGGCCCTCGCCACCCGACTCCACAAGAACGATTGCCGCGTAACAGGGCTTGATCAGCGCAAGGAACGGGTCGAGGCACTCAAAAACGAGCTCTACGAGGCGGTGATCGGTGACGCCACGGAACGCGAGGTTCTCGAACATCTCAACTTGCGTGACGCCCATGCCGTGTTCATCAGCCTGGGCGAGAACATTGCCCGCTCGCTCTTGGCCACCCTCCACTGCAAGGAATTGGGTGCGCGGCGGATCATCGTCAAGGGCGTCACCAAGGAACACGGAAAGCTACTCAAACACCTCGGCGTCGAGCGGGTCGTGTTTCCTGAGATCGAAGTGGCCACCGAGTTGGCCGACCGAATGACCTGGCCCAACATCCTCGATTTTCTTCCGATCGATCCCGACTACAGCATCGTCGAAATCGCTGTTCCCGAATCCTGGAACGGGCAGACACTGGCCGAGGTGAATCTGCGTCGTCGTTACGGCGTTTGGGTCGTGGGACTCAAGGACGTGCTGACCGGAAAACTCGAAATCTTTCCCGACGCCGATTTCCGGCTCAACAGCAGTCAGTTGCTGTTGGTCGTCGGAAAGCAGACTGACCTGACTCGGCTCCGCGAACTGGCCTGACAGCTCTCGTCCCGATGACAGAACAGCGAGCAGACACCTAATACAAGTGCCGGAGCAAAACGATTTGGCTGGCAATCTCTTGACAACCTGCATGATGCAGGGAACACCATCGACATCGCGATGGAACCGCGTCCCCCTATTCGTCCCCCAGTCGAAGGTCATGCCATGCGACTGCGTCATGCCAAGGCGATTCTGCGGCGCTGAGTCCTTGTCATGGAATTTGCCGGTCTTGGCGTTGCCAATGTGGGAAAAGCAATGCGGCCAGCGACCGTTGACGGGGGGAGTCGATGTCGGCCTTGGTCGAAGCGGATTGGCTCAACTGCGACAACCCGTCGAACGCCGCAGGAAGACCTATCTGGAAGCCTGCCGGCTGGTTCGCCAGATCGCCTTCTGCAATCCGCGCTTCAATCTCGGCAAGCCAGGAAGTCCCAGGTGACTTCAAAACCGGTCTCTTTGAGCCATTGGGTGACTTCTGTGACGGAGCGGTGGTCGCTGATGTGGAACTGGGCGCCTGAGGTGTCGGATGGCTTGGCGTAACCGCCGGGGGCGGTGGAACTGCCGGCACTGAGCTGGGTAATGCAGGTCTGTGCGAGCCGGTTGCGCAAGGGAGCCCGCTCTCGCGTGGAAAGAACGAGTTCGGCCTGTGGAAAGGCGATCCGCAATGTGCAGTAGAGACGGACAAACAGGTCGTCGTCCACGGGATAGGGTACCTGAAACGCCTCGGGGGCATTGTGGATTCGTGGCAGACCGAACGCCAACGTACGCTCGGGAAAACGCTCTTGGATGTACTTGGCATGCCGCATGAGCGCCCGGAGTTCTTCCCGCGGATCGCCCAGACCCAACAGGCACCCGAAACCAAGCCAGGGCATGCCAGCCTCCGCCGCTCGGTCCATCGCTTCCAGACGCCAAGCATAGGATGACTTGGGACCGCGCACGTGGTAGCGTGCGTAAAGCGTTTCGTTGTAGGTTTCCTGGTAGAGGGTCAACCCACACGCTCCCGCATCGACCAGGCAGGCATAGGATTCGGTGCTTTGCGGCGCAATCTCGATTGACGGACTCACTTGCTGCGCTCGCAGGGCAGCAAGAATCCTGCAAAAGTATTCGGTTGTCATGTGGGCGGGGAAGTCGCCGGCCACCAGCAAGATCCGGCGATAACCACGGCCCTGGAGCACCTCGGCCTCTGTAAGTGCCTCCTCAAGCGTCAAATGCTGGCGAGGAATTGGTAGCGGATGGCGAAAACCACAGTAGAGACAGTGGTTGACGCACTCGTTCGACAGGTACAGCGGTGCGTACAAGAGCATCCGCCGCTTGCATGAGCCATCGCTGGTTGGCAGGCTAAAGTGCTTCGTGGTCAAGGCTGTTGCTTGAGCAGCCAACTCCTCTGTAGTAGTATCAGACTCGAACAATGCCAGCGCTTCGGCGATTGAGCTGGTATCCTCCGAGATGTCTCGGAGAACGGATCTGATCGCGCGGGGGGGACGAGGCACCCGCCCTGCTAATTCATTGGCCGCTAAATCAAGGGCGTCGGCGAGGCCTTGTTCCCTTGGCGGCATATTCCCGGAACACGCCTTAAGACGCTGATATCGCCACCGCTCCAGCTGTTCTGCCAGACAAAGACGTTCCTGGGCCGCTGCATCCCGCTCACCGGACAGCAATTGGACGGCCTGTTGGAGCAACCTCAGGCGGTAGGAGGCGTGCTCATCGGTCGCACGAATCCAATCGGCAAATGAGCGTAGCTGCGGTCCGAGCTGAGTGGTCATCAGCGGTGGTCATTCCTTCATAACTTCTACTGCGGAAAGCACTTTGCCAACAATCATCATATCTTTTTCGGGCTCGATTCGTGAAGCAGCCCCAAAGGGGTATCCAGGGAAACCCAAGCTCAACAGGTAACATATAATCGTTAACGGCCTTTGATTCGAGTGGCGGTTGGCATTGTGGTTCCCTGGGCGCTTGGTGATACTAACGGTTGCCCGCCCAAACCACCTTCGATAGGGTCCATTTCGCGGAACCGTTCGAGGGAGGCTCAAGCGAACCTCAGGATGTGAAGGAACTGAATGATGGGCTTGTCTTCTCAACGCTACTTGGTGATTGTGTCTCTTCTTGGACCGGCCATTTGGGGCGTCCTGAACCAGACCGCCGATGCGCAACAGTCTCGCGCCCAAGCAATAGTTGGGCAGCCATTTGGGGTCGGACGAGTAGAGGTGGAACTGCCTCGGGGCCAGCAGCTCGATCCACTGGGCCTCTACGGCCTGGGCCTTGCGGAGAAGAATGGTCGAGTCCTCTACCCGGTCGTCGTAAACCGGCCGATTCGGGGGTTGTTGCGAGATCTGCTCGACCGCCCCCCACGAGTGACGATCTACTTCCTGTTCCAAGGTGAAGAGCCCTTGTATCTAACCGTCCAGTCGCCCACGGCTCAGTCGCTTGTAGTCGCGCCGATCAAGCATCCTTCCATGTTCGCTGGAGCACTTCGCACCTGGTGGAATGAGTACGTTGCCCCGGCAAAGCTGATGCAGCCGAAGCCCGACAGCCCGCCGGTAGTCGAAAACTACCTGAAGGCGATGCTCTCCCAACGCCTCGGGTTGCCGTTGCCAGAGAAGGTGACGGAGAATTCCTGGCAGGAGGAGTTGGACGGGGCGATCGGGTTGGCCTTGGGAACTGAGACCGTCCGTCTCAAGATGGTCCGGGATCGTATGCTCGGACGAACCAAGCTGAATGCCAAAGCCGATCTTGCGATTCCGGAACCGGTTACGGTTCCAGCGCTGCAATTGCCGGAGCCTCCGAAGGACGTCAAAGTCGAGCCGATCGCTCTACACGTTCCAGCCGACTGTGCGTATGTTCGCTTTGGAAGTTTTTCCAATTTCCTCTGGCTGCAAGACACGCTCGCCCAGTGGGGCGGCGACTTACAGAACCTCGTGGCCCTGCGAGGCCTAGACTATGGGACGCGCCAACGAATTGAAACACGGCTCGCTTTGCGTCAGTCGGCTCTCTCACGCATGCTGGGCCAGACGGTCATCGCCGACGTGGCCTTCGTGGGCACCGATATGTTTATGAAGGAAGGGGCCGCTTTTGGCCTGCTTTTCCAGGCTCGCAGCAACAACGGCTTCCTGGCGGCCGACTTCCGACGCCAGTGGGCCGAACGGATGAAAGAAGACAAGACGCTGACCGAGACAAAGATCATGATCGATGGCCGCGAGGTCTCGTTGCTTTCTTCGCCGGACGGCCGGGTTCGTTCCTTCTGGGCGACCAATGACGATTGCCTTCTGTTCACGACCTCCAAGACACTAGCCCGACGTTTCCTAGCCATCAAATCGGGCAAGGGATCGCTCGGCGAGACCATGGAGTTCCGCCACGCCCGATCGCTCATGCCGCTGGACCGCAACGATACAATCTTCGTCTATCTGTCGGACGGCTTTTTGCATAATTTCGTCAGTCCTCAATACCGGATCGAAATGGTCCGCCGGCTACAGGCCCAAGCGGATATCGAATTGGCGCAGCTTGCCAACCTGGTGGCTGCGACGGAAGGGAAACCCGGCGGAACGATCGAGAACCTGGTGGCTGGCGGTTACCTTCCGCGTGACTTCGGCCTTCGGCCGGACGGCAGCCGGACAGTGCTCCATGAGGGCGAGGCATACGACTCCCTACGGGGACATCGGGGGGCGTTTGTGCCGATCCCCGACATCGAGGTCGCACAGGTCAGCCCCGTTGAGGCCGACGACTACCGCGCGTTTGCCGAGTTCTATCAGTCCCATTGGAAACGGCTCGATCCGATCATGGTGGCGATTCGGCGCCACGGGCTAAGCGGAAACCGAGATCGGATCGTCATCGATGCCCGAATGACGCCAATTGCCCGACAGCAGTATGAGATACTGACGGAGTGGTTTGGATCGGCCGACAAGCTGCAAGTTGCCCCGATTGCCGGCGACTCGGTGTCGATGCAGATGGTCATGCCCCGGCAACGGATGTTCGGAGGCATCCAGAGTCTTGGTACTCCCATGGATGCCGCCGGCCAGCTTCTGCCCTGGAACACGCTCCAGAAACTCACAGAAGGCTATGTAGGCTATATGGGTGAGCCCGGTTGGTTGGCGAACCTTTTGGATCGACGTTTATCGGCTCCGCCGGAGGCAACGGGGTATGCCGTTGGACCTCTGGGGCTTTGGCGTTACCGCACCCCCCAAGTGACGATCTACTCCCTGCAACGTCCGATACTCGATCAGGTCGTTCCTCAAGTGCGTCTGGAAGAGACGGAACGATTGGCCCAATTCCGGATGCGTGTGGCCGATATCTCGGCAGGCCAGATGACACCATTGTTGAACGATCTAAGCTACTCCCGAACGGTGCGAACCTCCGTGGGGAACCTCCACTTGTTGCATACGATTGTCGAGCAGCTTCACGTTCCCGGCAAACATGCCAAAGAGGCGGCCGAGATGCTCTTGGATGCCAAGCTGATCTGCCCCTTGGGAGGCGAGTACGTCTACCGGACAACGCAAGACGGTGTCGGCTACTGGACTAGCACGGCCCTGGAAGGGCAACCGACCGGCTTGCTCAAGACCAAAGCGCCCGAGGGCTACCTGGCCACGCCGCTCAACTGGTTCCGCGGTCTGGATGCTGATGCCCTACTGACGCCTGAATCGCTATCGGTGCATAGCGAAATCGTGATGCAGAAACCGCAACAGGGGAAATGACGAAAGACGAGGCACGAATGGATGTTTGGCCGGTGAGCCTTTTTTGGGCTTTAGGCTTCGTCATTCCTTTGTTCATTAGCTTTCGTCGTGCGATATTCTCGGTCTATTCTACGCACCCTTCCATTCAAGACTCCCGCCCGGCTCCACGACATGAGAACACAACGATGACGTTTTGTTGAACCAGCAGACGAGTGCCAAGAAGAGCTACGCGACTAAATTAGACACGCCCACGAAGCCCTTCGGAAATGCACCCTCAGTGTGCTAATTCAAAAGACAAGGGGCCATAGACGACGCAGTCACGAGTCTTCGCGATAGAGCAAGGAATCTCTAACCGGCCTATCCTCCCTGGCTGGGTGGGTCGCTCACGGCGATTCGTCGGGGGACAAGTAGATTGACGGCCGAGACACCGCCTTTAAGATTAGGCGGTATGGCTGGAACGGCCTATTTGGAGAGAGAGGAATCGGTACGTTGAATCCGCGCGATAGAGATCGTTTCGACCAAGTCTTGGAAGAGGTCTTGGCCGAGTTTCCACCTTTGGTGCATGAGTTGATTGACAGAGTCCCACTGCATGTGGAAGACTATCCGTCAGCCGATGTAATGGCCAGGACTGGGGTTCGGCGACGCGATGGGCTGTGTGGGTTGTATACGGGAATCCCGATCGGCGACAAGAGTATTCTGCATTCCGGCACGATGCCCGATGTCGTGACAATCTATCGGGAAGGCATCCTCGCCGCGGCAAGAGACCGATTCGGTCGTATTCGTCTCGCACGGCTGAGACGCGAGATTCGCATTACCATCTTGCATGAGCTGGCCCATCACCATGGCCTCGACGAAGATGAGTTGCGAGACCTGGGCTATGGCTAGAAAAACGAAAAACCCTTCCGCACAAACCAACGAACCATGTCGAGTTCGCTGCCAACACCACCACATGATCCACGCCTGCTCCAATTGGCGTCGGAAGACAACATCAGCGTGGCTGCCAGGACGATCGAGGCCGGAGAGGTAATCGCCATTGGTGGCCGGATGGTCACCATTTCCCAACGTATTCCCACCGGCCACAAGATTGCAGTGGTTCCGATCGCGCGGGGTGAGAAGGTAGTAAAGTATGGGGCCCCGATCGGCACGGCCACGCAGGACATCCGACCGGGCGACTATGTCCACACGCACAATGTGGCCAGCGATTACCTGCCCACCTATACGCTGGACGGTGTCAACCCGTTTTTGAAGAGAGACTGACATGCAGGGCTTCCTGAGGTCGGACGGACGTAAGGGGATCCGCAATGTGGTAGCGGTAGCCTACTTGGTCGAGTGCTCCCATCACGTTGCGGCCGAGATTGCAACACCTTTTCGCGACCAGGACGTACATCTCATCGGCTTCTCTGGCTGCTATCCGAATGCCTACGCCGATCGGATCATGAAGCAGATTTGTACCCATCCGAACGTCGGCGCCGTCCTATTGGTTTCGCTTGGATGCGAGAGTTTCGATCGCCACGGATTGGCCGAGACGATCAAGAATACAGGCCGGCCGGTACATACGGTTGTGATTCAGGAACTAGGGGGGACGTCGCGTACCGTCCAAGCCGGCCGGGCTTGGATTGAGGAAGTGCTCGGTCAGCTTCAGAGAACATCGCGTGTAAACATGGGTGTCGAGGAACTGGTCATCGGCACGATTTGTGGAGGCTCAGATGCTACCAGCGGTTTGACAGCCAATCCGGCCGCAGGGCGTGCCTTCGACCTGTTGATCCAGCAGGGAGCAACGGCGATCTTTGAAGAAACCGGTGAACTAATCGGTTGCGAAGACTTCATGGCAAACCGGGCGGTCACCCCGGAACTCGGGCAGGAGATCGTTGCCTCGGTGGCCAAAGCCGCCCGCTATTACGCCACCCTGGGCCACAGCAGCTTCGCTCCTGGCAACGCCGAGGGAGGTCTGACGACCATTGAAGAGAAATCCCTGGGAGCGTACTCGAAGAGCGGCAAGTCGCAGATTTCAGGGCTGCTCAAGCCGGGTGACGTCCCACCTCGCGGTGGGCTCTACCTCCTTGACGTCGTGCCCGATGGGGAGGTCCGGTTTGGCTTTCCCAATATTTCCGATAATGCCGAGATTGTCGAACTGATCGCCTGTGGCTGCCATGTCAACCTGTTTACCACCGGGCGAGGCTCGGTAGTCGGTTCGGCGATTGCGCCGGTCATTAAAATCTGTGCAAATCCCGACACTTACCGCCGACTGTCAGAGGATATGGACATCAATGCAGGCCGGATTCTCGAAGGAAATGCAACCCTCGACGAAATCGGCCAGGAGATTGTCGAGTTGGTGCTGGCTGTCGCCCAGGGGGCCCAGACGGCTTCGGAACGGCTCCGGCACCAGGAATTCATTCTCACCTATAAGTGGTTTGAGCCGAGTGGCCCGACCTGTCTGCCGATAGGATAGTGGGGGCCTTATCGCAACAATAACGTATCCTTTTAACGGTAGGGCAGAAAAGCTTGTTCGTTTCTTGGGGGGAACGCAGTCTAGCCACAGAGCCGGTTAATAGGAGCTGACCATGAATCGCTTGGTTCGGTCGCGCGTCACTCATGGGGTTGCTCTGGCTGTCATGTTAAGCGTCGGGCTGATGTTTGCAGGGTGCGAACAGCAGCCTCTCGGAAAACGAATTGCGAGAAGCCTGCCGCAGGTCGATCTGGAACCGGCAGGCACGGACCAATCGGTGGACCCGGCCGTGACGGCCACACAAGATGCGGCCAGTTGGAAGCGATACTGTTCGCTCTATCTGTTAAACACGGCAGTCGACGAACCACAGGACGCGAAGGTCCCCAAAGAACAGGAAAAGCGGCAGGCAAGGTCTTCAACGAGCCGGCTGCCAGAAGCGGTGCAGAAATACAAACGCCTGTATGATGAGATTCCGGCGGAAGTCATCAAGGCCATGGCCACTCACAACGTGCGCAACTACTCGGTCCACATCGGTCTGGTAAGCGGCGACTACTACGCGGTTCGCTATTTCGAGTACTCCGGCTCGAATCCCGAAGTCGATCTGACCCTCCTGGCTCGCGATCCGGCCTACCGCAAGTGGGAAGAAGCCTGTTCGGCATGTCAAGTCGTCTTACTGCCTGTCTCGAACGCTCCGCTGGGGCCCTCGATGGAGGAGATTTTCCATAAGGACCTTCATCCATACAGCAATATCACAGGACCTTCGACGGTTCCAGACGTGAACCGGGCTTCGCGCTGACTCGTCTACTGCTAGGCCAAGTCGCGGTCTTCGAACAACAGCAGGGCCAAAAGCATGGCCGCGCCGCTATAGAGTGCGCAATAGACGACCGCCCAGCCAAGATAGACCGGCGGAACCTGCTGGCCTGTCGAGATGGCGGTCTCCATCGTGAAATGGTCAAGTACCGGCAGAACCGCCGCCAAAAACCGACCGACGAACGAGACCATCTCAAACTGGCCGGCCGAGGAGTTGACCAGTACGGGAACCAAATGGCCCAACACGTAAATCGACACACAGATCACGATGTTGGCCAGCATAGGGAGACGCGTGGAAATGGCTACGCTAATGGACGTGAGTACCACGGCTTCAAGAAACTGCAGGACCAAGCCGGGAACGATCTGGACCATCTCCATGTAGCAGTCGAGGCTTGTTGGTTCGGGCAAAGCGGACTCCCGAGCATCGTAGACCACCTTATAAGAAACCGAGGCCAGGAACACGGCTCCGAGGACGATGAACAGGATCACAACCGGCCCGAGGATCCCGATGAACTTTCCCAGAATCAACTGCCATCGTTGGACAGGTTTGGAAAGGAGCGTCAGGGCCGTTCGGCCTTCGATTTCCTCGGCAATCGACACGCTCGCCGTCCAGACGGCCAGGATGCTGGCCAGGAGCTTGATTAAGGTCAGCCCCTCGGCTTTGAGCATCTTAATGTCTTCGCCAAAGGTGTTATAGGGGAGAAGCGGGAAGATGAGGGCCAAGAGCACAATGCCCGTAGCCAGCAACACGTAAAACAGCGGCTGCGAAAGAGCTTCCTTCGTTGTGGTTTTGGCAATGGCTGCGACCTTCGGCAGAACCAGCCGCAGGAGGAAAAACAGCACAAAGAAAGCAAGCAGGGCACCGCCGGCTCCGACAGCCACGAGCCAGAGTGGTCTAAGCCATGTCGTAAGCGCACCGAAAAGAAGCAGGTTGCCGGCTGCCAGATCCATACTCATATCCCGACTGTTAGACTTCGATAAACAATAGCGTCAAACCCCTTCGAACCGGTTTCTGATCGCAAACAGCGCCTGTGCACATCCAGCTTGGAGACAGATCCTTAGGATAATCCCACTCTTCCGCATCGTCAGAAGGTTACTGGAGAAAGCCGGGGGCCGATCTTCCCGATCGCTTGCGTGTACATACGTGGGCTGCTTGGCATTGGTTCGACCAGATTGAAACCTAGAACCGGATGTCAAAGCCATGAAACTGGCCGGTAGCCGGCTGAACGGTAATCTCCACACTGTCGATAAATTGATCCATCTCCGCCTTGACCGCATTCATCAGGCGATCCAGTTCCGCAGCACGCCCTTCGGCGACCAGCAGAACACGGCCGTCCGGCAGGTTCTGAACATAGCCGCTCACATCATAGCGAGCGGCGATTCGCCGAGCCGTGTAACGAAACCCGACGCCCTGGACCATCCCCTGGAAGTACGCTTCGCGTTGTTCGATCACATTCGACTCGGTCACTGCTGCCCTCCAAGAGTTTCCAGTATAAGTCCATTCGGAGAGCGAATCCAGTGGATGTTGTCCGACCAGGACAGCCCCCCTCTTTTTTGGGAGAATCAGCCGACAGACCGGCGATTCGATCTTGACCCAGGGGAAGCCATTCCCTACTCTCCCGTCATGATTCGAAATACATGCGAATACTCTGCGGGAAAACTGGCGGTATTGGCCGTCCTCTTTGTCCTAAGCTTTTGGGAAGCAAGGGCCTGCGATCAGGAATCGCAGATCCAGGCGGAGCCGCGTGAAGGCGTACTGGTGCTGCATAATGGCCAAGTCTTCCAGGGAAAGATCACACAGGCTGGCGACCGGCACA
The DNA here is from genome assembly GCA_964558295.1 of uncultured Planctomycetaceae bacterium. Taxonomy (GTDB): domain Bacteria; phylum Planctomycetota; class Planctomycetia; order Pirellulales; family Thermoguttaceae; genus JBDKTH01. The sequence continues at coordinate 21,635 of CAZLDQ010000027.1, read as the reverse complement.
TCGTCGCCCTGGGGGGCGGACAGATAAGCATCAAGTCTAGCGACGTTGAGGTCTGCTGCTCGTCGCTCGAAGAGGCCTATCAGTTCCGTAAACGGTATAGCCCCTGCCAGTGTGCCCTGGACCACATCCAATTGGCTCAGTGGTGCCAACGCCAGGGCTTATTGGAGAGTGCCAGCCGCGAATTGGCCGAAGCGAAACGGCTCGACTCCTTGCATCCCATGATCCCTCTGCTGGAACGTCGATTACAGGCAATGCGCGAAGGTGTTGAACCACGGCAACCCATCGCCATGACCGCGATACATCGCGAGCCCGAGGATGAACTGGACCACTTGGTTCGCAAGCTGCCAAGCGGTACGATGGAGAGCTTCACACAGACCATCCAGCCGATGTTGATGAACCACTGCATGACCTCTGGCTGCCATGGTCCGGGAGCCTCGAAAACCTTCAGCTTGACCCGGGTATCGGCTGGTGGTGTAACGAGTCGGCGCATAACCCAGCGGAACCTGCAGACGGTCCTCCAATGGATCGACCGTAACAAGCCAGAGGCTAGCCCGTTATTGGCCATCCCATTGCGTGCTCATGGCAATGCAAAAGGGCCAATTTTTACCGATCGCCAGACGGCTCAATACCAGCAGCTTCAAGATTGGGTCTATCGTGTAGCGCAGATGCCTGCACCGACGCAAGCGGTGATGCAGGCATCGCACGTCGAGCAGAATAAGACAATCCATCGTGCATCGTCGGCAGTGTACACCACTCCCGCGGCGCAGGTCCTTAGCGGGGCGCAAACGCTTGGGGGCGATGAACGAGCGTTCCCCGAGATGTCCTCCCCCACAGAAAACCTTCAGGGACAAACGTCTATCACCGCCCCTCCATTGGACGCCAGCCTGCCCCAGACAGTGTCTTCACGTTTTGATCGGCCCGGCGTCAAACGAGGCGAATTACCCAAGAAATTTACCCCGGCAGACCCCTTTGATCCTCAAATCTTCAACCGGCAGTTCTTTCCCGGCAAATCGGGGGCGACAAATAGCGAGCCCCCGCAATAGGTCGATATCCGGAGGTCAATCGTAGGTCAGGTCAATCTTGCCTGCATCGAGAGCCTGCAGGAATACGCGGTTGCTCTCCAAAAGATCGGGTAACGCAGCCAATTCGGCCGGTGTGTACCAATAGACGGAATCGACCTCGGCCGGATTGGGCGTGAGTTGAGACTGGGGAGCCAAGTCAGCGAGCCACCAAGCCAGGTGTACGTTCCACGGAGTGACGCTTTCCCAGAGACGCCGCACCGGTTTGACAACGGCAGCAAGCTCCTCCTGAAGCTCGCGCACCAGGGTTGCCTCCTCAGTCTCGTCGCTTTCGATCGTTCCTCCTGGAAAACAGAATCGCAGGGGGGCGACAACCCACCGGGAGCGACGAATGACTAGGAGTTGTCCTTGCCGTACAATCACGGCCACCGCCCCGCGACGCTGTCCATTGTGAGGAGTCTCTGCCATAGTCTACTTATCGTATCGCGCGTTGGCCAGTTCGCCTACCCGGGACAGTGAGTCCTTGGATACGGCCTGTGCTTGAGATATAATCCTCGGGCATGTCACGCGGTCGGTTCACCGCGGTTGGCCAGTGGCAGGATGATGAACGATGCCCCTCCTTGCAATCTGGAGTCGTACCTTCCCCTGTTTGGGCTGAACGCGTTTCGGCCGGGGCAGAAGGAAGTGATTTCGACGGTGCTGTCCGGCCGGGACTGCCTATGCGTCATGCCGACCGGTGGGGGGAAGAGTCTCTGTTATCAACTGCCGGCCATGGTCTTTGACGGCCTGACGTTGGTCGTCTCACCGCTGATCGCCTTAATGAAGGACCAAGTTGATCAGCTGCAGACACTCAGAATCCCGGCGACCTTCATCAATAGCACACTCCCTTTCGCCGAACAATATGCGCGCCTGGACCAGATGGCCGCCGGTCAGTACCGGTTGGTCTACGTCGTGCCGGAGCGATTCCGCAGCTCGCGGTTTTTGGAGGCGGTGCGCGAAGCCCGACTGAAGCTCCTGGCAATCGATGAGGCCCATTGCATTAGTGAGTGGGGACATGATTTTCGTCCCGACTACGCCCGGATGGGACACTTCCGCCGTCTGATCGGCGATCCGCCTACGATCGCCCTGACGGCAACGGCCACCGATGCGGTGCGGCGCGATATTGTCGAGCAGTTGCGACTGCACGAGCCTCGCACATTCATCACCGGGTTTGCAAGGCCGAACCTCTTCTATGAAGTACAGTCGCCACGGACCGAACGCCAGAAAGGCGAGATGTTGCTGCAATTCCTGCGCAAAATGCGGGGCGCTGGGATTGTGTATGCGTCAACACGAAAGCGGACCGAAGAAGTCGCCGACCTGATCGCCCGGGAGGCAGGCCGACCCTCGGCCGCCTACCATGCCGGCTTGACCCCTGACCAACGCCACGCGACCCAAGAGGCGTTTATGAATGGCCAGGTTGAGATCATTACGGCTACAACCGCTTTCGGCATGGGCATTGACAAGGCCGACGTCCGCTTTGTGGTGCATTACAACCTGCCCGGCAGCCTGGAAGCCTATTATCAGGAGGCCGGCCGTGCCGGGCGCGACGGGCAGCCGTCTCATTGCCTGCTCCTCTATTCGGCTTCCGATCGCTATATCCAAGAATTCTTCATCGAGAGTGCCTACCCGAATCGGGAGAACGTGGCCCGGGTATACGAGTTGCTTTGTGAACTGGAGGCCGATCCGATCGAGTTGACCCAGCAGGAGATCAAGGAACGGCTGGGCCTGCCAATCGGTGCGGAAGGGGTGGGAACCTGCGAACAACTCCTGGAATCGGCCGGGGTGCTTGAGCGTCTGGTGGCGTCGCAAAATCGAGCGGCGGTGCGGCTCGACAGTGACCTGCCCACCTTGGTCGATCTGCTCCCCAAACAGGCTAAAGTCAAACGCAAAGTCATCCGGGCCATCGAACGACTCGTCGGCACTCGCCGCCAGGAAATGGTCTACTTCCAGCTTCAGGAACTCTTGAAAGAAACGGAGTTGGACCAGACCTCGCTTGCTACGGCCCTGCGGGAGTTGAATCAACTTGATGTGTTCACCTACGTGCCGCCGTTTCGCGGCCGGGCCATTCGGATGTTGCGGCGCGATGTGCCGTTCGAGAACCTGGAAATCGACTTCGAAGCCACCGAACGGCTCAAAGCAGCAGAATATGAGAAACTCAACCGGGTAATCCGTTTCGCTTTAAGCGCCCGCTGCCGTCAACAGGAAATCTTACGGTATTTCGGGGAACAGAACGCCACCGTTTGCGGCCACTGCGACAATTGCCATCGCACGGGCATCCGCGCTCAGGCCACCTTGACTGCGAAGCCGGCGGACGAAAAGCCGGCGATCAACGAGAACGTCATCACTGCGCTTCGCATGGTGCTTAGCGGTGTGGCCCGGGCTCAGACAAGGGTTCGTTGCGGTAAGACGCTCATCGCCCAAATGCTTTGTGGATCCGCTTCGGCGAAGCTGGACAGACTGCGACTGAACCAATTGAGTACCTTCGGGCTCCTCAAACACCTGACACAACCGGAAGTGGTGACGCTCGTTGACGGGCTGATCGCCACAGGGCATCTGGAGCAGGTGGACCTTGAGCCCAATCGGCCGGTGGTACAACTGACGGAAATGGGTACCGATTTGATGAAAGGTCGCGCTGGTCCACCAGAGGATCTGCCCATTCCGGCCGATCTGCTGGCAAAGCTCAATGGCGAGTCCGCAGAACGAAAACTAACGGCCGACAAGGCGTCGACCGAAGCAACCTCCGAACCGGCCACGCTGCCTCCGGCCGATCCGACCCTAGTGACCAAGCTGCTGCGATGGCGCAGTCAGGCGGCCATCAAAGCCGGCCTGCCTCCCCATTACATCTTCTCCAAAAGCACCCTGGAAGACCTGGCCCGGCAACGTCCCACCTCGCTCGACGGCCTGCTGACGGTCAAAGGGATCGGGCCGGCCAAGCTGGAACGCTATGGTAATGCCCTGCTGGCGATTCTGGCACCGAATACGACGGGGAACAATGCCTCTGACGAACTCGTGGAAACACTCAGCGATTCGCCTGATCTCGATTCCGACTCCGCTAAGGAGCGGGACGAATCGGGGGTACTCCCCTCCGCTGGCAGGGGATGGATTGGTGAGACGTCCGACGAGGAAAAGCACGGAGACGCACCTTCCCGAGTCCGTAAAGATGTCTTCTGCCCAGGCCGAGGGGATCTCCCTCCAGTTCCTTCTGTCGCTGCACGGCCGAGCTATTATTGGACTTGGCGTCTCCTGTCGAACGGTTTTTCCATGGAAGAATGTATGGCGATCCGAGGAATCCAACGGGAGACCGTCCTCGATCATGCCCTACGGGCGATTGACGAGGGGTTGCCCGTTCGAGCGGAATGGTGCCTTTCCGAGGAGGTATTAGCTTCCATGACTATCGTCGATGGTTTCCAGGAACCTGTTCGGATTGGGGCCTTGTTGCCGCAACTCCCTGCTGGCACGCTGTACGAAGAAGTCCAGCTCTACTTAAAGTGCCGCCAACAGGGCTCAGACCGCTGATCCCGGTCGAAAACCACCCAGTAATACGGTAGAATACCGTGGTGGCCGAAAAGGCTTATCGGATCAGCTTTTTAGTTCATGATTGCCAGAAAGAAGTGACACCGATGGAGAATCGACCTGTTGGGGGCCCCCCCTCCTCGGGAAATACAACGCCGCGCCCGCGCACGACTACGTCAACCGTGTGGCTTTTGCTGGTTTTGATTTTGATCATCAGCTTCCTGTTCTTCCAGGGCAGCCCTTCGCAGCGTTCGGAGATCCCCTATGGCCTGTTCCGGCAGGAACTAGCCCGGGACAACATCGCCAAGGTGGAAGTGCGTGGGATGACAGTTCAGGGCAAGTTCAAGAACGAGCCGCCCCTGAAACCCGATGGCACCAAGGGGACGCGGTATCAACAGGAGTTTTCCACGGTCCTCCCCCCAAATGCCCTAGAAAATCGAGAGCTTGACAGTCTGCTGGTTGAAAAGCTTGGGCCTAATTATTCAGCCACCGAACCGGCAGATAACACGAGTATCATTGTGGGGCTTTACCTGCTGGTCCCCCTGCTGCTTTTTGCCGGCATCTGGTTCATGTTCCGCCGTACACGGGATCAGGTGCTCGGCGGCGGGCTCCTGAGCGGATTCAGCAAAAGCCCTGCCAAGCGGTACGAGTCGGGCGACAAGCCGATTACCTTCGATGACGTTGCCGGGTTGGAAGGGGTTAAGAACGAGTTGCAGGAAATCGTCGAGTTTCTCAAGGACCCGGCAAAATTCCAGCGACTGGGGGGCCGCGTGCCCAAGGGCGTGCTTCTGATGGGGCCCCCGGGAACGGGCAAGACGTTACTGGGCCGAGCCGTGGCAGGCGAGGCGGGCGTACCGTTCTTTTCCATCAGCGGCTCGGAATTCATCCAGATGTTTGTGGGCGTTGGAGCTAGCCGCGTGCGGGATATGTTCCAAACGGCCAAAGAAAACGCGCCTTCGATCCTGTTCATTGACGAGATCGATGCCGTCGGCCGACACCGTGGCGCCGGTTTGGGGGGGGGGCACGATGAACGCGAGCAGACGCTTAACCAGATCCTCAGCGAGATGGATGGGTTCACCCAGACTGAATCCGTGATCGTCATGGCCGCTACCAACCGGCCTGATGTGCTGGATCCGGCCCTCTTGCGTCCCGGCCGTTTTGATCGGCATATTACGGTGGACCGGCCGAATCTCAAGGGACGGCTGGCGATCTTCAAGGTTCACTGTCGGAATGTGCCTTTGGCGGACGATGTTGACCTGGAGCGGTTGGCCGCCGGCACGGTGGGGCTAACCGGAGCCGATATTCGCAATGTGGTCAATGAGGCAGCGCTTTGGGCCACCCGCGGCGGCAAAGACGCCGTCGACATGAGCGATTTCGAATATGCCCGCGATAAGGTGCTTATGGGCGCCAAACGAGAGGAAGTCCTCACGGGCAAGGAGAAGCTCATGACCGCCTATCACGAGGCGGGGCATGTGCTGTTGGTGTGGCTGGTCAAAGGGGGCGAACGGGTCCATAAGGTGACCATCATCCCGCGTGGCCGAGCGTTGGGTGCCACCCAATTGCTCCCCGAAGAAGATCGGGTCAACATCAGCGAAAGCGAATTGCACACCCGGCTGTCCTTCCTCCTGGCCGGTCGGGCGGCCGAGAAGCTCCAGTTCCATGAGTTCACAGCTGGCGCCGAGGATGACCTGAAGCAGGCCACCAGCCTGGCTCGACGCATGGTGACCCATTGGGGGATGAGTGAACGGCTCGGCCCTGTAGCGTTCCGCGCCAGTGAGCACCATCCGTTCTTGGGCAAGGAGATGGCTGAACCCCGCGAGTTCAGCGAGCATACGGCACAGGTGATCGACGAAGAAATCGTGCGTATCCTCCGTGCAGCCTCTGAACAAGCGGAGCAGGTACTCAGCGAGCATCGCGAGAAGCTCGATCGTTTGGCCACGGCGTTGGAACGCGAGGAAGTCCTCGACGAACGGCAGATCGAAGAGTTGATCGGTCCTTCCGCGTATGAACCCCGGTGGGCGGAAGAGCCTCGGCCGGTCGATGTGGCCCCGTCGCTGAACGGCGACATTTCGATCCCCACCCCTCGGGGCGATGGCAAGTCTGTGTGAATGTGCCCTAGCCGCCGCAGACAGCGCGGCACGAGTGCCGCGACTGAACGGTTTGGCTTGGTGAGTCGTTCCTGGAGATTCGCTCAGACCTGCCCGGCTTTGGCTTGGCGACGGGCTTCCCGGCGGCGGTCGATGTCGCTGAGGACTATTTTGCGCAAGCGGATTTTGCTGGGAGTGACTTCGACCAGTTCATCCTCTTCAATGTACTCCAGTGCGGCTTCCAATGTGAGGAGTCGAGGCGGCCGCAGCAGGATGTTCGGATCGCTGCCGGCGGCGCGTATGTTGGTCAGTTTCTTCTCCTTGGTTGGGTTGACCGACATGTCACCGCTGCGGCTGTTCTCGCCGACGATCATCCCTTCGTAGACTTCGTCGCCCGGGGACACAAACATGTCGGCCCGTTCTTGAAGACCGTCGAGAGCATACGCCACAACCCGGCCGGCCACCATCGACACCAAGACCCCGTTGGGCCGGCTGGGGACTTCGCCTTCCATCGGCCGATAGCAATCGAAACGGTGGTGCATGATCGCCGTGCCTTGGGTCGAGTTGAGCAACTTGGTTCGAAGGCCGATCAATCCACGGGCGGGAATGGAGAAGACCAGGTAGGTGTAGTTGTCGTGAGTGCTCATTTCACTCAACTGCCCGCGCCGGGCTCCGACGAGTTCCATGACCGGTCCCACCCGGTCGGGCGGAACCTCGACGACCAGCGACTCAAACGGTTCCTCAAGCACCCCGTTCTGCTCACGGAGGATCACCCGGGGCTTGCCGATGGACAATTCGTAGCCCTCGCGGCGCATCGTTTCGATCAACACCGACAGGTGGAGAAGACCGCGACCGGCCACGCGAAACGTTTCAGGGCCTTCCTCGGTCACGCGCATCGCCACATTCTTTTCTAACTCGCGGGCCAATCGAGCACGGATATGGCGGCTGGTGAGATACTTTCCCTCCCGGCCGGCCAGAGGCGAGGTATTCACACCGAAGACCATCTCCAGGGTCGGCGGATCGACTTCCACGCGAGGAAGAGCCCGCGGGCTTTGGAGATCGCAGATTGTGTCGCCAATCGACACCGTTTCCAGACCAACAATCGCGGCCACATCACCGGCCGTGGCCTCTTGAACCTCGGTTCGCCCGAGCTTGTCGAAGAGGAAGACGCCAGTGACCTTGGACTGGGTCATGCCGTTAGCTTGCATCAGCGCCACCTGCTGCCCCTCGACGATCTTGCCCGAGAGAATGCGGCCAATGGCAATCCGACCAACATAGTCGGACCAGTCGAGCGTGGTTACCAACATCTGAAGTGGCGCGGTGGGGTCGATCTCGGGTCCGGGAATGTACTGGAGCACCATGTCCAGCAACGGACGCATCGAGTCGCCACGTTTGTCCGGGTCGTCGGTGGCGTAGCCTTCGCGAGAACTGGAGAAGATATGGGGAAAATCGGTCAGGTGCTCGTCAGCCCCCAACTGGAGGAACAGTTCGAACGTCTCGTTGAGCACCTCGTGAGCCCGGGCGTCCTGGCGATCAATCTTGTTGACCACCACGATCGGCTGCAAACCGCATTCGAGGGCCTTGGAAAGCACGAACCTCGTCTGGGGCATGGGGCCCTCGGCCGCATCGACGAGCACCAGGGCCCCATCAGCCATGCGCAAAACGCGTTCCACCTCCCCCCCAAAATCAGCGTGGCCTGGTGTGTCGATCAGGTTAATCTTAACCCCTCGGTAGGGTAGGGAGATATTCTTGGCCAAAATCGTGATGCCACGTTCCCGTTCGAGCTCGTTCGAGTCGAGAATGCGCTCCCCAACCAACTGGCTCGCGCGGAATTCGCCGCTTTGACGCAAGAGACAGTCAACCAACGTAGTTTTGCCGTGGTCGACGTGGGCAATGATGGCAATGTTGCGGATATCGTTACGTCGCATGAAATACTAGATTGGCTCAGGTCCCGAAGAGAAAACAAATATTGTACCATTCGACAGGTTCGAGGGGGTAGACCCAAAAAGGCCAAGGAACGATGGGCATTGTCCCCTCCCAAATACACAGGGCGACTCAGCTTGAACGGCCAAGTCGCCCTTTTTACCAAAACGGAATGGTCGCAGCAGATCCTTCCGCAGTCTTCTCGTCCTACTTCGCACATCCACAGACCGGTGGAGCACAGACCGGTGGCGGAGCACAACAGGGGACGGGGCAGCAGACGGTAACCGGAACCTGCTTGCACACCACCCGCGGCACGCAGCGGGTAACCGTGTAAGGCACTTCGTACGGCACGTGACGCACGCAGGTAACCGGCTTCTGGTAAACTTCCGGCCGGCAGACGGTGTAAGGGACCATCTTTGTACAAACCTCCGGCACCCTCCGGCACACCGTGAACGGCACTTGGCGGGTCATCTGCTCAGGCACCATACGACAGACCTGATAGGTGCAAAGTCGAGTCTGCACTTCGGGCACCATGCGACAGACCGTATACGGAACACGTTTCACGCAGACCTCAGGCACGTATCGGACGCATTCCACCTGCTTTTCGAGAATCTCGGGAACCCAAACCCGGCGGCAGCAGTGAACCGGGGCGCAGGTGGCCGGGGCACAGGTGGTCGGTGCGCACGCAGCGGGAGCACAAGGCGGTGGAGCGGTTTCCGTCACTTGGGTTTCCCAATGGCCGCTGCACACTTGCACAGTCTGGAGATACTTCTCCGGGCGACAGACCGTATAGCGGACTTCCCGCTCGTAGGTTTCATAGACAGGTCGCCAAACCGTGTTGCAGACCTGCCGGGTCCGAGTTTCCCAGACGGGTCGGCAAACCGTGCTCGTCACGGTACGCATGACCGTCTCGTAAACCGGGCGCCAAGTCGTGTAGCTACACGGCCGGTAGTGCGTCTCGGGAACGTACCGGGTACAGGTGACCAGCTTCGTCTCGCAAACCGGCCGGTAGCATGTCTTGACGCAGGGGATTTGCTGCGTCTCGTAGACGATCTCCCGACAGGTCTTCATCACCGTGTAACACTGTTGGGTGCCGGTGCAGCCAGTTGGGCTGCCGCAAACCCGTTTCAGACAGTGGTACCGGCCGGCTCCGCAATAGCCAGCGTTGGCTATGTTTGCCATCCCCGCCAGCACAACGACGGCTATCATCGCCAATCCAAGCAGTCTTCGCATCGTGTGCCTCCTTCAAAGAAGTCATTCTCAGGTCTGAGTCCGACGCAGACAGTAGCGCTACAGATAACGTATGCTGGCAGTGTGGTCAATTCCCCCCGCTGTGGAATGGATCGAGGGTAGACTCCCTTTTGGGTTTTACTCGACACCATCGATGACATCGCGCGTGGCAGGTTGCCTTTTCGTCAACAGTCCCAGAAAGACGCAGCGGAACCCTTCTCTCGGGGGTGGCTGACAGGCCCTTGCTGGTCTCCACATCGCAGTGAAACACGACGAATTTTCAGACAACGAAACGGCAACGCGTGGAGCGGCCACGCTTAAACCTAGCGGATCGGCTGGCCCAATTGCAAGCGAATTTTGTTCACACAATTCGGTTAAAGGGGCGGTCTCTCAGAGATAGTCGGCGAACAACTCCCGGCTTGGACGGGGAATCACCACTTCGGACACCAGCAGTCCCCGTTGGCGAGCTACGTCGGCAGCCGCTTGCATGCCTGCCCGGACGTCGGCTACGCTTCCGGTCATCAGGCAAAGCCCCTTTCCCCCCATCGCCATGGCCACGTGAATCCGGAACAACGTCACGCGAGCAGCCTTGGCAGCGGCATCGGCGGCAGCCAGGACACTGGTGCCACTGAAGGTTTCCAAGACCCCCAAGGCCCCGTCGTGGTCGCCGTTCAGAGTAATCGACTGGCCCAGGGCCGGAAAAACCGACTCGTGAACGTTGGGGATGATCAGATGATCGATGATCGCTTCGCCGGCGGCGGCCAAACCGGTCTGGACGGCCGCTTCAACGTCGCTCACCGAACCGCCGATAACGATCAGGTATTTTCCGGAGCAAATCGAGCGCGCGATGAGCAGATCGACCGAGGCGGCTTTGAGCATTTCATCTTCGATCTGATAGCCGATGCCAATGCTTGAGAGTTCGATTGCGCCGATGGATTTTAGGTTGGCCATAGTGGTGTGGCTGGAGTTGGCTAGATGAAGGTCAATGGCTGGGACAGAGTGCTCAACGGTGTTCGATCCAAATGACGCCGTTGGTGATGGCAGTTACGGTGCCGTCGATCGAGGCGTGGACCGGACAGCCTAGGGCAGGCTTGCCGTTGGCGATGGGCGGACGCCCGAGCACCTGACCCTTGGTCACTCGGTCTCCTACGTTTACCGCCGGCTCGCACGGCGCGCCGATGTGCTGTTTGAGCTTAATCCCCACCTTTTCTGCAACAAGGATCTCATCGTTGAGGGGGCCTTCGTTGCGAAACTGGGTGAGCCCGAGTTTCTGGAACAGACGTTTCATCGGCGCCTTGCGGTTTGCCATGTGCAGTTCGGCGCGACGGGGATTGAAGGGGGGATTCTCCCAACGTTTCTTCTCGGCGGCTAGGCGACGTTTGTTCTGTACGCAAACGTTACGGGGATCCAGGTCTTCTGGGCACGAGTAGAGGCTGCACAAGTTGCACTCGCAGCAGAAAGACGTGCCCAGAACATTGGCCTCGCCAACGAGATTGAAGCCGAGGCTGCGCATCGCCCGATGCGGCTCGATCGGATGGCCAAGGAGCCAGCGCGGGCATAGTTCCGTGCAGAAGCTGCACTGGTCGCACGCGCTGCGGCCGATGCGAGCGATCTCGGTCCAGTCCCGACGGCGCCGGCGCACGCCGCCATCATCGGCGGGGAGCAGGATGATGCCGCCGGTGGTCTTGTCGACCAGCGCATCGTGGTTGTCTTCGAGATAGCCCATCATGACCCCACCGACGATATAGTTCGGGTCGGCGATTGTTGGGCCGCCGGCGGCCGCAACGCACTGGGCGAGCGTCACGCCAAGGGGGACCCGTAAGGTAATCGGCTGAGCCACGGCCCCGGCAACGGTCAGATACTTCTCCGTCACTGGACGATGGGGCGCAAGGGCCACATTCATCGCGGTCTCAACGTTCATTACCACCGCGCCCACGTTCAGGGGAATTCCGCCCGGCGGAATGACGCGGCCTAACACGTCGTAAACAAGGATGAATTCGTCGCCAGCGGGATAGGCGTCCCGCAAGGGGCAGATCTCGACTCCCTGGGGGAGTCGGGGCTCAAGCTGCTCGATAACGTCGTGATATTTTCCCTTGATGCCAATGACGCCCCGTTGGGCCCCGACCAACTCCATCCCCGCAGTCAGACCTTCCAGCACAACGTCGGCATACTGGCGGAGGACTTCTTTGTCCTTATGCAGCAGCGGTTCACATTCGGCCGCGTTGATGACCACGGTATCGGCCTTGCCGGCCAGTTTCACATGCGTGGGGAACCCAGCCCCGCCGGCGCCCACCACACCCGCCGAGGCCACCGCATCAAGTGCAATCTTCGTCATGAGATCCTCAGGGCAGAACCATTGAATCCTGATAGTATAGCCTGACCTATCGTGGGGGGCCAAGAGATCCGGATGATAATGAATTTAACGAGACGAGGCCCGCACCCCACTTTGGAGGCGCAAAAAACACTCCCAAGGAACCGGAAACCGGTTGAACCCCCCCGGTCGTCGAAGCATAGTGGAACTTCCGCAGGAAACAGCACGATCGCGTGAAAGGAAGCGGGGTGACTTCTCGAAGCCGTTGGTGTGCCATCGGCGATGTACATCTCAGGGATTCCGATCATGTCCGCAACGAACGACATCTTTGCCAAGTGTCAAGAGTTTCTGACGGCCCCCAAGACCATCCGTGTCCAGGAATTTGAAATCGCAGCAGAACTCTTTGCTGACGTCTCTCCGGGCAACAATGCGGGACCGTGGATCGATGCCAATGGGCGTCGCCTGCTCCAGTTCAGCACGAACAATTATCTCGGTTTGGCCATGCACCCTGACATTCGCCAACGCGCCACGGAGGTGGTGGAGCAGTACGGAGTCAGTTGTCCCATGGGTTCCCGGTTGATGACGGGCAACACTATTTCTCACCTGGAATTGGAAGACCGCATTGCGACCTTCAAACAGCGTCCGGCAGCCTTGGTCTTTTCGGCGGGAGCGATGGCCACCATGGGGACGCTCGCCTGCTTGGCCCGCCCCAGCGACTTGTTGGTCCTCGACGAATATGCCCATGCCAGCCTCGTCTGTGGTGCGAAGATCTCGGGTGCAGAGGTTCGTGTCTTCCGACACAACGACATGGATCACTTGGAGAGCATTCTCCGGAAGGTTTCCGGCTCGCGGGCGGTCGCCGTGGTGGTCGACGGGGTCTACAGCATGCAGGGTGACGTGGGGCCGCTTGACGAATTGGTGGACCTGAAGAATCGCTATGGCGCCCGGTTAATCGTCGATGACGCGCATGGGACGGGAGTCTTCGGCCCGAACGGCCGCGGCACGGCGGCCCATTTTGGCGTCCACGATCAGGTCGACCTGGAAATCGGCACATTCAGCAAAGCGATCGGCACCTTGGGTGGTTTTATCGCCGGCAACAAGGCTGTCGTGGAGTACGTTCGCTTCAACGCTCCGACGATGGTCTTCACGAAAGCGATGCCCCTGGCGATTGTCGCTGCCACCCAAGTCGGGCTGGAACTCCTGGAGAACGCAGAACCCCAACGTAAGAGACTCTGGGAAAACACCAAACGGCTTCAGTCCGGCTTGCGGAAATGCGGATTCAAGCTGGGCAACACGCAGTCGCCGATTACTCCGATTCAGTGCAACGGCACGGATGCGATTCATCTGGCCTACGAATTGCGTAAAACCTGCAACATCTGGGTATCGCCCGTGGTCTATCCGGCCGTACCGTTGGGCAAGTCGATCATCCGCGTCATCCCCACGGCGCTGCACTCGGACGCCGAGATTGATCACCTGATCCATAGCCTTGCCCGCGTCCGGGGCTCGATGATTCTCGGGGCATTGACAGCCGTTTGAGGGGGCCGGTTCTCACAGCGTGGGTTTTCGCTTGCCGACTGACGGGGAACGCCCCCGAGGGCGTTCCCTATCGTCTGTTTGGCCAAAACGGCCTCCGGCAATCTACCGCGCGAACCAATGCCCAGTGCTCTGCGTATGAAATATATTGAGCAGCCACGATAACTGCTCGATGTCGGACTGTCAAAGGTGGGGCACACGTCTGAGTCGTGCAAATACGGATAGGGAAATCCGAACCTGGCACGACGATTCTCTGTCTTGTCTTCCGTCAGGTTGCGCAAGGGAATTTTTTACAATGTCATCCACGTATTTTGTTCAAGAGTGCCCCGTTTGCGGTCGTCCCGTGCAGATTCGCGTTGTGCATCGCGGCCGGCAGGTCAATTGCCAGCACTGTGGAGGCCAGTTTGTGGCTTGTGATCCAGCCAATCGGCGCGACCTGGTGTTGGAGACGCATCCTGGGATCTTGGACCGCGCACAACAACTCCTCGAACAGTCAGCGATTCGCCTGGCGGCTCTTCGCGGCGTGGCCTAGCGTCCGCGTTGAAATAAGGCCTTGGGTTCAAGAGTCTCGCGTTTTCGCAGAAAGCGGCCGTTCGACTTATTATATTGGCCCTCATGCGGCAAAGGGGGGACGAGGAGGGGGAAGAACTCGACCGCCCCTTGAGGGCCAGTATGCTTGCTCCCCTCAGGAATTCAGCCCGCGCTCACCCGCCGGCTCCCACCGCGCTTGGCCAGCCTTGCCTTGGACGTTGGCCATGATGGCAGGGAGCCCGTTCCCGGGAAGGAAGCGATTCTTGACATCTTGAGCCCGGCCCGGGCAGCGAAGCGTCTCCGTGTTCGGACGTTGTCCCAGTTCACGGCCTTGAAGAAGTTTGCCCTGGCGAGTTCTGACTCCCGCACCCACGCGCAGGCAGGAGAAACGATCGAGGGCAAATTTCCCCTTCAGACAGCGTTGGCAACAGACGACAGATCAGGCGAGTAACCGGCACGTGCCAATCGCCAGCCAGGGCCGGTAGACGGGAACGCTCAATACATTGCGGCTCGGTTCACCTACGCGGCTTCAGGTTGACAACCCACTCTCCGGTGGCACATACTCAGGGAGTCTGCTGTCCCTGTTGGACGGTTTCCGGCCACATATCCACGCCATCTGCAGCACCGAGGAACACCGATGAGCACTTCACGAACTCTCTTACTCGGTTTGGCCCTGTTGGTCACCGCCTCACTTGCCCGGGCTGAGGAGCCTGTCGGCCAGAGGCCTTATGAGATGGCTTGGGCCAATCGGACCGAAGATACTCATCCGCCGCTGATTGATTTCGAGAACGTCGAGGGCTGGACCGTGGAGTGCACCGACACGGTGGCCGACCTCCGGCGTTCGCGTGAGCAGCCGTTGTGGGGAACTTATGTTGCCAAGCTGACCTATCGAGGCACCGGGCCCAAGGCGGCCGTGACCGTGAAGCCGCCCAAGCCGATCCCGCTACCCGAATCGTTCGACTGCATCAACTTCTGGGTCTATGGAAACAATTGGGCTTGGGAGTCGGACAAGACCACGCCGCGCGTGACGATAACCGTTCTCTTCGAAACCAAAGACGGACGTGAAGTGCCGGTGACCATGGCGACGGTCTGCTGGAAAGAGTGGTGGGTTATGCACCGGCGGCTCTCACCGGAGCAATTGGCCACGCTGGGTAGCCAAGCAGCGTTTACCGGGATTCGGATAACCAATGCTCGCAACAAGGAAGACCGGGTTCTCTTTTTCGATAACCTGGCCGTCTACAAGGAACCGCTGCCCCCGCTTGTATTCGATCCGCGTCCCGAGCGTGGAATCGCGATGTTTCCCGGGCAGACGACCGGCACGAACACCGGCCCCGGCAAGCTTCCCTTCCCGACTCGCGAGGAGACGATCCTTCCCGACAATCTTACCCAGCAGTTCACCACGCAGTTGGAACCGACCGCTGACGGATTCCGCTTTCATTACCGCGGCGAAGACGGCCACCTGATCTATACCTATCAACCATCGACCGGCACGCTCGGCGATGTGACCGTCGAGTGGGACGAGATGCCGGCTTTCCAGCCGATGGCGGAGGGGGGGATTCGCTTCGTCGGCAAGGACAACAAACCGCTGGTGCCCGAAACGATCGAAAAGCTCGGCTGCCAACAGACTGGCGACATGGTCGTCTCCACGTGGCGTTGTGCACTGGGAGATCGTAAGGCGGAAGTGGTTTACACGCTGCGGCTCTGGCAGAAGTCGCTGGTAGTCGATGTGAAATGCCTTGGCGGACAGGTCGGCGAGGTTTGGGTGGGCCGGGCTGTTGGGGTGACCAATCCCCGACTCGTCACGCTCCCCTTCCTGGCCTGCGAGATGCAGCGGCCGGCGGTGCTGGTTACCGGCTCGGTCGAGAAGCCGTTGTTCCTCACCGCTTACATGGACCATTGCCGCTCGAACGCTTCGAGCCTCTGGGCCGACAATCAGATCCTGGCCGACGGCGTGACCTACAACGGCGGCTCGCGCTATTTGCCCAAGACCGACGGCCAGCGCAACGACTGCTTCGAGCGGATGTTCCTTACCGTATCCCCACGCTTCGAGGAAGTGCTGCCGAACATCCCCAATCCCAAGTCGCCCTGGATGCACGTGGCTGGCGAACGGGTTTGGCGGGCCCATGGGGCGTCAAATCGCGAGAACGATTACGCAATCTGGAAACAGGTGGCCCGTTACGGGATGAGCAAGGTTCTCATCACTGATCACGAAACGGGCTGGCGCGACGGCGGTGAAAGCTTCACGATGCGTACCCGGGCCGCGCCCGGCCGGGGCGGCGATGAAAGCCAGGCCGACTATGCCCGAAAGATGCGGGCTCTTGGTTTCCGATACGGGATCTACAACAACTACACCGACTTTGCGCCGGTCAATGAGCATTGGAACGAGGATTATGTGACCCGGCTGCCCGACGGCAACTGGCAGCCGGCCTGGGCCCGCTGCTACAACCCTAAGCCGGCCCGAGCCGTGGAACTGGAGGCCCGCTTGGCCCCGATCATCCAGGAAAAGTTCCATCTCGACACGGCCTACTGCGACGTACACACGGCCGTGCAGCCCTGGCGCTATGTGGACTTTGATGCCCGCGTTCCCGGGGCGGGGACGTTCGCCGCCACATTCTACGCCTACGGCGAGATCATGCTCCACCAGAAGAAGACCTGGAATGGTCCGGTCTACAGCGAGGGAAACAACCACTGGTACTACTGCGGCCTGACCGACGGCAACTATGGTCAGGATCAGGTGGCCCGATTGGCCGAGAATCCGTGGCTCGTTGATTTCGACCTCCGCAAAATGCATCCCTTGTGCTGCAACTTCGGCATGGGCAACCTGGGGATGTTCTTTGGACGCGAGGAGACCTTGGGCGACACGCCCGAGGAGCAAGAAGCCCGGCTCGACCAGTTCCTGGCCGCTACGTTGGCCTTCGGCCATACGGGTTTCCTCGTCATGGAAGGAGGAATCGCCAACGGCGTGCGGAGCTACTTCTCTGTCCAACAGATTCACGCCAACTACGCTCAGGAAACAGCTGTGGACATCCGCTATGCGGATGAACAAGGCAAGCTGCTTGCGACCAGCGCGGCGGTCGCCAGTGGAGCGTACAAACGATCGCAGATCGTCACGCAGTATTCCAACGGTCTGACGGTGGCTGTCAACGGACATCCGACCGAGACTTGGAAACTGCCCGACACCGTGTTGCCGCCGAATGGTTGGTATGCCAAGGATAAGGCGGGCAAGCTGCTGGGGTTCAGCGCGATCGTCGACGGCCATCGAGCTGATTACGTCGACTCGCCGGCCTACCTCTATGCGAACGGCCGCGGCCGACCGACGCGTTTTGCCAAGGCCCTGTGCGACGGTCAACTCGTGGGCAACAAGCGGTCAGACGGCCGCATCGAACTGATCCCGGTCGGCAAGTGCACCACGTTTGCCGTCTCGCTCGACGGCCGCTCGGCCACGGCCGTGGCGCTAACCGAGGACGGCAAGGAACTCGGCCCGACCGAAACACGGTTGAGCCGGGGGCTGGTCCACGTGATGCCCGTCAAGGGGGCGTTCAGCTACGTGCTCACCCCGGGCGACAAACCGGCGGTCACGTTGAAGTGCAACCGCGAAAAGGCCATTCCTGGCGAAACCGTCAGCATTGTCGGCAACCGTCAACACGCGCTGCAAATTGCGGCGGATGCCGTGCCCGGCACGTTGGTGTGGAAAAACGTCGAGGATCGTTGGATCGATTTTACCGTGGTGCCGCTGGTCGATGCTCGGCTGGAGTCTGGCGGATCGCTTCAACTCGAGTTGACGCCACACGTCGCGGCCGTGGTCGAGGCGGAAGTCAAGCTGGACGGACAGTCCCAACGAGTCAAGCTCGTGCCCGAAACGCCTGTGCAACTCCACTTTCCCTGCGTCCCGGCGAAGCAGGAGTTGGTCCGGGAAATCGAGTTGGCGGTCGATGCCGGCCCGCTTCACAACCGCCGAAGTTGGTGGCTTAAGGCCGAGGAGATCCTCCGGCCCATTGCAGAGTTCCCCGTTGATATTGAAAAGGGCCAGCGTCTGCGCAAGGGCGAGGAGACTCCCTTGAACGAACAAACCCGTACCCAGGTCGTCTGGGGCGAGCGAACCTGCGGCGATGTGACAAAACCGGCTCTCTTCATGCATCCACCTTACACCGGTGGCACCGGCTACGCCTTCGCGCTTACCTCGTTCGTCGAGTTGCCTGCCGACCCCAAGGCCGCGCTGCGTTGCCAGATCGGTAAGGCCGATGGAAGCGACCCCGGCGATGGAATTCTGTTCCGCATCGCGGTCGTTGACTCTCAGGGCAAAGAAACGATCGTGGCCGAGAAGTCATGGATCGAACATGCCTGGACGCCGCTGGAGGCCGACCTCTCGCCTTGGGCGGGCCAGCGTGTGCGGCTGAAGCTCATCAGCGACGTCGGTCCGAAGGACAACTCTTCCGGCGACTGGGCCTGTTGGGCTGAGATGCGTTTGGAGAGCCTCCGGGCGGTGCTCACCACGACACTGCACGACGGGCCGGTAGAACTCCGCCACCGGCCCGGCCCTCACCCGCTGGAGAACGTCACAATGGCCGAGCTACGTCGAGCGAAATGTGGCGTGCTGCATTTTCAGGGGATCGGGCTCGAAGCTAGCGCCCCCTACATTTCATATGCCAGTTTGAACAAGGTCGCTTTGGGGGCCCTTCCCGGAGCAGGCGGTGTGGAAACCAAGGGCGTCTGGAGCGATGCCCAACTGCCCCTCACGCCCGAGGCCATCGCCACGTTGTCCGAGTGGAACACGCTGGTGATCGACAATCCGGGGCACGATGCGTTTGCCGTGCGGGCGTTCTGGATCGAGCTGGAGTTGGCCGACGGACGCAAATATTCTTCCCAGATTGCCACGACCGCCTATCGACAACCTCCCACTTGGCCATACGGCTATGGCGTGGGGGTAGCGGCGGACGAGCCGATTCGGACGCAAATCCGCTTCCGGCCTCCCCGTCCTGGGTAGATTGCCCCCCCTTGCTCGGCGTCCCTCGGTTGATCGAGGACGGCTAGCTGCACAAACGGTTGCGCGTTCGCTTCCAATTGCTTGCATCCGTTGATGTGGTGTGCTATAGTCGCATTGCCATGTCGCTGACATGTCAGTGACACGCACCTGCTTTTCAAAGGAATGCCAATGAGTAATTCCCGGATTCAACAGGCCTACGACTACATTCAACAGTGCATCCTTGACGGGAGCCTTCGGGCGGGGAGCGTCGTTTCCGAGGCCTCCCTTGCGCGTCAGCTTGGGATCAGCCGCACGCCAGTCAATGCGGCGATTCGCAAGCTGGCCCAGGAAGGGCTCGTCGAACAGGTCCCCCGCTACGGGACAATCGTCCGGTTGCCCACGCGAGAGGACATCGTCGAGCTTTACGAATTGCGCGAGGCGATCGAGGGCTTTGCGGCTGCTCGGGCAGCCGATCGGATCTCCTCGGACGGTTTGGCCCAACTCGATCGTTACTGCCGCGTTTTTCAGGATCTGATCGACGAGCTGCGTGGGCAGGGGACCCCGGAACTGGACGCGGCCCAAGTGCGCCGTTTCCTGACGGCCGACCTGGCGTTTCATCTTTCGATCGTTCAGGCGGCCGGTAATCGCCGGATGATGTCGATCGTCCAGAATTCCCAGATTATCGGCCAGGTCTTCCGAATGCCCCGTTGTCCCCACGATCTGGCTGTCATGGAGTCTGCCAATCGTTTCCATGTCGGCGTCCGGGACGCTTTGTATCGCCACGACGGGGAAGCAGCCCGTGAAACAATGGTCGCACATATTCGCTCCGGCTTGAAGGAACGTTTGGAAGTGCACGACCAGATTGTGACCGAAGCCCAACAGTTGACCGAGAAATTGACTCTGCCGGCCAACTTGCAGGCCGAGCTGGATGATATCAACCGGCAGTTTTCCGACGAGGAATCGAAATTCTCCGGTCCCTGGAAAGAACAAGGCCATTGATCGGCGGTTCGTCGTTTGCATTACGTTGTCGCCTTCAACACTCTGCGTCACCTCGCACTTTTGGAGTCCTGCCATGACGACCTTCACTTTTTCCCGCCGCACGCTGCTTCGGCAAGGAGCGATTCTGGTGATAGGGGGCGCAACACTCGGGCGGAGTCGGAAGGTATGGGCGGAAGACGCTCCTTCGGTTGTTTCGAACGTGCCCGGCATCGTGCTCGATCACTCACCCGCGTCAAGCCGGATCTTTGTCGGTTCCCCCTCGATTGCGATTCTTCCCAACGGTGACTACGTGGCCTCGCACGACTGGTTTGGCCCCAAAGCGCCCCACCAGACGACCGTTATCTTTCGCTCTTCGGATCGCGGGCGACACTGGCGTAAGATGGCGGAACTCAAGCCCCAGTTCTGGTCAAGCCTCTTTGTGCACGACGGAAGGCTCTATCTGTTGGGCACCAGTCGCGGTTCGGTCGGCATTCGTCGTTCTGTGGATGGCGGTGCAAGCTGGACCTCGCCGGAGAATGCCCAGAGCGGGCTGCTGCTGGGCGACGGCCAATACCACTGTGCCCCCGTGCCGGTGATCGTACACCAAGGCCGGATCTGGCGGGCTATGGAGGACTTGAGGGGCCCCGGCAGCCTTTGGGGCCGCTGCTTCCGTGCCTTCATGCTCTCAGCTCCGGTCGACGCCGATCTCCTCCGGGCCGACGCCTGGCAGGCGAGCAATCGACTCGCAAGCGATCCGAGCTGGCTCGGCGGCAAAATGGGCGGCTGGCTTGAGGGCAACGCCGTGGTGACCCCCGACGGGCAGATCGTCAATATGCTCCGCGTCGACTATCGCGTTGGCGGCCAGGAGAAGGCGGCCCTGATCCGCGTCAGTCCCGACGGCAAGGAATGCACCTTCGATCCGGCGACCGGTTTCGTCGCGTTTCCCGGGGGCTGCAAGAAGTTCTCCATCCGCCGGGATCCGCAGAGCGGGCTCTACTGGACGCTGGCCAACTACGTACCCCAGCGTCACTGGACCTACAACCCCGAGCGGGCGCGAAATACTTCGGTCTTGATGGCGTCAGGCGACCTGCGCACCTGGGAAGCCCGTTGCGCCGTGCTCTATGGACCGGACATCGATCACCACGGATTCCAATACCTCGACTGGCAGTTCGATGGCGACGATCTCGTCGTGGCTTCGCGTACGGCCTACGACGACGGGCAGGGTGGAGCCGACAATCAGCACAACGCCAATTTCCTCACGTTCCACCGGCTCGCCGGATTTCGCTCCTTGCGCCCGGAAGACTCCGTCGCGCCCTGGTTGGCCGAAGACCTCAAGACCTACAACGCTCGTTTGACGCAAGGCAAGGCATCGTCACCACTCGGCGCATAAGACACGCAATGACTGGAGAGAGTCCATGATTTGTCAGATGCGAAGCCTCCAAGGAACGACCACCTTTCTGTATGCCGAGCATGTTTGACGGTTTGGAGGTGCAAGTCCTCTCCCAACC
>CAZLDQ010000026.1:0-37618 GCA_964558295.1 uncultured Planctomycetaceae bacterium | reverse complement strand
GGGTGGCGTGAGGGGCATGGTAAGCCACCAAGGAAATGGCATTCTGGCATCTCGGAGCAGACTTTTTTGTGTATGGGGGGACGATGGGGATGAAAGAGCCCCCCCTCAATTGGGACGTACTATGATTCCGGATTCTGTATGGTAATCTGCCGGTGTTTTGTGGTCGCAGATGTTCGGGCAAACATCTGCCCAAGGCTGATTCTGACTCCTTTTGTGGCTTAACCCCCTTGGTAGTGCGATGTTGCTTACCCCCCAAAATTTTGTCATATCGAACCTCGGTCCGCGAACGGTCCTCTCGCCGCTGAGACTCTCGACTGTCCCCAATGACGGTTTGGGCGACTTTGTCCCGGATGCCTGTCGGACGCTGCTTCAGATATGCCACCGAGCGGATGAGACGATCGATCCGACACTGTCGCTGGAAAAGGCGGGCCCACGCGAGTACATCTTTTTTGAGCCGCACAAGGTTAAGGCAGCGATTGTTACTTGTGGGGGGCTCTCGCCAGGACTGAATAATGTCATCCGCTCGGTGTTCATGGAGTTGCACTTCAACTATGGTGTCCCAGAAGTGCTGGGAATCCGTTTTGGCTACCAGGGGCTCAATCCCGCCAAAGCGCAACCACCGCTGCGGTTGACTCCGGAACTGGTCGAGCATATTCACCGACAGGGCGGTACCATCCTCGGCACCTCGCGCGGTCCGGAAGATCCTGGCGTTATCGCCGACTATCTCCAGCGCGAAGGGATCAATCTGCTGTTTTGTGTTGGTGGGGATGGCACCCAGCGAGGGGCTCATACGATTGCTACCGAGATCCAGCGACGTGGTTTGCCGATCGCGGTGGTGGGGATTCCCAAGACCATCGACAATGACTTACCGTATGTTTGGCGCACGTTCGGCTTTGCGACGGCCCTGGAAATCGCCCGAGGGGTGATTGATTGTGCGCATATGGAAGCCAAATCGGCACAGAACGGCGTTGGGTTGGTCAAGCTGATGGGGCGGGAAGCGGGCTTCATTGCGGCGGTTGCCACGATAGCCAGCCAGGAAGTCAACTTCACGTTGATTCCTGAGATTCCCTTCCCCTTGGAAGGTGAAGATGGCCTGTTGAACACGTTGAAGAAACGTCTGGCGACGCGAGGACACGCCGTGATTGTTGTGGCCGAGGGGGCCGGCCAACATCTGATTGCCAAGGAGCGGGTGGCCCGCGACGCGTCGGGTAATCTCAAGTTGAATGACATTGGCCTCTTCTTGAAGGAGCGGATCACCAATTACTTTGCGGCGGAGGGAATCCCGCTGAATCTCAAGTACCTCGATCCGAGCTATGTCATTCGGAGTGTACCGGCCAACGCCGACGATAGTCTGTTGTGCGATGCCTTGGCACGTCATGCTGTCCATGCCGGCATGGCCGGGAAGACGGACGTGCTCATTGGCCAGTGTCATACCCAGTTCATCCATGTGCCGATCCCCACGGCGACGGCGACTCCGAAGCGACTTTCGCCGGAGAGCGATACATGGCTGGCGGTTCTCGCTACCACGGGGCAGCCACGATGGGGGCATCGTCCTCCACAATAGGCGTGCGTCCGTGCAATACCTTTTCCCCTATTGCACGGGAAGGCAAGGGGGTGGGCGGTGCGTCGAGGCTCTCACCCAGGGCCTTCTATAAAGGCGGCGAGTGGCTCCTTTCGAAAGTGGATTTTGCAGTATGGACGGGGGAGTCGCAGGGGTAGACTCGCCTTTGGGCTCTTTGCGCTCAAAAAGATTTGCCGTAACGAAACGCCGGCCCAATGGCAAGAAGTCCCCCAATCCCAGTGCGTGGCTTTACGTGATGCAAAGCGAAGATCTGGAGAATTGGATCCAGCGGGAGTTGTGGAGAGCCAATGGGCCTGACGTGCCGCTTGAACGCATGGGCCAGATGATCGCCTCCAACCTGCTTCTGGACAAGAACAAGCTGGGGAAGTGGTCCCTGCGACGGCGACGAGTATGTGTTCTATGACGACAACGTCTCAAGCCGCAAAGGATCACGGTTTCCAGGTCGATTTACTGTCTTCTTCACGCACGATGGCTTCGATCAAGGGTAATTCGACGGCGATGCAGGTGCCTTTGCCCGGAAGGCTCTGAATATCGAGATGTCCGCGGAAAATCCGAACTCGCTGCAAGATCTGTTGCAATCCACGGCCTGCGGTTATTCCATTCTGGTCGAATCCGACACCCCAGTCGCGAATCTCCAGGCAAAGCCGCTCGCCTTGTTGCACGATGTGGACCACGACCTGAGTGCTCTTGCTGTGTCGGCAGGCATTCGTGAGTCCTTCGTGTACCACGCGGTAGATCGTGGTCTCCAAAGGAGGCGTCAGACGGTCGAATTCAACGTCGGCATGAAACTCGATGTCCAGATCGCACTGGGAGCGGATTTCCCACACCAAGTGCTCGATTGCCGCCACGACGCCCGATTCGTCGAGGATCGGTGGACGCAGACCGCTGATCAGCCGGCGTGCCTCGGCCATGCTCTGAGCGAGGAGGGCCATTCCCCGATCGAATTCCTTTTGTGCTTCGTTTGGCTTTTCGGTCAAACGTCGGCAATAAGCTTGCATTTGGAGGATTGCTCCGGCCAATTGTTGCGTCAAGCCGTCATGGATTTCGTAGGCGGTCAACTGGCGTTCCTGTTCGTGCATTTCCAACAGTTGTTCGAGCATAGACCGCTCTTGACGCAGCGATTCCTCCATCTGCTTTTCTGCAGTGATGTCCTCCACATACCCTTCGAAGCCAACTACCCGATTCTGGTCGTCACGAATGGCATAGGCTGAGACACGGACGATCAACGGCCTGCCATTTTTTTGCTTCCACACCAATTCGGCGACGCTGATACGAGTGTGTGCATTGGCGATGAGCTGAGAACGGGCCGTCGGTTCGAAGTAGACGTCTCGGGCCAAATCAAGGGCCAGCAGTTCGGCTTCTGACTGGTAGCCGAGGATTCTCACCAAGGTGGGGCTGACCTCTAAGAACCGCCCCTCGATACTGGAACGGAATACACCGTAGTCAGATTCCTGCCGGAGTGCCGAAACGGCCGAAACGGGAAGACGTGCCTGCCCGAGATCCCCATTGGATTTACCTGTCATCCCCGCGACTCCTGGATCACCAACCACCCCAACGCGGACATCTCATCATAGCTAGATGTCACGCCAATTGGCAAGGCAGCCTTTTCGGGATATCTGCTGGAGTCGAAAGGGCCGGTGTGTCCGGGGGGCCGAAAAACTCGCCAAATCTGCCAGACGCGACAGAGCAAGGGGGTTGGTCAGCCCCCCTGCCCACCCAAAGGGATAGCCCTCTTTGCCAATAGAATCGCAAAACCGCACGGATCAGGGAGCATAGCCAGTTGGTCACCCGCAGCGGTTACCGTGATCTCGCCCTCGGCTTGGGCCCCTGCGGCGATGAGATGTTCGCGTGTTGATTCGACCTGCTCGACGGCGAAAGCCAAGTGGAGCACGAGCGGATCGAACGAGGCGTAATCGGGCACCTTGGCCTTGGGGTTGTTGTAGATCTCCAGCATCATCTGCCCCGAACCATCGACGAGGAAGTGCGTCCACGGGGAATGGGACATTTGCCGGGCGATGCGGAAGCCTAAGTGGTCGCAGTACCAACGGGCCACGGCGACTGGATCATTAACCAAATATCCGATGTGTTCCAGCTGCATCATTCTTCGGTCACCTATTTATCTTCAGATTCTTCATTGGGTAAGCCAATAGAACCCCCCGATCATTGCAATCACAACTACCCATCCGGCGGCAACGCCAAGGATGGTTGTGAGTGAAGGGACGGGCAACTCGATGGATCGGCTGGGGAGCAAGTTGCGGCGTGGCGCCGGTTTGACCCCCTCGGGTAAGCGGCACGACTCGACAAGCACCTCGCCCGGCTGGACGGGGGTGCGCATCAGTTGGTAGAAGCGATCGAGTTGATCGGGGGCAACTTTTCGAGTGACCAAGCTCACCCCAATGCAACTCGCTGCGGAGCAGGTTAGGTAAAAGAGCATCTGCCAGGGAAGGCTGATTGAGTAGGTCGCGAGAGGCTGACCCTCGACGACGAGCGACCAGCGGTTAGCCAGGGGCCAGGAGTGAAGCCACGCGGCCACCTCGGGGTGATTGGCGAGCAGATAGGCGGCAAATCCGACTAGTGAGCCAGCCCAGGCCCCGGCCACCGTCGCTCCGCGCCAGACGAGGCCGATCCAGAAGACCATGCCGGCGGCCGGAATGATGCACCAGAGGATTTCGATGCCCCGCACGACATTCTCCACCTTGTAGGCGAACAGCAGGCCCCCGGCGACCATGGCCACGGAGGTCAAACGCCCGACCCAAACGTAGTGCCGTTCGGACTTTGCGGGGACCAGGGGTTTGTAAAAATTCTCCGTGAACAGGGCCGCGCAGTTGATCATCATCGAATCGCAAGTGCTCATCACCGAAGCCAGCACGCCCGCGAGAAACAGTCCGAGCAAACCCGGTAGAGCGTTGGGAAGGAAGTCGCGGGCGAGCATGCCCCAGATATGGTCGGCGTCGACGTCCGGGCGTTGGAGGTAGTAGCCGGCGGCGGCCAAGCCGGTCAGGCACCAGAGCATGGTGCAGATCCGCTTGAGAAAGTTGCCACTCATCAGGCCGAAGCGGCTATCGTATTCGTTCTTGCTGGCTCCGCATACCCCCATCATGTTCGGATAGATGACGATGCCCACCAGGGCGTTCAGAGAGATCATGAGGATGTGGAAGAGCGTGATTTCCTGATTGGCCAGCGAGAACATCTCCGGCCGGTTGAGCGTCGTTCGCAGGCCACTGATCCCGCCGACGGCCGAGAAAACGTAGGGCAAGAGGATCAGCGAAAAGAGGATGGTCAACAGGCCCTGGAAGAAATCGGTCACGATGGCGGCCGCCAAGCCGCCACTGATCCCGTAAAAGAGGAACATCGCGGTAATGACAAGCATGGCCACGTTGGGATCGACAAGGTCGCCACAGGTCGACGTGATCACGGCGCCCGAGCCCTTGAGCATGACGCCCATCTGCACAGTCAGATGGATCACAGCTAGGCAGGTGTAGAGGAGGGCGAACGAGCGATCAAAACGGGACTGGACCATGTCAGCAATAGTAATCGCCCGGCTGCGGCGGAGAATGACAGCGATTATCCAATAGAACGGCGTAGGAAAAAGCCAAAGCCACTGGTACCAGATGCCGGCCAAGCCACTACGAAAACTCTTGGCCGCCACGACAACCGCCTGATCAGAACTGGTGCCGGCGCCGAAGCTGAACATCAAGAGCATCAGCTTGCCATAGCGGCGCGGCAGGAAAAAATCGGAGGCGCTGTGGATTCGCCGGGCCAGCCACGCGCCGACCAGTGTCGTGCCGATAAGGTAGACAACGAGCACTGCCAGATCGATCCAGGCCAGTCCGAACATGAGGGGGCTCCGCTGTGGGGGACGTTAGGGGCGACCTCGCGTGTTGTCTAGAGCTTAGTATGGCCTATGGAATGGGCGAGACCATAGACAAAAAGGCCTCTTCTTGCACAAATCGTCTGCCGGCCGAGACTCGCATCGGCTACTGATTACGGTAGTAGGACGGGGTGAAACCGGTCAGCTTCTTGAACAGCCGACTGAAGTAGTAAACATCGAGGATCCCTACTTCGGCAGCCGCCTCGGTCACCGTATACTCGCCGCTCAGCAGGAGGTCCTTGGCCTTGTTGATTCGCAGGAGGTTCTGATACCGCACGACCGACTGGCCGGTGAACTCCTTGAACAAGACTCGGAAACGCGAGGGGCTCAATTCGGCCATCTCGGCCAGTTCCTCGACCGAGTAGTCGCGGGCCGGATTGGCCTGAAGCAAGGTCGTGATCGGCAAGATTCGCCGAGCGTGTGGCATGGCCGGCGCGGGGGTACAGCAGGCCCGCACATAGACATGCAGTAACTGTAAGACAATACTGCGGCAGCGGAGCAGATAGCCCGGCTCATGGCTGATCCAAAGCCGCTCCAGTTCGCTGAAGAGGGCCTGCAGTTCGACGGCGTTACCGGGCGTGGCCCGATGGGGGAGGGCGGCCAGAACGGCTTCGGCCTGCGGGTCAAGATAGTGCAAGTCGAACGTTGTGGAGAAGAAGGACCAGGGCAGCGTCGGATCGCTGCGTCCGGAGTGTGGCATACCCTTGGGAAACCAGAGCATCTGCCCCTTGCTCACCTCAAAGCTCTGGCCGGCGCAGCGATACTGGGCCCGGCCGGAGACGGCATAGCCCACGATGTGGTACCGGCGATTGACCAAGTTTGTGATTCCCCAGTTGCGATTGGGCGATCGCCGGACCACAAAACCCAACTCGCCGACGGTCACGTCGAACCGATCGGGCGACTCCAGCGAAGCGAGCGGCGGCACGGGCATTTTCGGTGTGGGCATACTCTTAGTATACCCACCCGAGCGAACTGTGCAAATGATAGACTATTTGTCTATTGGTAGCCGTTGCCCCGAACATCTAAATTGACTACTGTGCGCTTCGTTTTCCCTGGAGACCTATTGTGGCTGACCACCTCCTTTCCCCAACCAATCCCTCGGACGCTTCCGTCCCCTTGGCCATTTCCGCCGGTGAATTGTGTGACCGCTACACGGCTCTATATACCGGGGCGGTGAACGACGTGCTTCGGGCTCGGGGCCTCTTGTACCAGACCTTGCCGCCGGGGATCCTCCCGCTGCGCGATACGATGACCGTCGCTGGGTTTGCCTTCACCGTGAAGGGGGCAAAGAATCTGACGGTTGACGGCGAAATGGAACAGCGAGCCCGAATGCTCGAAGCGCTCCATTCTCACAGTGTCTGCGTCTGGGACACCAGCGGTGATGACGAATCGGCCCAATGGGGTGAGGTGATGACCAAGGCGGCGATCCGCGCCGGCTGCCGGGGGGCGATTGTCGACGGCGGCGTGCGCGATACGCTAAAAGTGCTCGCCCTAGACTTTCCCGTCTTTTGCCGCTATCGGACTTCGAACGGAATGCTCGGACGTTTCCGGATGATCGACTTCCAGATTCCCGTGCGCATTGGCGGTGTAGACATCTGCCCTGGCGATCTGATCTTCGGCGACATCGACGGTGTTTTGGTCATACCCCGACGGATCGCCTGCGATGTGCTGGTCGAAGCCGAGGCGGTCAACAAGAATGAGCAGGTCTACAAGGAGTGGATCGATCAGGGGATGTCGCCCACCGAAGTGGTCGATCGTGGCGGCTATTTTTGAACGGAACCGTGCTGACACAGAAAACACCACTTGCGCCATCAAGAGGGAGACGCGATGACAGAGATTCGTAATCAGGTCGTTGCCATTACCGGAGCCACCGGTGGCATGGGCCGGGCCATTGCCGGCTCACTTGTCCGGGCCGGAGCCAAGGTGGCGATTGCGGGACGCGATCCCGAGAAGGTCGCCACGTTGGAAAAGGAGCTTGCCGGGCAGGGCACGGAGGTCGTTTCCAGCAAGGTTGACATTACCGTGGAAGACCAGGTTGCCGAGTTCTTCGCCAAGGCCAAAAAAACGTTCGGCCAGCTTGACGTATTGGTCAATGTTCCTGGCCTGAGCATTCCGGGTCCGATTCCGGCCACCCAGTTGGACGATTTTGAACGCATGTTCGACGTGAACGTCAAGGGGGCGTTTCTCGCGGCAAAGCACTTTGTGGGTCAGGTGGATGAGGCGGCTGGTGGACTGGTAATCAACATCGGCTCGATGGCTGCGAAACGGGCGAATCCCAATGCGCCGCTTTACTGTGCGGCCAAAGCCGCTTTGGCCATGATGGCCGAAGGACTTGCCCTGCAACTGGTGGCCAAGAACATCCGCGTGACCACGCTTAGCCCCGGTGCGACCGATAGCCAATTCTGGGGGGGGCGGCCTGTGCCACGTGAGAAATTCCTGAAGGTCGAGGATGTTGCCGCGATGGTCGAGTTTATTATCCGCCTGCCTTCGCGGATCGTGATCCATGATGTGGCCTTTGAATCGTTCGAATTCCTGCGCTCCAAGTGACGACAAGGTGACCTGCGATGCATCTGCCGAGAGGACGAGAGACGTTGTTCTGTCGGTTCATTGGTCTGGTCGTCGCGTTGGTTCTCGGCAGGGCTGCGATTGCTGTGGAGCCTGATTCGGCAGGCTTTTGGAATCCGCGGGCGTTTGGCGCCAAGGGAGATGGCAAGACGCTCGACACGAAGGCGATCCAGGCTGCGATCGACGCCTGCGCGGCGGCCGGCGGCGGGACGGTGCGACTCTCTGGTGGCGTGTTCCTTTCCGGCACGATCGTACTTCGCAGCAACGTATTGTTCTACGTTGACGCCGGCGTTACCCTTTTGGGTAGCCGGAACATCGACGACTATCCGAGCATGCCGCCTAAGGTCGTCTTCCTTTATCGCGAACGGTTTACCAAGGCGTTGATTCAAGCCGAGGGAGTGGAAAACATCGGGCTGGCCGGCCGGGGGGTTATTGATGGACAAGGCGAGCACTTCCATGCCGCGAAAGGGGACGATGGGTCACGCCCTTATCTGCTCCGCTTCAGCGAGTGCAAAAACGTGCGTGTGCGGGACGTAACGCTCCGCAATTCGGCTCGCTGGTGTTCCCACTACCTAGCCTGCGAGAACGTATCGATCGACGGTGTCACGATCCGTGCTCGGATTCGCGAGAATCGGGACGGCATGGACGTGGATAGCTGTAATCGCGTGCGGATTGCCAATTGCGACCTCTTCACAGGCGATGACTCGATTGTGCTCAAGGCCACGACCGCTCTGCCCTGCCGCCATGTGTCGGTAGTAAACTGCACGCTCAGCAGTCAGGCCAGCGCGTTGAAACTGGGCACGGAATCCAACGGCGGATTTGAGGACATTACCTTCAGCAATTGCACAATCTACGACACCGACGGTTCGGGCGTCGGCGTGGAGATGGTTGACGGCGGCACATGCGATCGGGTCACGGTCAGCAATATCACGATGAACAACGTGCGGGTACCGATCTTCGTCCGTTTGGGAAACCGGGCTCGTCCGATTCCCGGCCTCCCGACTCCCGGGATGGGCCGGATGGCCAACGTGATGATCACCAACGTTCAAGCTGGTGGCGCGGGGAAGATCGGCTGTTCGATCACCGGACTCCCCGGTTTCCCGGTGGAAAACGTCACGCTAGAGAACATCCGCATTCGGTATGCCGGGGGAGGTACGGCGGCCGACATGATGCGGGCAATCCCCGAACGTGACGCGGCCTACCCTTCCGAAAAAATGTTTGGCACGCTGCCCGCCTATGGTTTCTTCTGCCGTCATGCCCGCCATCTGCGATTATCGCAGATCGATGTCAGCTGTGAAGAGGACGACGTCCGTCCGGCGTTCGTGTTTGACGATGTACAGGATGCCTCGCTGGTTGACTGCCGCGGGCAAAACACGGACAAGACGCCCTGGCTGGTCTGGCTCAAGCAGTCAGGCGGAGTATCCTTGCAGGGGTGGCGCATTGTGGAACCCTTGAAGGCGTTCTTGCGGGTAGACGGGGGGCTGTCGAAGGATATCGTGTTGATGGGCAATGATTTTGCCAAAGTCGAGCAGACCGTCGACCATGGCGCAGAGGTTGGCGGGAGGGTGGTCCGCTTGATGCTGAATCGAATGCAAGAGACCGAGTAGGAGACGCCACGAAGTAGCTTGCGACTTCGGAGGAGCATGGCGTATGGGGAGTGTCCAAGAGACAAGCGGCTACCGGCGGATCAGAGAGGTTACGTTGCGCTTTGTGCGGGCGATGAAACTTGGCGAAACGGTCGGCGTGTACCGCAAGGAGCCTGGAGGCGAGGAGAGTCTGTACGGTTCCTATCATGCAGCGCACATTCTCGATATGTTCGGCGAGTTGTCGCAGTTGTCCGAGGTGGATCGCGACCGGTGGGCCGAGCAGTTTCAGTACAAGCAGACGGCCCAGGGCTACTTTTCCAACAGCCCGGCGGATCGGGATCTTGCCCGTGGATTGGACGACCTGGAGCCGGTATGGCATTTGACTCGCGGTTGCCTCTGGGCCCTGCGAATCCTCGACCGTCGACCGCTGGGGGAACTTCGTTTCCTCGATCCGCTCTTGGACGCCAAGTCACTCTACCGTTGGGTGAAAGGCTACGACTGGAGCAATCCCTGGGCCGCCGGCAACCAGGTATTGGCCGCTGCCACAGCCCTGTTTGCCCTGCGCGATTGGTTTGGGGCGGGCGAGGTGGATCACCTCCTCGAACAAGGAATGTATCCGGCTTTGGAAGAGTTGTTCGACGAGCAAACCGGCTTCTGGGGCACGCAGTTGGGCTGCGATCTGCCGATCGGGCTGTTTGGGACGATCCACGTCGCGCCGATCTACTTCGCTCAAGGCTGGCCGCTTCGGGCCTTGAAGCGGAACGTCGATTCGACGCTCCAATGCCAGCTTTCGGACGGTTCGTTCTGGCCGGGAGGTTCCGATTGCCCTGACTTCGATGGTGCCTACATGATGGCTAACCTCGCCGAGTTGACCACCTATCGCCGAGAAGACCTTGATCGAGCGGCGCAGCGTTATCTTCAGCATGCACTGATGCACGAATCCCCAAACGGTTGCGGTTGGCTGCTCCACCGCCGCGATAGCAAGCCGAACCAGTGGCGTCCACGCCCTCATTTCATCTGGCGCTCAGGCAGCCGCCAGGTGGACATCGAGTATCGCGATGACGATCCGGCTCGAACGCACATCATGCTTGGTTCCTGGTTCTATCCGCTTTCGATCGCTCTGGTCGCCCACATGCTCGGCGACACCGGCTACGAAGGACCTTACCATCTGAATCCGAGATCGCTGCACCAGTGCAATGTATTCAATGCCCGCCAATAATCACCCTCATTTGTCTACCATGCCCCTCTTTCTCACTGCAAACGAACTTCAAACGATTCGACAACATCGCGAGGCTGAGCCGCTTGGTCGCTTCTATCGCGCGTTGCTTGAACGCACGCGTCAACGGGCTCAGACGCCGGGACTGGTCGGGCCGGGCACGACCTGTGAGTGGTGGCACGTCGCTGCCGAGTATCTCACGGATGCGGCGATGGCCTGGGCCGTTGGGGCTGAGGAACCCTTGGGCCGCTGGCTGCGCGAGGTGACGCTTGATATCGTGCGGCGGCCCGAGGATGATTGGGTCGGCCCGCCGTTTCGCGATCATCGCAGTGTTCCTCGCCTTGGGCATCTGGAGACGGCCCATGTGTCCTGGGCTGTAGCCGTGGTCTTGGATCTGGCGAGGGGACTCTTTTCGGCCTCCGATCGCGAGGAGATTGCCGCCGTGTTGACCGATCGGGCCATTCCGCTCTGCCTTCGTTGGTTCGACACGAATCGGCATATGGCCAATTGGCGGTGTATCATGCTGGCCGGTGCGGCCGTGCCGGCCGCAGTGTTGGGCGACCGGAAAACCATCGAATGGGCGGTCGACGAATTCCGACTGAGCACCGAGGCCTTCCAGCCCGACGGCAGCTATGCCGAGTCGCTCCAGTATGCCAATTACGCGATGAGCGGCCTTATGTTGGCTTATGAGGCCCTGGTGAGGCGGGAGCCGAAATTAGCCAGTCAGTTGTCCATGAATGCCTATGCGCGAAGTGTGCGATGGTTTGCTTACAGCCACTTCTACAATAAGCCGCTATCCGGTTGGGGCGAAGGGCCGAGGCCGAGGGCTGCCAACTTTAACGACTGCGCGGCCATTTTCCGGCCCAGTGGTGATCTCCTGCTGCACATTGCGACCAGGGCCGGCGAGACCTTGCCCAAGGAGGCCGGCTTGGCGCGGTGGTTATTTGACGAACTCTATTTGCCCTGCCCGGAACAGGGGCCGACGGACCGGATGAGTTTTGGCTTCGTTAACCATTTTGGTTTTCTCACCTTACCGCTCCTCTTGCAAGCCCCCCCGCCCTTGCCTCCGGATGCCGCCGGACTGTCACGTGTTGCGGCCTTCGGCAATGGTGACACCTTGGCCCGCGACGGCTGGTCGGGACGCACGATTCTGGCGGCTCGCACCGGTGGTGAACCGCTCTACGGTCCCGGGCATCTGCACGGTGATCTGAACAGCTTCATCTTGGTCCATAACCGTGAGCGGTTGTTGGTCGACCCGGGGCACAGTTGCTACCGGAATCTGATCCACGATCTGGAAGGTTCGAGCCTGACGCACAACACATGCACCTTCGCGCCGGAAGTGAGCGAAGCCTGGCCGTTGCGACACGAGGAACAGATGCTGCCGGGCATGCTCCAGCAGGAGCGGCGGGCAATGCGGCAGATCCGTCAGGGAGGCCCCGAGCCACCTGTCGACCGAGGGGCCCGCCGGCTTTTGGCTCACGAAGACGGATCGCTGGTGGCGATCGGTTCAGAATCCGGTCGGCTTTACGGGGCGACGATCGAGGAGTTTTCGCGGTTCTGGCTGCTAGTTGGCTCGCACGTGCTCTTTATCGTTGATCGCGTTCGGGCGACGCGGCCAGTGAAAACGACCTGGAATTGGCTTCTGAACAACCGCGATGGCCGGCTTGACTTGAATCTATGCGAGCCTGACCGCCTTCTTGCCCGGCGCGGCCCCGCGGGCATGCTGATGGTTGTGGCCGATGGATGTGTGCGCCAGGGACCGTTCTATGGCTACGTCCACGATGCCTATCATCCCCTGCCGGCCCAGTTGGGCGAAGGCCGGTCGGGAAGCGGGTTGCTCGTTCGTTGGCAGGACCAAAAGGCCCACCAACGCCGCATTGCCGCGCAGGTAATCGCCTTGGACGATGCTGACAAGATCTCCCGCTGGCGCGTTGAACCGGCCGACCGGAAGTGGTTGGTTTACGATGCGTCGCAGCAGCTGGTAGCTAGTCTCACGGTTCAGGACGAGCCGTGGACGATGGTTGTACGTGACGAGACCAACGCCAACGTCTGGCGTCTAGCCCAGACGGCTTCCGGACCGTGGGAACTTGGTCGGAGTCGGTGTTAGTGGGATCAAGACAGTCACAAGCACCCACTTATAGCTTCTCAGGTTGCCAACCACGTAGTCATCGCGCTTCGCGTGATGCTCTTCCTCATGGCAGGACGCGAGGAGATCCGTGTTGACAACCCGATAGGTAATAGCCGGCAAGCTTGTCCACCGTGTTTTCTTCTGTGCGGCGGACAAGACAAGCCGGCCAGATGGAGCGATAAATGCCCGATGGACTACCCCGTGGGAGGAGTGAGGAACGCGTCGAGGTCGTGCTTGGGCGTAGTGATCGGAGCGATGCCGAACTTCTCGACGAGCACTTGCAGAGCCTTTGGGGTAACGAATGCCGGCAAGGCCGGGCCAAGGCGGATGTTCTTGATGCCCAGGTGGAGCAAGGTTAAGAGAATGGCGACCGCCTTCTGTTCATACCAGCTCAGCACCATCGATAGCGGCAGATCGTTCACCCCGCAGCCGAAAGCGTCGGCCAAGGCTGAGGCGATTTTGATCGCCGAGTAGGCGTCGTTGCACTGGCCGATATCCAAGAGCCGTGGAATGCCGCCAATCTGGCCGAAGTCGAGTTTGTTGAAGCGGTACTTGCCGCAGGCCAGGGTGAGGATCACGCAGTCGTCAGGGACCATTTGGGCAAACTCGGTGTAGTAACTCCGGCTTGCATGGCGGCCGTCGCAGCCGCCGACCAGGAAGAAGTGTCGGATGTCCCCCCGCTTGACGGCTTCGATCACCTTGTCGGCCACGCCGAGTACCGCATTGTGTCCGAAGCCGACGAGAATTGTCTTAGATGGTTCATCCTTCTCAAACCCTGGAGCGGCCAAGGCGGCTTCGATCACCGGAGTAAAGTCGCGATCGCGCCCGATGTGCTGCACGCCAGGCCAAGCGACCAAGCCGGAGGTGAAAATCCGCTCCTTGTAGGTTTCTTTGGGTTGTTGGATGCAGTTCGTGGTCATCAGGATGGCGCCCGGGAATGCTTCGAACTCCTGACGTTGATCCTGCCAGGCCCCGCCATAGTTGCCCACGAGATGCTTGTACTGGTTGAGGGCCGGGTAGGCATGGGCCGGGAGCATTTCGCCGTGGGTGTAGACGTTGACCCCTTTGCCTTCGGTTTGCTTGAGCAACGCTTCCAGATCCTTCAGGTCGTGGCCCGACACAAGGATTGCCTTCCCTTTGACTGCTGTGACGCGAACGGGGGTCGGCTTTGGGTGGCCGTAGGTGCCGGTATTGGCTTCATCGAGCAGGGCCATTACCTTAAGGTTCACCTCCCCGATCTTCATCGACCAGCCGAGCAGCTCTTCGATGGTCGGATCTTCGCGCGTGAGGAAATCGAGGGCCTCATGGAAAGCCGCATAGACCGTGGGGTCGTCCTTGCCCAATACATGGGCATGGTCGGCGTAGGCGGCTGTCCCTTTGAGACCGTAGAGGATCAACTCCTGCAGGCCGGTTACCTCTTCGCCAAGAGCTTGCTGGCGGATGGGAATACCGATCTCCAGCCCTTGCCGGACGAGGCCTTCGATGTCTGCCGCCGGTTGCCAATTGGCCGGACCATCGAGTTGTTCGGGCTGCTTCCCCTGCTTCCGGCAAGCATCCTCATAGAGACGCTGAGCTCGATGCCGCATGGTAGCCGCTCGTTGAAGCCAGCCTTGTAGTCGCTGTGGATCGAAATCCACATTGGTTACGGTGCTGAAGAGGGCCTCGACGACAAATTCGTCGACCTCGTCGTCCCTTTCGCCCATCTGCCCTGCGCGATGGGCGTACAGGGATATGCCTTTCGCTGCGTAGACCAACAGATCCTGGAGCGCTGCCGTCGTGGCGTCCTTGCCGCACACTCCGGCCAGCAGGCATCCTGTCCCCTTGGCCGTTTCTTCACACTGATAGCAGAACATACTCACGATGGTTCTCCGATTTTTGGTCCTGATAGAGCACTGTTATCCTTGATCTACTTGGATCTTAGACCACTTGCCGAGTGGCGGCCTTGATCCAGATCAAGGGGCGTGAGATGTTTTGCCTGGAGCCCTCAGAGGCAGGGTTCGCTCTCCAGCAGTTGTTCCGGTTCGCCCAGCCATGCTAATGCGGGCTCGCAGCAGAGAGAGGGCGTGTCAGGGCGGACAAGAAGCTCTTCGAGGGGGCGTTTGGGAACGTGGTGGACGTCGTTGGCATCGCGCCAATAGGCAATATCGTCGGGACTAAGGGCTTCGTCGAGTACGATCGTTTCCTGAGGTATGCCCAAGGCCACAACAAGAAGGATGCGCAGTGGTTTGGGGATCTGGAGGGTTCGAGCCAAACCGTCCCGATCGATCCACGCGATCATGCATCCGCCCAGGCCTTGGGTCGTCGCACCCAACAGGAGCGTATAGGCAGCGATGGCCGCATCGCTGTCGGGATGCTCGGAGATTCGCGGGTCGCTCAGGATGACGATATACCCAGTCGGGCGTTCCCCGTCCGCGGGGCCTGGCCAGTCACGCAGCCACTTGGCCCAGCCGAGATGTGCGAAGACGGCGGCATTCTCTTCTGTTGAGCAGACAATGCGATACTTCAACGGTTGGCGATTGGCCCCTGACGGGCAGAGCCGGGTGAGAGCCACCAGACCGGTGAGCGTCTCTTCGTCCAGCGGTTGGTCTTCGTGAAACCTGCGATAGCTGCGAGTCCGGGTGAGTAGATCTTGGAGGTTCATCCACAAAGGTCCCTTGATGCCTGATACTCCGTCACGATCAACGCATCCGCTTGAGGCCGGTCAACTCCACTGAAAGCTCGTCGGTGACCTTCAAGACGGCGACATTCGAGCGGAACTGCCCTGACGCGAGGATCAGTTCGACAAGGCTTTGTCCGACATCGGAATCTGATGTTGATGCGACGCCGTCAAACAACGGCTCTGCTGTTGTGGCGTCAGGATCGCTTGCCGTGGGCTGGCTGGAACCAGCAACGGTGGGGGGCTCGTACTTCGCGGGATCGGCAAGATTACTGCTTGCCCGAGTGACCATTTGCTCAGCGGCGATCAGGCCGGTCAGACCAGTCTGAAAGACGGAACCTAGGGACATTGGAGGAGTCTCCTGAAGCGAAGAGAAAGGCTTGCGGGATGCCATTCCCAAGTGGAACAGATTCTTGCGAATGCAAAGACCCGGTCGGTTCAGTCCGTTCCATTAGAAGTATAGGCCATCCTCAGGGGTGGGATGCGGTGGTTGACAACCCCTATTGGACCTTTTAGGCTAGCGTTTCCTCTCAATTCATTAGTTGTGTTCTAGAAACAAGTTGGGACGCTAACAATGGCCGAAATTCGGACGGCGATGGTAACGGGTGGGTCACGGGGAATTGGGCGAGCTATCTCCCTGGAATTGGCGCGGCTGGGTTATGCCGTGACCGTCAACTACGCCACTCGGCCGGAAGCGGCGCAGGAAGTCGTGGCCGAGATTCAGGCGGCTGGTGGAAGAGCCATATCCGTTGGGGGGGATGTTGGCGTAGCCGCTGATCGCCAGGAGCTGGTCCGTCGCACACTGGAGGAGTTTGGACGCCTGGACGTCTTGGTGAACAATGCCGGAATCACGTCCCAGGGACGCAAAGACATTCTGGAGGCGACCGAAGAGAGTTGGGATCGGGTGTTTAACACCAATCTCAAAGGCCCCTTCTTTTTGACGCAACTCGTGGCCAACGAGATGGTTCGACAGATTGAAACCCACACGATTCCTGACGGAAAGATCGTCAATCTCTCGTCGATTTCTGCCTTTGCCGTCTCGACGAACCGCGCTGATTACTGCATGACCAAGGCTGCCATCGGGATGATGACGAAGTTGTTTGCCCAACGCCTAGCCAATCAAGGGGTTACGGTCTTTGAGATCTGCCCGGGCGTCATCGAGAGCGACATGACGGCTCCGGTCAAAGAGAAGTATGACCGTCTAATCATTGAAGGGCTTTGGCCGATTCGCCGCTGGGGCCAGCCATCTGACGTTGCCCGGGCGGTAGCGGCGATTGTCTCTGGATATTTTCCGTTCAGTACGGGCGAGTGCATTCATGTGGATGGTGGGTTTCATATCCGTCCCCTCTAATTGGGCGGGATGTCGCTCCGAGGGGCATTCCGGATATGCCGCTTAGGGCGAGTTTGACGGTTATTCTTCAAATTCCGGCTACCACCTGCCGATCCTACCCGACAGACAGCATCCGCGGATCCCCTGGCCAATAGTCACGGCTTGACGGTGGATGGGTGGATGACCGCAGGGTCAATATTTGGGGGGATTTCTTGTGAACCGCCGAATGGGTTTCGTAGTGTGGCTCGCGATCACCTGTTGCTTAGCGGCTGCCCAGTCGGGCTGCTGTGGACGGCGCGGGATTAGTCTGCGAGGTGACTGGCATTTCGAGTGCGGGCCGGCGATGGAGGTCGATTGTGTTGAGTGCCCCGCCGGTTCAGCAACTTGCACCGAGACGTCCGCGACTGGTGCCGAGTGCCTCGGTGGACGGGGGGCTTGCCTGCGGCGTGGAGGCATGTTGCTTGCCAACCTCGGACAGAGACTGACGGAGGAACGGTACTACGACCGGCCGCATTTCCAGCCGGTTCCCACGCAGCCGGCCTTCATGGTTCCGCAAGACTCCGTAGCCAGTGGGGGGGCGCAACCGACGCCTGCGCCGTCTCCTGCAGTCCCTGATGCTCCCTTGCCTCAACCGGAGCCCGGGGTCATTGTTCCGGAACCTGAGGCGGTGCCGGCCCCGATGCCTACGCCTGTCTCGCCTTCGCCGATGCCGTCAAACGGCACAGGCTGGAAGCCTCGTGGATCGTATCCCCAGAGTGGAGGGGGGCGTAATGCGAGTTGGGTGTTCAAATCGCCAGCCGTGTTGGGGTCGGCGTCGGCGGCACAGGCTCGTTGTTCCGCAGGGTGTGCTCGAGAACAGGCGATTCGGTAGGAAAGGCGGCGAGGTTTTGTTAGGGTTCGTAAGTGTTCAGAGTTGCCTATTCTCGCGGGTGTCTGGGAGTCTGGGCAGTCTGTTCCGGGAAGAGCCCCCGCTGTCAAGGCATGGATCGTTGAAGACCGATCTAACAAGCGTGAAGTTTCCGACCATGCCGAAAGGAAAGACCCTGTCGCATCCCAGCAGTCGTGGTGGTCGCGGCATCCCAACAATCAGCTCCGATGTATCCTCTATGGTCGATCAATCCTGCCGACAGTTTACCAATCGCTGGGGTCTCCTGTGCAGCCTGATGGCGTTGTGCAGTGTGGTAATGACGTCCTTTGTGGTGGAAGGGTCAGAGCTTCGGCAGACGCCCATCGTTAAGGCGGTTCAGCGGGTCCGACTCTCGGTTGTCAATATTCGTGGCGAAAAGACGCTCGGAACTGGAGCAGCCGCTGCGGGCCGTGCAGACTCAGGCCGTAGGGTCAACGGAATGGGCACGGGGATCGTCATTGATCCTCGCGGCTATATCCTCACCAATCATCATGTGGTTGACGGGGTACGGGAGATTCAGGTCACCACTGCCGACGAGGAACGCTACACGGCCAAGCTCGTTGCCCGGGATGCGGAGACCGATTTGGCGATCATCAAGATTGACCCGAGAGAGCCGTTGCCGGTCATCCCCATCGGAACGTCGAAGGACCTGATGCCTGGCGAGTCGGTTATCGCGGTAGGGAATGCGTATGGCTATGAGCATACGGTGACTCGTGGGATTATCAGCGCGTTGCACCGCGCCGTTCAAGTCAGTGACGCCCAGTACTACGAGGATCTGATTCAGACCGATGCGAGCATCAACCCGGGTAACTCGGGTGGGCCACTGCTCAATATTGACGGTGAGATGATCGGGATCAATGTGGCGGTCCGGGCCGGGGCGCAGGGGATTGGCTTTGCGATCCCCGTTGACAAGGCGTTGGTTGTGACGAACAGCCTCCTGGCGGACAACAACAAACGCCATGTCCGCCATGGCGTCGTGTTGGGGACCGAATCGAACGACAAGGGGGTTGTCGTCGCTTCGGTGGAAAAAGACAGCCCGGCCGCTGAGGCCGGTCTTCAGCCGGGCGACGTGATTTCCGACGTGAGTGATTTGGAGATTGTGCGACCGTTAGACTTCCAGCGGGCCTTGCTGGAAGCGAAGGCGGGTCAGGAAGTGGCACTGTCGGTTCGCCGAGGCGAAGAATCGCTGAACGTGCATTTGAAACTGGCCCAAGCCGCCGTACATCCGACAACGAATGCTGCCGCCACTGTTGCGACCACTTCCCCCATCACCCCGGCGACGGGTAATGGGGCGATGTGGGAGGTGCTTGGACTGGACCTGAAACCGATTTCCCAGGACGAATTCCGCCGGCAATTTCAGACGGGGTATCGTGGAGGGCTCGCAGTGACGGCCGTCCGACCTGGAAGCGCTGCCGCCGGCCAGGGGATCCGCCCGGGGGATGTCCTTGTCGGAATGCATATCTGGGAAACGATCTCGTTGGAAAATGTCGCCTACATTATCAACCGCCCCGATTTCGCCAGCCTGACACCTGTGAAGTTCTTTATCCTTCGCGGGAACGAGACCCTCTACGGCTATTTGCCGGTGGTCGTGACGAAGACGGCTCAGCGGTAGGCCTCAGGGAGGCTTCTGCTTTCTGCATGGGGCCCCAGGCTGGCTGAAGTGAGCGAAACGCGATATCCTGAAGATATCGGTTTATCGTGTGTGTTTGCTCGTGACTTCGGTGGGGGCCTTGCGCCCGGCAAGAGGGAGATGGAAGCGGATCTGATTGCCCATTTGCGTCGACGTCTTCCGCCCCATCCTTTGCTTCGGTTGGGAATTGGAGACGATGCGGCCGTGTTGCGCATGGCGGGCATGGACGAATGTGTGATGACCGTCGACATGATGATGGATCAGGTCGATTTCGAACTGGATCGGGTGGACGCCCGCCGGGTGGGACGCAAAGCCCTGGCGATTAATCTCAGCGACTTGGCAGCGATGGCCAGTGAACCGATCGCGGGAGTGGTGGCCCTGGCGCTGCCTCGCAGGGGTGGAATGAGACTGGCGGTGGAACTGTACGAGGGGATGCTGCCTCTGGCTGAGCAGTATGGATTGGCGATTGCCGGGGGGGACACGAACAGTTGGCATGGGCCGCTGGTCGTCAGTGTGACACTGCTGGGAAGAGGCCCCGCCCATGGGCCGCTACGACGCAGCGGGGCGAAGCCGGGGGATCGGCTCCTGGTGACCGGTTGCCTAGGAGGAAGTATTCTCGGACGCCATCTGGATTTCCAGCCCCGGGTTGATGAGGCGTTGCTGTTGGCGTCGCGCTACGAGTTGCATGCCGGGATGGACATCAGTGACGGTTTGGCCGTCGATCTGGCCCGGTTAAGTACCGAAAGTGGCTGTGGGGCTGTAGTATGGACCGATGCCGTGCCGATTGCGGAGGACGCTTATCGGTTGGTTGAGCAATTGGCCGATGGCTCCTCAGCCCTGGAACATGCGCTTGGCGATGGCGAGGATTTCGAGCTTCTGCTGGCTGTGTCACCGGGAGAGGCCGAGCGGATGCTGGCCGAACAGCCGCTCGGCGTGCCGTTGACAATGATTGGTGAGTTTGTCGCTGAACCGGGGCTTTGGCAGGTTGGGGCGACCAAAGAGCCTGTGCCTCTGGTGGCTGGCGGCTATCAACACGAGTTTGACTGATGGATTCTCTGATCTACGACGTGACGGACGAGGCGGGGACTCAGACGCTTGGCGCAGCATTGAGCGAACTGTTGCCGGAAGGAAGCACGGTCGCGCTCTGTGGTACGCTGGGGGCCGGCAAGACTCGCCTGGTGCAGGCGGTTGCTGAGGCCAGCGGCATTCGCCGCCGCGATGTGGTCAGCCCGACGTTTGTCCTGGCCCAGGAGTATCACGGCACGCGGTCGATTTATCATCTGGACGTTTACCGTCTGCGGGATGAGGACGAATTCATGGAACTGGGGCCCGAGGAATATTTTGAA
The DNA here is from genome assembly GCA_964558295.1 of uncultured Planctomycetaceae bacterium. GTDB lineage: Bacteria > Planctomycetota > Planctomycetia > Pirellulales > Thermoguttaceae > JBDKTH01. The sequence continues at coordinate 16,801 of CAZLDQ010000026.1, read as the reverse complement.
AGCCCCGGGCTGACGTTCATTGAATGGGCCGATCGCGTCGAAGGCTGTCTGCCTGACGAGCGGATCGATGTGCTGATTGAGGTGATCGGTACGGAATCACGCCGCTTTCATCTGATAGGCCACGGAGATCGTTACATCGACGTCATCGAGCGGCTTCGCATCCGGCTGGCCAACTGAACACGCGTGGCCTTCTTGGGGCCGTTGTCGTGCCATCGGGCTGCCAGGATGTTGCGGTTTCTGAACAATCATCGGCTGGATGTTTCGTTTTTGAAACATCCAGCACAGCAACGGGCGGAAAGAACGCTTGACGCCCGTGTTGCAAGCCGTTCTGGTGAAAGCACTATCTTGCGTTATCTGCCCAAGCTGTCTATTTTGTAAGGCTGGGCATGTGGTGTGCGTCTAACGCATCCGGTGAAGAAAGCTCCGTGGGGCGTGGCTTCACGCGGAACGGGCCGCTCTCTCAGAATCCTACAGGTCGACCGATGAAAGCTAATCGCCGTTCCCGCCGAGCACGCACCCGTCGTGGCATGCAGACGTTCGAGTGGATTCTGGTTCTGACGCTTTTGGCGATTGGGATTATCGGGGGCTTGGCTGCCATTCGTAATACGATCATTTGTCAGTTTGCCGACGTGGCGGAGGGAATCGGCGCGGTGGAAGTGTGTCAATGTTTGGAGGGCCCCTCGTCGTGCCCGTTAGTGGTCGAGACCACGGTGGAATCGGCTTGGTGGACTCCGTCGGATAGCCAGCAGTCAGCCTCGTCAACTGGGAACTGAGTGCGGAGGCCTTTTTAGTTTAGATCAGCCATGCCGAGCAACATGCGACATCTTCGAGCCCTTCGCCGACGGCCTTCTTTACGGCAGCGACGTGCCGTGGCCGTGCTGGAATTGGTTCTGGTGATTCCGATTCTGATCCTGCCGGTATTGGCGATTGTCCGCTACGGACTCTACTACGCCAAGGTGCAGCAAGTGACGTTGGCCAGCCGGATCGGTGCCGAAGAGGCTTCGGAGACCGCCGGACTTCCCACGACGAACGGAGCGCCGGTGCCCGAGAGGATTCTGGAGGTAATCGGCCACCAGATGGCCACCACAGGCATTGACTCGTATAGCGTGCGTTTGGAACACAACGTCAGCGGGAGTGTGGTGGAGTTGTTCAGTTCCAGCGGTGCGGGCGATTGTGGTCCGGCCGACAACCTGAACGTGCCCATCCTGGGTAGGTATGTGCGTCTGACAATCTGTGTTCCCATGACGGAATTAGTGCCGCAGTATTCGAACGTTTTGGGGTTGGGGATTTGGGATACCTCGAATGTAGTCGAGTGTACGACCGTGTTTCGTTACGGGGGGAACCTGTAATGACAAGAATTCCCCGACCTCCCCGGCACGGTATTTCCACGTTGTGGCTTCTCCTGACGCTCCCCATCTTTCTGATCCTCCTGGTGTTCACGGTGGATATTGCCAATCTCTGGTTGGCAAGGGTTGAACTGGAAAACGGGCTGGAAGCAGCGGCCCTGGCCGCGGTGCGTGAATGGGGCGCGGCGGGGGGCGGTTCGACAGAATTGCCCCGCGATGTCGGCGTGGCCTATGCTGCGGCCAACCTGATTCGCGGCCTGCCAATCACGATCGCCACGAACCTCGGTTCGGAGTCGGCAAGCAATCCGAACGCCAACCTCAGTTGCTGCCCGACCGCCGGCAGTCCGCCCACAGGGAACTTGGTCTTTGGGACAATTACGAGCGATGATCCCTTGACGTTCGACGCGGGGGAAGCCCCAAGCTGCGGTGCCGGCAGTGTTCTTCTCGACGCCACAGGCCAAGGCAATCTGGAGGCCGACAACGCATGGGGAGTTGCCTTTCTCAATGTTCCCAACACTCCGTCGGGGCTGCGGATCAAGTCGATCACGATTGATTTGCGGGCGAGCGGGGGCGCGGGGAGTTTCGTATTTGACGCCAATAGTCCTAGACTGTCGGACAACGTGACTCCTCATGCGATTCCCGGTCAGGAGGACATCGCTGGATTCTCTGACCCGAACGCCCAGATTCAGTTCTCCTATAACCCAGCGCAGCCGCAGTTGTTGACGATCAACTTCTTGGCGGATGGCACCAACGACGATGGCTTTGCGCCGGGAGATCGCTTCCGGTTTGGTGCTCGGGTTATCAATGTCGGGCAAGGGCTGACGGGCAATGACGGCGATGGTATCGGAGATGACAGGGTTCAAGTGAGGATTGACTTTGAGTTAAACGGTGGGGCTTTGCCGCCGGTGTATCGAACCTTTGTGGATACGATGGGGCTCTGCCCTTGGACCGGTTCGGATCCCTGGCTCCCGTATCTTCCTTGTCCGCCAAGCGAAGCGGCGAACAATAACGGCCAGTCGTATGTGGTGATGAATGGGGCCGGTAACAACGACTTTGCCGTACGCGCTCAGGCAATCGTGCCGGTCAACAGTCTGGCACGAAAGCTTTTAGGCAACTGCATTGCACCCTATTACGTGACCGCGAAGGTTACGGCACGGTACAACTGCTCCGAGGATCGTGCCTGGCTGATCCGCGTCGAGCGATTCATCTGTCCTTGACCGTCGCCGTGAGAAAGAGGGGACAACCATGACCCACCATTGTCGCCGCCGCGGCTCGATCACGCTGGAAGTCGCGCTAATTCTGCCGATCCTCGTGTTGCTTACCATTGCCACGATACAATTTGCCGTGTTTACGACCGTGGAGCAGGCGGTCGTGCATGCGGCAACGGTGGCGGCCCGTGAAGCGGCCAAGGGAGCAAGCGTCAGCGAACTGGAGTGCGTGGTGGAGACGGTGTTGGCTCCCCACGGGGTGGCAATTGGGGAGCATGCCTCGATACGGTTGGAGGACCCAGAGGCCTCCCCCTCTTCGGCTCAAGTGGGCACGCTCCCCTGTACGCCTGCCGCGAGTCCTGCCGCCCCCGCCTCGGGCGAGGTCCGCGTGACGGTCAGTGTCGACATGGGCGTCAAGCCGTTTCTTAACGCGTTGAAGTACATCGGTATCGACTACACGGGCAAGCAGTTCAGCGTCAGCTCATTGGCCAGGAAATCACGCTAGCCCGCATTTCTCCCAGACCTGTTGACAACGTCCTCCGTGGCGTTCCGTCAATTCTATCTTCAGAAACGCCACGGAACACGCCCCCGGCAGTCTCCGTTTGTGCGTTCCTCATGAGAGGGGGGCTTCTTGTGGCTCCTGCGTGCATTCCGGCTGGCAGCAGGTATATTAGGAGGAGTGATCCGTGGGGCCCTAAACTGCGATATTGAGTCACTCGGTCTGTAAGGAGAATTGTCGATGAATATCAACCGACGCGGATTCATGCTCAGCAGTACGGTTGCAGCTGTGGGACTGACAACCGGGACCGCTGCTAAGGCAACGCAATACTCGGCGGCCAAACGTGAGGCCGTCTTGAAGCTCTCCAGCCAGCTCGGCGTGATCCCGGGAAAGAACCTGGACGAGAAGCTGGCCAAGATGGAAGCTTGGGGCTTTGAGGCCGTCGAGTTACCTGGCAACCTCGTCGAGAAGGAGAAGGAATACGAAGAGGCGATCAAGAAAACGAAGCTCAAAGTCAGCGCTATCTGTTGGGGCTCGCATAATGGCGACTTGGTCTCCGAAGTGCCTGAGAAGCGGGTGGTGGCGATTAAGGACCTGAAGGACGTAATCAGCGCTGCGGGCCGGCTTCAGTCTACTGGCGTGATCTATGTGCCCGCGTTCAACGGCCAGACCAAGCTGACCAATCAGGAGATCCGTCAGCTCCTACTGGACACGCTGCCGGCAATCGGTGAACATGCCGTGAAAGCCGGCACCCGGTTGCTCCTCGAACCGCTCAATCGCAAAGAAGCTTTTTTCCTCCGCCAGGTAGCCGATGGCGCCGCGATCTGCCGCGACTGCAATAGCCCCGGTGTCTGTGTGATGGGTGACTTCTATCATATGGGGATCGAAGAGACCAGTGACCTGGGCGCGTTCATTTCGGCCGGTGACTATCTGCATCACGTTCACCTTGCCTCGCGCACCCGCGTGCTTCCCGGGCAGGACGAACGGACCTATCTCGATGGTTTCCGCGGTCTGAAGATGATCGGCTATCAGGACTACTGTAGCTTCGAGTGCGGCTGCAAAGGCGATCGGGACGTCGAAATCCCCAAGTCGATGCAGTTCCTCCGCGACCAGTGGGCGCAGGCCTAGTGAGTCTCTAGATGTTTTGACGGCATGAAACCCCTCGGCAAGTCCGAGGGGTTTTTGTTGCACGCTGGCGGAAGGAGAGAGAACTCATCGCGGCATGTCTCGCGTTGGGCCTTTCCCGGGCGATCTTCACCTGCTTGTGGAATTGGCCGGATAATCCGTATATTCCGAATTGACGCCACCCTACGTTGACGATTTCTGCACACAACCTATTCTTCAACAGGTCGTATGGTGTGCGGAGGCCCCCCTGCCGCAAGACGTGTTGCGACCCGCCTTGCTCTTTCTGAAGGTCGACCAACGTGTGTGGCATTGCCGGCATTCTGCATTTTGATCGGTCGCGGGTCTGCCTGGAGCTTCTCGGGCGGATGCTTGCGCGGCTCCATCACCGCGGGCCGGATGATCATGGCGTCTACATTTGCAATGATATCGGTCTGGGCCATACCCGATTGAGCATCGTCGATCTGGCCGGTGGTCGCCAGCCGATGACCAACGAGGACGGCTCGCTCTGGGTGACGTTCAACGGGGAAATCTTCAACTACATCGAGCTGCGCCAGTGGCTCGTGCAAAAGGGGCACCGATTTACCACTCAGGCAGACACCGAGGTGATTGTCCACCTCTATGAAGAGTTTGGCGAAGAATGTGTACAGCACTTCAACGGTCAGTGGGCTCTGGCCATTTGGGATCGGAACCATCGCCGGCTATTTCTTTCCCGCGATCGATTCGGCATCCGGCCGTTGTTCTACACGGTCACCGGCGACAAGTTGGTCTTTGCCTCGGAAGTCAAGGCCCTGTTCGCCCATCCAGATGTCAAGCGGCAACTCGACCTCGAAGGGCTCGACCAGTTGTTCACGCTTTGGACGACCTTGGCGCCGCGCACGGTGTTTCAAGGCGTTCGGGAGCTTCCCCCGGGACACAATCTGGTCGTTGACGAGCGAGGGACCGAAATTCACTTGCGGCGCTACTGGCAATTGAACTTCGATTCGTCCGGCGAGTCGACGACCAAGGACGACTGCGCCGATCGGCTCCTGGAGTTGCTTGCTGATGCCACACGGCTGCGGTTGCGCGCCGATGTGCCCGTGGGGGCTTACCTGAGTGGCGGGCTCGATTCGGCGGTCACGACGGCTCTCGTGCGACAATGCACCGACGCGCCGTTACGCACGTTTTCGATTACGTTTGATGATGCGGAGTTTGACGAAAGCCGCTATCAGCAGGACGTTGTTCGTTCTCTCCATACGGAACACGAAGCCGTGCATTGCACGTCCGACGAGATCGGTCGGGTGTTTCCTGAGATGATCTGGCACACAGAACGGCCCGTGCTGCGCACCGCGCCGGCCCCGCTCTATCTGCTCTCGAAGCTCGTCCAGGAGCAAGGCTACAAGGTGGTGGTAACGGGAGAAGGCGCCGATGAATTGTTGGGGGGCTACGACATCTTTAAAGAGGCGAAAATTCGCCGATTCTGGGCTGCCAAACCGGAATCGGCTGCTCGGGCGGCCCTGCTGGAACGGCTTTATCCGTATCTACCCAGATTGCAGGCCCAGTCGCTTGCCTATCGCAAGGCTTTTTTTCACGTGGGGCCTGAGCAACTGACCAACCCGTTCTTCTCGCACCTGCCCCGCTGGGAACTCACTTCGCGACTCAAGGCGTTCTTTTCGGCCGAGGTATGTACCTCGCTCGCCAAATACAATGTCTACGACGAGTGCCTGGCCCAGCTGCCCGACACATATCGCGAGTGGGCCCCCTTCTGCCAGGCTCAGTATCTGGAGACGGCGATTCTGCTACCCGGCTATATCCTCTCGTCACAAGGTGACCGGGTGGCCATGGCGCACAGCGTGGAAGGGCGGTATCCCTTTCTTGACTATCGGCTGGCCGAGTTTGCTGCCACAATCCGCCCACGCTGGAAGATGCGAGGGCTCGATGAGAAGCATCTGTTGAAACATGCGGCCCGCAAATTGGTCCCCGCCTCCGTGCTCAACCGTAGCAAGCAGCCCTACCGGGCTCCTGAAGCGAAGAGCTTCTTCGGCGATCCTGCTAGGACAAATCGTCATGAATACGTTGAAGAAGTGCTTTCCAGACGCCGGATTCGCGAAACCGGGATCTTTCAGGCGGAAGCGGTTGAGCGTCTCGTGGAAAAGGTTCGGCGGGAGCGAAGCATTGGAATCAAGGACAATATGGCTCTGGTAGGCATCCTGTCAACGCAACTTGTGGTTGAGCAGTTCCTGGAAAACTCTCCGGATTCGCCGACCACCGCGGCGGTCTGTCATTCGATGGAGGAGTAGTGCAACGTGAATCCGATCGCATTAGCCATCCGCAACTTTGTTCAAGAGAACTTCCTGTTCGGACGCGAGCCGACTTTCTCTGACGAGGAGTCGTTCCTAGAGCAAGGAATTGTCGATTCTACCGGAGTGTTGGAACTTGTGACGTTCATAGAGGAGGAGTACAAGATCGCCATCGCTGATGAGGAACTCGTGCCGGAGAATCTTGACTCGATCGCCAACATAGCGCGGTTTGTCGAAGCCAAGCAGGCAGCGGGCGTGCAGGCCTAGGAGCAGGGCGATGCAACTGGAGTCCTTTCTGGAACAAAGCGCCCGCCAGTGGCCGGAGAAGACGGCGTTGGTGTGCGGCACTGACCGGTTGAGCTACGCGATGCTTGAAGCGTCGGCGAATCGGCTGGCCCATGCGCTAGTGGCCGAAGGAATCCAATATGGCGATCGGGTGGCGATCCATTTGGACAACAGCGTGGAAAACGTGCTGATCATCTTCGCCGTGCTCAAGGCCGGAGCCGTGTTCGTCCCTGTCAATCCGACGACCAAGCCTGAGAAACTTGCCCGTGTGCTAAACCACTCCCGGGCGACCGCCCTGGTCTTGCCTCAGCGACGACTGGACACTTTGGAACCGTATTGGCTGCGATTGCCAAATCTGCGTACGATTGTCGTCACTGGCGGCCGCGAACCGATAACCGGCAACATGGGAAAACGCTGTGTTAGTCTTAATGATTTGATGCGGTCGTATGTGCAGCATGAGAATCCGCCCTTCAAGCGGGCGATCGATCTCGATCTTGCGGCGTTGATCTATACCTCGGGGTCGACAGGCAATCCGAAGGGCGTGATGCTGTCCCATCGGAATATGAGGTCTGCGGCGATCACGGTCAGCGACTACCTGCACAATACGGCCGAGGAGGTGATCCTCAGCGTACTTCCGCTTTCCTATGGCTATGGACTCCTCCAGGTGCTGACGGCCTTTCGAGTTGGGGCCACCTTGATACTGGAAAAGTCCTTGGCCTACCCTCATGCCGTACTTCAGAAGCTCGTCGCTGAACGGGCCACGGGGTTTCCCGGAGTGCCGACCATCTCGGCGATGCTCCTGCAAATGGACCTCGGGAAATACGACCTTTCCCACTTACGCTATATCACCAACGCCGGCGCGGCTTGGCCGACCGAGCATATCCGCCAGCTACGGCAGCGCCTGCCGCATGTGCAGCTTGTGGCCATGTATGGGTTGACCGAGTGCTTGCGGGTGTCGTATCTGCCTTTTGACGAAATCGACCGCCGGCCTACCTCGGTGGGGCGAGGGATGCCCAACCAGGAACTCTGGATCGTCGACGACCAAGGGCACCGCGTGGAGCCGGGCATAGTCGGGGAACTGGTCGTACGCGGCTCGCACGTGATGCAAGGCTACTGGGAGGCACCCGAGGAGACGGAACGCGTATTACGGCCCGGACGGCTCCCCGGTGAACGGGTATTGTACACCGGCGACCTATTTCAGGCGGATGACGAAGGATTCCTTTACTTCGTTGGACGCAAGGATGACATCATCAAGAGCCGTGGTGAAAAGGTGAGCCCCAGGGAAGTGGAAAATGTGCTCTACAGCCACTCGGCGGTGGCGGAAGCTGCCGTGGTTGGCATACCTGATGCATTCCTTGGACAGGCCATTAAGGCGATCGTGACGCTCAAGCCCGATCAGTCGGTGACGGAGCAGGAGTTGCTGCGCCACTGTGCGGGCTGTCTTGAAGATTTCATGGTCCCCCAAGCGGTCGAAATCCGGCAAACGCTTCCGAAGACCGCCAACGGGAAGATCAACAAACGTGAATTGTGTGGAGCAAACCCGTGACCAGTCCATCCCTTCAATCGCCTGTCGATTCCACAGTCCTCCATCTCGACCCCGTTCAGGAGACCGAACGGATTGCCGAGGCCATTCGGGAGCAGGTATTTGGCCAACTGCGCCGCAAAGGCGTGGTCTTGGGCTTGTCCGGGGGAATCGACAGCAGCGTAACCGCCGCCCTGTGCGTCCGGGCCCTAGGGACCGACCGTGTTTTGGGGCTTCTGATGCCCGAACACGATAGCTCGCCGGAGAGTTTTTCGCTGGGACATCTGCTGGCCGAACATTACGGGATCAACACGCTCGTCGAGGACATTGCAGCGACGCTGGAAGCGGCCGGCTGCTACAGCCGCCGCGATCAGGCGATTCGCAGCGTGTTTCCCGAGTACGGGCCGGGCTATAAGGCGAAGATCGTGTTGCCGGGATTGTTCGACAGCAGCTTCCGGCTCTTCTCGGTTGTCGTCGAGTCGCCCACCGGCGAGGTTCGCCGGGCTCGCCTCCCCTTAAGCGCCTACCAGCAATTGGTGGCTGCCACGAGTTTCAAACAGCGGGTCCGCAAGATGATGGAATACTACCATGCCGACCGGCTACGCTATGCTGTGGTGGGAACGCCGAATCGTCTGGAGTACGAACTGGGCTTCTTCGTAAAGCTCGGCGATGGGGCTGCCGACATCAAGCCGATCGCTCACCTCTACAAGACCCAGGTTTATCAGTTGGCCGAATACCTGGAAGTCCCTGAGGCGATCCGTCGTCGGCCGCCGACGACCGACACTTATTCGATGTCGCAATCGCAGGAGGAGTTCTTCTTCGCGCTGCCATACGACAAAATGGATCTCTGCCTGTACGGCAAGAACCAGGCGATTCCCGCCGAGGAGCTAGCTCCCGCAGTCGGCCTTTCGGCCAAGCAGGTGGAACGGGTCTTTGAGGACATCGACGCCAAACACAACGCCGCCCGGTATCTCCACCAGTGTCCCCTGCTTGTGGATCCGGTGATCAATGAGTCGGACCATTCGTGACCACTATGGCCTATACGATCTCTCAAGCCGATCCGATCGAGAGCCGCCAGGCAATCCTGGAACTCTGGAAGCAGAACTTTCCGGCCGCGTCGGAGAGTCGCTACGCATGGTTGTACCAGACCAGGCGAGCCAAGTCGTGGCTCCTCGACACTGACGAGGGGGCGACGGTGGGGGCTGCCGGCCTTATGGACCGAACGATCTATTCGCCCGAAGGGAGACTTCGAGCCGGGCAGGCGATCGATCTGAACGTGGGCCAGAACCATCGCACGGTGGGACCCGCCTTGAGCCTCGCCCGGACACTCGTGCAGTCGGCAAGGCAACAAGGATATCAACTCGTTTACGGTTTTCCGAACGCCGATTCTGAACCGGTTCTCAAACGTGTCGGGTATCGGTGGCTCGGCGCTCTCCAGCGGTGGTACAAGCCGCTTCGTTGCGAGAAGATTCTCCAAACGCGGCTTCAGAACCCCTTGGCCAGGAAGGCGGCTGCCATCGTTTCGTGGGCCGCCAACACGGCCTTAGCGATCAAGTCACGCGAAACCTTCTATCGCCGGCCGACGGAGATCCATGTGAGACAGGCGGACGGCTTTGATGCTTCATTCGATCTCCTTTGGCAAAAGGTCTCCAGGCAGTATCCTTGGATCGGCGAGAGAACGGCCGATTACCTTTCATGGCGTTTTGGGCAGTCGCCCAGTGGCCGTTTCCAGGTGTTCTGCATCACGAAAGCCGGTCGAGAGTTGTTGGCCTACCTGGTATTTGCCTGGCAGGATGGCATCGTCCACGTCAACGATTTCCTCTTTACCGATGCCTGGAGTCTGAACCTGCTCCTGTCGGAGTTCCTCCGTCACGTGCGACGGCAGAAGGCTACCGCCGTAATCGTGGTCTTTCTGGGACCCGGCTTTGTCACCGGGACCCTGAAGGCGTTCGGGTTTTGGCGAAGGCCGACCATCTGGAATGCGATGGTCTCGGTAGACTGGAACCGACCGGGTGTCGACATTTCCACGATCTTGGACGAGCAGCGGTGGTATTTGACTCGGGCTGACATTGATACAGACTTCTGAGAGACAAGGCTCCCCTCGCATCATTCATGATTGAGATCATCGAGATCAATGATATCGAGAAGCTGGCCGAGTATCGCCAGGTGTGGCGTTCGCTTTTGGAGCGAACGGCTTGGGCGACGTTTTTCCAGTCGCTCGAGTGGCTGGAGTGCTACTGGCGTCACTTCGGTCAGGGGCAGAGGCTGCGCGTGTTGGTGGTCTCGTCAGCGGGGACGCCCATTGGCATTCTACCGCTGGTCGTTCTCACGGAACAAAGCAAGGTTGGGCCGTTGCGGGTTCTGACCTACCCCTTGCACAACTGGGGCTCCTTCTACGGTCCGATCGGACCGGCCCCGCATGAGACGTTGGTTCGCGGACTGGAGTATGTACGCCACAGTCCTCGTGACTGGGATATGATCGAGTTGCGATGGTCCGGAGTTGCTGGAAGTGACCAGCAGCAGACCGAACAAGCGATGCATGAAGCGGGATTTCAGGCCTATCGGACCGTGTGGGACCATACGGCGGTGATTGATCTGCCGGGCTGCTGGGAGGCGTATTGGGCCGGCCGTACGAGCAAATGGCGATGTAACGTGAACCGCTGGCAGCGCCGTTTGGCTGAACAGGGAGATGTCCGCTATGTCCGCTACCGGCCCCTGGGCGAGGCCCAAGGGGACGCAGACCCCCGTTGGGACTTGTACGAAACCTGCGAGGATCTGGCACGCCGTAGTTGGCAGGGCTCTTCGACGACCGGGACGACCCTCTCGCACGAGTCGATCCGCCCGTTTTTACGCGATGTCCACTTGGTTGCGACGCGAGCCGGGGCCGTGGATCTGAACCTGTTGCTGCTCGACGGTCAGCCCTTGGCGTTCCTTTACAACTACTGCTGGCGTGGATCGGTTTACGGCTTACGCACGGGATATGATGCCCAGCTCTCACGGCACGGGGCGGGCAATGTCCTGTATATGCGCACCGTTCAGGACAGTATCGAACGCGGGGATCAGTTCTATGATATGGGATTCGGGTCGTTGCCCATTAAACGCCACTTCATTACCCGCGTGCTTCCTGTCTTCCGGTTCAGTCACTATCCGGTGAGCGTACCCAGGACGCAAGTGCTGCGACTCAAACGTTGGATGCAGGAACGTCGTCTGCGGGGTGCCATTATGCCACCGGCGCCTTTGAGCGGAGCTTCCGCCGAAGGGGCGGGGGGGACCTGACGTTTGGCCACAGCCTGCCGCTTCACCATTTGCCTGCCTCGCTCACCAGAAGGTGTGGGGTGACCTCGGTTCTCCCTTCCCCCCTTCTTTTCAACTTGTCGGTTCAGGCGCAGACAGCGGCCCCTGTTCCGGATAGACTTCTGGTATCCAGGCCGTGCGGGGTGCGAGCCGTATCGGCCGAGAATCAGAGTTTTCCCGATAACCCGATAGAGAGAGTGAAATCATGAAGGCACGACTCCCCCGTTGGTTCGTGTGGTTGGGCAGCTTCCTGATCCTCGCGGTGGCTTTGCCCCAGGTGGCTTCTGCAGACGCCGAAAAACCAAAGCCAGTGGTGCAGACGGTCGAGAAACCGGCGGATGGGAAGAAGGTGGACAAAATCGAGCTAACCAATCCCATGGTGGCCGAAATCATCCTCCGGGGCGACTATCCCGAGGGCTCTTCGACCGATAGCCTCTTCAGTCACATACAGCCTTCGCTGTCGAAGGTCGTTCGGCGTTTGGACAAGGCAGCCGAGGACGATGCGGTCAGGGCTGTGCTGCTGCGGATCGAAGAACTGCAACTGGGGTGGGGAAAGGTGTACGAGTTGCGGGCCGCAATCGGCCGGATCCGTAAGGCCGGCAAGCCGGTGTATGCCCTGCTGTCTCATGCCGAGACCAATGCGTATCTGCTGGCCTCGGCCTGTGACGAAATCGTGTTAGCGCCCCCAGGGGTTTTGCTTCTCCCGGGCGTCCGTGCCGAAGTGACCTTCTATAAAGGGCTCTTGGAAAAACTGGGAATTCAGTTCGACATGCTGCAGATGGGCAAATACAAGGGGGCGGCCGAGCCGTTCACCCGACGCGAGATGAGCCCAGCCATGCGGGAGAATATGGAGACGCTCGTCGACGGTCTCTATGAGAACCTCATCACCACGCTTGCCGTGGACCGGAAACTCGGAAGGGACCAGGCGATGAAGCTCGTCGATAACGCTATGTATACGGCCGAGGCAGCCCGTAAGGCGGGCTTGGTCGATCAAGTGGCCTATCGCGACGAATTCCTGGAGACCCTCAAGAAGAGACTCAAGGTTGACAAGCTCGACGTCTCCACGAAGTATGGCCAGGAGAAAACCAAGACCGAGTTTTCCGGCTTGTCAGGCTTTCTCAAGTTGATGGAATTGGCCGTGGGGGGGAAGCCGAGCAAGAAGGAGACTAAACAGAAGAAGGTTGCCGTGGTCTATGCCGTGGGAGCGATCGTGACCGGCAAGAGCACCTCCGACATCTTCGGTATTCAAACAGTCGGTTCGACGACCCTGGTCGAAGCCCTGCGCAATGCGGCCGACGACTCCAACGTCGTGGCGATCGTCTTACGGATCGATAGCCCCGGTGGTTCTGCCGTGGCTAGCGATCTGATCTGGCACGAAGTGGTCAAGATCAAGAAACCGATCATTGCCAGCATGGGAAGCGTGGCTGCCAGCGGTGGCTATTACATCGCCATGGGGGCGGATCGGATTTTTGCCACGCCAAGCACCGTGACTGGTTCGATCGGAGTAGTGGGCGGCAAGCCGGCGATCAACGGATTCTTCGACAAGATCGGCCTCAATACGGAAGTGATCAGTCGCGGCAAGAACAGTGGGGCGTTCAGCGTTGTCCATCCGATGAAGCCTGAGGAACGAGCCGTCTGGCAGAAGATGATGGAAGAGGTCTACGCTCAATTCGTCAGTAAAGCGGCCGAAGGACGCAAAATGCCTCGCGAGAAACTCGAAGAACTTGCCCAGGGACGCGTTTACACGGGTGACCAAGCCGTGGCCAAAGGGTTGGTCGATGAAGTGGGGACGCTGGAAGATGCCGTGGCGGCGGCCAAGAACGCAGCCGGCGTTCAGCCAGGCGAGAAACTGGAAATCCAAATCCTTCCCAAGCCAAAGAGCTTCCTGGAACAACTCCTCGATGATCCCTCGGTTTCCAGCGATATCGACAGTGTCTTGCCCGAGATGTTCAAGTCCTTCGGGCAAGTGGCAACTCTCCGCCGCCTCTTTGTCGAGCCGGTCCTCACTTTGATGCCTGCGATGATAGAGATCAAGTAAGTGGCCGTTTCAAGGCACCGTCTCCCTGTGGGTTCGTCCCTCGAAAGAAACCGTAAAGAAGAGGGGCGGAGGCGAAGGGCAAAACCGCATTTTTTCTTCTAGAAATTGGGCCAGCCAATCTGCTAAGCTCATCGGTGGCGAAGTGCCCCTTCGCAGTATTCGTTGTTTGGCAACTTGGTGAAGGAGCAGGAAAGAGAACCTCATGGTTTGCGCCCTTTCCATGCACTAACGGATTGGAATCCCCCGGCAGAGTCTTTTCCGTAACGAAGATTACTATCTGTTGACGAAAAAGTGTGCCCCAGGGGGGCCCTTGGCCTTGAATCGGCTGTCGGCTGGTGTCAGCGGTTCGGTGTCAACACGACTTTCAGCAAGCCTTCGTCGCGTTGCTGAAGACGCTGGAACCAAGCCGCGCCTTCTTCCAACGGTGCAACGGCGCTGATCACGGCGTCGACGTTGACCGCTCCGCGGGCAAGTAGTTCCAGGCAGGCCGGATACTCGCCACAGGAGGCACACGAGCCGTTAAGCGTTAGCTCCCGGGTGACCACGGCCTGGAGCGGCAACTCCACCTTCGGCGAAAGATTGCCGACGAGCGTCAATTGGCCGCCGCAGCGCAGGCTGGCTACGGCCAGTTGTATGGTGGGTGTGATGCCCACGGCCTCCATGGCGATGTCGGCCCCGCGGCCTCCGGTGCGTTGGAGAATTGCGGCGGTTGGGGCCGCGTCGGCTCGCAAGCCTTCGTCCGCGCCGAGTTTGCAGGCCAGCTGCAAGCGGCGTTCGTTCAGGTCCACGGCAATGATTTGCCCGCAGCCGGCAACACGGAGCATTTGGACGACCAAGAGCCCGATCATCCCTGCTCCCACGACGACCGCCGTGTCGGCCAGCGAGACCCGCGTGCGCTGGACGGCGTGGCCAGCGATGGCCAGCGGTTCGAGTAGGGCGGCTCGGTGAAAGGCTACTCCGTTGGGGATTCGGTAGAGAACGTGTTGGGGGATGGCTACGTATTGAGCAAAGGCCCCATGCTGGCGGTACTCGTCGCAAGAGACGCCCAGCACGCGGCGGTTCTCGCAGAGGTTAATCTGCCCACGGCGGCAGAAGTGGCATTGGCCGCAATAGATCGTCGAGTCGAACGTCACCCGGTCGCCCTCGGCCCAGCCACGCACGTCCCGGCCTATTTGGGCGATCACGCCAGCCGCTTCGTGTCCCATTACCAATGGGGGGCGACGCCGGCCCGTGCTCCCGTCCAGGCCGTGGACATCGCTCCCGCAAATCCCGCAGGCCTTGACCTCGATCAGCACCTCTTCCGGGCCGATTTTCGGCACTGGCATGTCCTGGATCTCCAGGCGGTTATACTCGGCCAAAACCAAGGCTTTCATCGGCTCGTCTCCTCATCTGTCCTGTTGCTGGCTTCCCAAAAGAGAAAGCATAACCCAGTCTCGGGCTTCTGCAAAGGAACTGCTGCGTCGTGCCCGGACAGGCCAACCATGACGCGGCAGAGACTGCAACGAGGAGACGAAGAGGCGATCAGACGACGTTTGGCACTACGTACGGCTTGCGGTATTCCCGCGTGAGCAGCTTGTCGGCCTCGGGATCGTTGACAAATCGTTCGGTCTTGGGATCGAACCGGACTGAACGTTTCAGGTGATTGGAGATCTTCGCCAAGTGGCAGAAGGCGGTCGAGAGGTGGCCCTGCTCGACATCGGCGTTGAGATCCGTGTACTTCCGGCTGCGCATTGCAGCGGCCCAGTTCTGGAAGTGGGGCAGGTCTGTCATTGGGTGGCCTTCTTCCTTGGCGAAGACTCCTGGCTCATGGTTCGGACCCATGAAGGTGTAGAAGCTCGAATAGTCGGGGATGATCATGTAGCCTTCGCTACCGAAGAAAATCACGCCCACGCATTGGTTCGGGGCCACGAACGGGTACTTGTCACGCATATCGGCTTCGGCGTTTGTATACCAGTGGCGCACTTCGAAGGTTACTTGCAGGTTGTGGTTATCCCACTGAGCCATGAACGCTTGGGTATTCGGCGTATCGGCGTCATCGTCTTCGGCCGGTACGTAGCGACCGCCGAGCGACATGACCGTTTCGGGCAGTTCATTGACGCCCAGACCCCAGCGGATGATGTCGATGTCGTGGACCGTCTGGTTGGCGATGTCGCCACTGGCAAAATTGGAGATCCAATACCAACGATGGTGGTTGAAGGAACTATAGTCGACCATCTTGGCCGGTCCGACCCAGGCGTCCCAGTCAAGTCCTTTGGGGACGGGACGCGGATTGTGTTTGCCCAGGTTGCCTCGCATCTTGTAGGTCATGCCCCTGGCCATGTAGACCTTGCCGATCACGCCTTCCTTGAGTCGGCGAATTCCTTCCATCACATTGGGGCTGGAACGATTCTGCGTGCCGATCTGCACCATGCGGCCGTACTTGCGGGCGGCCTCGACCATTTTGCGGCCTTCCCAGATATTGTGTGTGGCCGGCTTCTCCACATAGACGTCCTTGCCCGCCTGACAGGCCCAGATGGTCTGGAGCGCGTGCCAGTGGTCCTGAGTCGAAAAGCTGATTGCATCGATCGACTTGTCGTCGAACAGTCTGCGCTGGTCGTTGTAGACGGTCAGTTTGAGCCCGTCCAGTTGTGGATAGGTCTTTGTGGCCGCGTCGAGCTTGCTCTGGTCGCAATCACAGATTGCTGCGATCTCGATGTTTTCATTGGTCATCTGCGCGAGGGCCGCGATATGTGACCGCATCCGCCCGCCGAGGCCCACCAGCCCCACGCGAATTCGGTCACTGGCGCTTTGCTGACTCTTGGCCAAGGCGGGAACGGCAAAAACCGACGCGCCTGCTGCTGCCGTGGTCGCCAGAAATTTTCGCCGGTTCGGTTGGTGCATTGTCTTGGCTCCTGTCTTGAATCAAGAGGTTCCGGTAAAGGCGGTTCGAGCAAGTCCTCTCCACGTCTACCGATTAGACTAACGGAGGGACGGGGCCAGAGCAATGGCTGTGTGCGTCAAATGGGTTAAGATAGTGCGTCACCTGCGAAGCCAGAAACGTTAGCACGAATCCTACGCAAACGGCATGGAGACGGGGGTTGAGGATTTAGCCAGCGGACTTGTCCGCCGTGTGTTCGCACGTAACCGTTCACGGTCTGGGGTATGTTTTCAGTCAAGACGGATCTGGACACAAGTGGCGTTCTGTGGCACGACATAGATCATGTCGTCC
>CAZLDQ010000025.1:0-38938 GCA_964558295.1 uncultured Planctomycetaceae bacterium | reverse complement strand
TCCAGTCGTTCGCTGCGGCCCCGCCGGAAACCACTCCGGGCGCTGGCGCCTAACGGCCGTTCGTCCATCTCGTTTGCGTCGGGCAGTACGTTCGCCGTCTCCTCGACGCTGTTCGGGCACGGTGTTTTCATGGAGTCTTCCGCCGTGGTACCGCCCGAACCTCGCCGAGGTGCTTCAATTACGGCGGTGAAGGAAAGGGAATAAACCGGTCGAGTAGGAGGGACGGTAGCTCCGATGCCCCTCCTACACGATCGGTTCTCATTGTCTTTCTCGTCGCTTCACAACCCTTCCAGTCAAGATCGTTCCGAGGACTACTGCCAGGACCAAGCCAGCCAGAGCCAGCGTGGTCGACGGGGGGGCCGGCAGAGGGGGGCTTCGGTCTTCTCTCGCCTCTCTTCCAGTTGCATTCCTTCCACCTCCGGCATCGGACGGGTCGACTGGACTGCAGCAGCCAAGTTCGTTTGGTAGGCATGGGCAGTCGCTGGATCAGTCTCGGTGTCTGGGGCGTTCAACTGGCTTTCGATAAACTCGCGGGTTTTCGTGTTGCCGCAAGTCTCATAGCTGCACGCGGCTCCATGCTTGGCCACCAACTCGGCGTGAAGTGTCGCCAGACGGTGAAGCTCCTCGGTTGAGGGTTGCCAGAGCCCTTTGCGTGCTGTTTCCAGCATGACAGCCGTCATATCTTGGAGGGCAAACGGATTCTTCCGTTCGAAGAACTCTCGCATTCCCAATTGATGTCGGTCTTCGATCATCACTCGGTAAGTTTCCTCCCACATTCCTTCGGAGATTGCTGAGGGCTGCATCACATTCCAGCCATACATGTTGCGCACGGTTTCTGTCAGCGTGGCCGCCGTTGTGGCCCCTTCACGTTGGATGCCTTGGAGAAACCGGGGATTCCAAAGCGTGGTGCGAGCTTCCTCGCGGATCGCCGCCACGGCGGTTGTCAGTCTGGCCTGCCCCGGCCGTCGCTGGTCGCTAAAGTAGCCCGTGGGATCCTTGCCCGTCTTAGCACGGATTGAGAGTGTGATGCCGCCCATGAACTCGTAAACATGGTCGAGGCTCAACGGCCCGGAGATGTTCGACGATCGAGGCTGCACGACCACCTCGGCTCCGGCGAGCTGTATTTCCAGCAGACCTTCACGATAGGTGCCCCACTGCTGTCCGTCGCGATAGACGCCTCCCATATTCTTCAAATAGTGGTCGGCTACTTCGCTTTCCGTTTCCCACGTATCTCCCTTCTCCACGACACCCATGATGTCGGTGCCATAGCTCTGGTTGCCGGCGGAGCCGAAGATTCGAGCGGTGGCCAACTCGCGGGCGTCAGCGGCCGAGTAACCTTTGGCTTTCAACTTCAACTCGGCCGCGGCGGAGCCTTCGCGCACATAGTTGGCCGTGGGGGCTTCATCGATCGAGCTCGCCAGACGCACGGCCTTATCGATGAGTGCGATTCGCGAAGCGGCTGCATCGCGAAACTGCCCCGAGGTCTGCACGAGCACGTCGATCCGCGGGCGTTTCAACTCGGCAGCGGGGACGAGTTCCACGTCATGCACCGTGCCTCGTGAGTCACGTACCGGACGGACGCCCAACAGGTGCAGGATTTGGGCGATCGTCGCACCCTTGTCACGGATGAACTCCCCACCCCAAAGCGTGAAGGCAACCTTCTTGGGATACTCGCCGCTTTTCCGCTTATGTTCGGTCAGCAGTTCATCCGCCAACCGTACCCCGACTCGCCACGCCTCTTCGGTGGGCGTTTGTTCGGCGTTCATCGAGTACATGTTGCGTCCCGTGGGTACTGCTTCGGGATTGAACACCGCATCGCCCCCCGGTGAAGGCCAGATGTAAGCTCCCCGCAGGGCGGCTGTGACCGAATCGAGTTCTCGCGTTGGCGACCGACGCAACCCGTCTGCATACCGTGGAATGGTTGCCAGCAGGTCGCGGAATCGTTCGTTGAGTGACTTATCGCTCACCAGTCTCGGCCGATCGTCAGGGCCGGAGCCCCAGAAGGTGGCCAGATTGAGCGGAGACTCGGGCTTGCCAGGTTGCTTGTCAGCTTTCGGTGGCGTTTTGTCCGATTCAAACTGCGCGGCTGTGATCTTGCCGTCTAGGACACCATCAACCAGCGCCCGGACCAAGGCCAGTGCGTCTTCTCGGGCTCCCGGCGTATTGGTCTGGCCGGTCACGTCTAATACTGTGTCCACCGCCCGGCTGCCGAGCATGGCGGTGACCGTATCTCGCACCTGCTCTTCGGTAAAGTCTCGCCCCAGGACATGCCGCCCATCGGTGACGCTTTGGTCCTTGAGCTGATGGACATAGGTGTGTAGCCTTTCGACCTCATCGTCAGAGACGAGTCGTGCGTCGAGCTCTTTTTCCGAAAGATCGAGATCCTTGGCCATTTCAAGCTTGCGGACCATCTCCGTGATGGTGCGGCGCACCTCCTCTTTCAAGGCTGGATCTTCGGCCGCGTGAAGCTCGTGGATCTTGGCATGCAGCGTTTCCAACTCGCCGTAGAGCCCAGCATGGGTAAAGGGGGGCGTCAGATGCGAGACGATGACTCCGTAGGAACGTCGCTTGGCCACGAGCGCTTCCCCGATGTTGTTGATCACGTAAGGATAAACGTGCGGTAAGTCGCCAATAAGGATGTCGGGCCAACAATCGCCGCTCAGGCAGGCAGACTTTCCCTTGGTAAACTCCAACGAACCGTGGGTGCCGAAGTGTACGATGGCGTCAGCCTGATAGCCGAAACGGGCCCAAAGGTAGGCGGCCAGGTAGAAGTGAGGCGGGGCCTTGTCCGTCCCATGGATCGACTTAATCTCGTCGTCGCGTCCGTCGACGCCCCCTACCGTCGGTTGCGGCATGATCACGACATTGCCAAACCGGATCCGGCTGACAACCAAGCAAGGTTCCCCGTTGCGTTCGGTGACCATCTGTTTGCCGGGAATCTGGCCCCACGTCTGAATGATGTCCGCCCGGCGTTTCGCCGAAAGCGTGCTCGCGATCCATTGGGCGTAATCCTTGGCAGGAATAATCTCCGGCTCTGCTTCCTCCAGAAACTTCTCATACGCCCCCAGCGCCCATTGGCCGATCGTGCGTCCCTTCTTTTGGATCAGCGTTTCCAACTCCTCGGCACTGGCCGGAAGCTCTTTACCAAGATCGTAGCCTTCCTTTTCCAGCCGCTTGAGTAGGTTGAACAACGAGGGAACAACTTCCAGACTCTCGGCCGTCAAAGCCGCCGCCCCCGGGCTCTTATAGTAGACGATGACGAGCCGCTTTTCGGCGTTTGGCTTGCGCCGCAGATTGAGCCAGTTCATCGTGCGAGCAAGAAACTTGTCCAGCCGGTCGGGAATCGCCGTACGCACTTTGACCATACGCTCGTTGGGCTCCAAGGCCGTAACGGCGATTGGCTCAATGACGCCGTCGAGTTCTGGCGTAGTAATCGATTGGCCCAGGAACCCGCCAGCCATTCCTTGTTGGTCAGCTTGCCACTGGGCGGTTCCCTCCAGCAACGACAAGGCGCCCAAGGCAGGCGTGTTCAACTTGGCCAACAGCTCGGGAGCCTGATTGTTGGGCGCCAGTCGACCATGGGGCAGCGAGATAATCAAGTCGGGCTTGACTTCTTCAAGAAACTGCCACGCTCGGCGGCTGCCAAACAATGGGTAAACCCGTACCCCTCGCCGCTCCAATCCCTTGATCAACTCCTCGATCCAACGCAGGTTGAGCTTGTCACGCGGATCGAGAAAAGGGCCGAACACGGCCACTCTTGGCGCGTCGGCCGCCAGCCTGGGACGTTCTTTCTTTAAGTAAGTCTCGTAGGCCGCCTGATCTTCAAACAGTACGCCGCCCAGGTGGAAGAAGCCGGAGAGCGGTTTTTCCACGACGGCCGGCACGCTCACCTTGCGCCCGGCAAATGTCGCGGCCAGGTAGTGCATCAGCCCGATCATGTTGTCTTCGCCTCCGTGCAGCAGGTACTGGTCGACCTGCTTCTGGCGATCGGCCGGGAGCGTGTTCTGTTGCCGGGCGAGGTCGTTCGTGGCGCCGAGGACGACGATCTGGGTGCCCGCCTGACGAGCCTTCTCAAGTGATTCGAGTTGCGGCCCGCTCAAGTGCAGGCCCATGCCGCGAATGAACAAGACATGATAGTTTGCCAACGTGGCAGCGGCCACGCCGTCCAGATCGTAACGGTGAATCGAGTAGCCGGCCGCGCGGGCGGCCTCTTCCCACGTGGCCCAATCCGTGTCGGAGAAGTCAAGGCAGGCGATTCGCACCGGCTGCCAGTAGCGTTGATAGAGCCACACTCCTGCGGCAGCGATTGCGCCCACGAGAAGAACGGGTAGGCCGAAACACACAAGGATTCGAGACATCGAACAGGCTCCGTCGGGAATCATTTCTCGGGCGTGGATTCTGCTTTGCGGTCCTTTTGGGCAGGGACATAGACAACCCGGCCATCGGGCAACCGATAGGCCTGCCCTAAGAGTTGGCCGCGGCCGGCGCCGGTCGCATCGGTCGCTTCGTAGTGCGTGATCTCCTTGCCCTCCTTGACAATGATTTCCATATCCGCCTGGCCGGGGTTGGTGATGACGGTAAAGTCCTTCTGCTGGAGCAGGGCCGGCACACGAAGATAAGCGACCAACGCGACCATCAATGCCAAGGCAAAGACCATGGCGACATCGAACAGATTGGCCACGCCTGAAAGCGGATTGAGCGAGTCGTCCTCTTCCGCAAATGCGGGAGCGCGCAGGGTGCCGGAACGGTTAGACCATCGGTGCATGGTGAGCCTCCTTCTCATGGTTGCGGCAGGAGCAAACGCACTCGCCGCAAGACACCGAATCGTCTTCCCCGTTTTCCGTTCGGGCGGGGGAAAGCCCTTGACGCGTCTGCACCTGGGGCAGCCGCCGTGTGGCGTACTCCACGAACAGTGCATCGTTACGATACCAAGCCCTTTTGATGCTGAGGAGCACCAGGGCGATTCCCGCCGACACCAGGCCTACGACGGTCGTTGCGAAGGCCACAATCAGATTGGAAGCCATTGTCTGCAGATCGCCGGCGGCAAGTCCCATCAGCGCGGGCCCGAGTGGGATCAAGGTCCCCATCAACCCGAACATGGGACCAAGCCGGACCAGGTTGCGCAGCGGTTCCAGTTGGCGGTCCCAGGCCAGTTCGGCTTCGCGCACCAGCCGTTCCACAAGCAGCAGGTCATCTTCGGCTCGCAGGGCCCGCGTGAGCGTCTCGACGAGAATCGATCCGGTCGTCGGCAATGCCGGCGGTGGGCTCATCGCATCGAGGGCCGCGGAAAACCGCGTAAGGGCCTTGCCTGTTCTCGCCCGTTCCACCGACTCCCGGATCACCTGTCCCACGAAGAGCAGCGCCCGGAACAGGCACCAGAGCAGGAGGAGCATCGTCGGGATCAGCAGCGCCGTGGAAATCAGGTGAAAGATGTTTGTCAATAGTCCCATCGTCAGTTCTCCAAAGGGGAATTCGCAGTCCTGTGCGCTGGCCATAGCGTTCGGACCGCATGCTTGAAGTAAGAGGAAACAGATCGCCAGTGCCAACCAAGCCCTACAACCAGCCCGGCGATGAGCAGGATGGGCCCCAACGTGACGAGGGCCGTGGTATCGACTTCCCCAAGCGGCCGAGGCATTGGCGACGGGATCGCCGACAACAACATACACGTCAGGAGCAGCCCGACGCTTAGCCACACATAGCCTTCACGCAGCCATCGCGGCGGAAGGAGCATGACCAGAAGTGAACCAATGGCCACGAGCCCTCCGGTAGCCAAGCCGATCTCCCAGCCGACCGTCTCCGGCCGTTTGCCAACCAATTCGGCCAGCCGCAACTGT
The DNA here is from genome assembly GCA_964558295.1 of uncultured Planctomycetaceae bacterium. GTDB lineage: Bacteria > Planctomycetota > Planctomycetia > Pirellulales > Thermoguttaceae > JBDKTH01. The sequence continues at coordinate 33,104 of CAZLDQ010000025.1, read as the reverse complement.
TCGACCAGGAGCATCAGCAGCACCACCGGTACGGCGGGCACCGTTTGGACAATGCCCAGCCCGAATGCCGACCAGCGGCTTGGGCTGGGCGTCGCTTGCCTCGCGGTGAAGTACAGCATCAGGGCCAAGAGCACGGCCTGCAGCATGCTGGCCGTGGCTAGGCCGTTTGGCGTGCTAATCAAACGCAGCAGGTCGCCAGGCGTATTGGCGTCAGCCACCGGATTGACCAGAAATCCGGTCAACGTGTAACCCATAAAGGCCAGGAGGATTCTGTACCAGCGGCGCTGCATGGCCAGCCCCACGATGGCATGAATCGCCGCTACGGCTGCCATCGTCATCAGCAACAGGCTGATGGCACGTTGGTTGGGATCGACAAGTGCGGGGAGCCATTGGGACGGGTTGGTGGTCATATGGGACCTCTTTGCCGGAAGGGCTGCTACGGGACTAAAACTCACCGACTACTTCGCCGCCAGAACAGGTGCTCAGCGAACGCCAAGCTTCCAGGTTCACCGTATCGCCGACGAAACGGACGCTCCCGTCGCCCAACGCGACGTTGACGCCGCCGGGATGGTTGCTCCGTGCGGCATAGAAGCCGATGCCCATCGAGTTCATGTTCGGTACGGGGCTGTTGGGGGCCAGATAGGCCGAGAAGGTCGAGGCCTGCGGCTTACCGACGATCCAGCCAAAGCCCCGGTTGCCGGTCCATTTCGTGCAACTAGCCGCCAGAGAGGCCAGATCGGGATTTGCGATCCCCGACAGCCCGGGGGCCCCCGAATTGGGCGACGCCGAAAACGTGCCGATCAGCCGCTGAGCGTCCCGCGTCGAGGGAAGCGATCCCGTTATCGTCTCCCGTGGTCCAAGCAGCGCTTCGCCCATCACCAGTGTATTACTCGTCCCGTCGGTCATCTCGCGAAACCCGCGGGCGGACCCGTAGTAGAACATCCCGTCGCTTGCATACCGCAGATCATAGTTGGTCCCAGTCCCCGAGCCGCCGCAGACCATGTAGTTGCCCCCGGCCAGCCATTCGCCGGCCTTCTCTTCATAAAGATCCTCGGCCCCGTCGCTTGGACAGCGAAGCAAGGGAAGAACCGTCTTGGCGGCCGTGGCTTGGGCCGGATTCAACGTCTGGCTGTGGCTGGTTCCAAGGTACAACGCCTGCTGGAAATCGATCAGATTCTGCAGGTTCTGCTGTTCGACGAACGGCAGTAACTTCGCCTGTACAGAGAAGCTGGTGGCCGTCGTGGCTCCTAGTCCGGGGAAACAATTGTACGACGAGTGGTAGTTGTGCAATGCCAGTCCCATTTGCTTGAGATGGTTCGTACAACTGATCCGCCGTGCGGCTTCCCGGGCCGCTTGGACGGCGGGTAGCAACAAGGCGATCAGGATTCCAATAATTGCGATCACTACGAGCAGTTCAACCAAGGTAAACGCATGTCGTGTTCGACACATCTCTTCGATTCCTCTCACGTTAGAACCAGACAACCGACACTCGGTTGTCACACCAAGCCATTCTCTGACGGTTGGCTCGCGAGAGAGGAACCCATCCAGGGTTCGCTCCAACTAGCTGGCTCACCGCATATCACTTTCCGCGCAAACCTAACGTCTCGCTTCGATAGAACGCCACTCGCCTGAGTTGCCGAATTCCCTTGACTTGAAACGGGAACGAGGACCGACAGGGCGCAGTATCCACCGGACGATGTCGGGAGAACCCGGATCGTAAAGCGGAGCTGGAGTGGCCGAGAGACGAATTGGCTAGATGGCTGGCAACGTCAGGTTCGTGAGGAACCAACGACATGGCTGGCTGTCGAGCCCGCACGCGACTCGGAATGCCGTCTGCGCAGACTCGGAAAGGTGCCTGAGCGGAACCTTTCGGTTCCAGTCAGTGTGCTCAAATATACTGAGATTGACTCTCATTATCAAGAGGTGCGGCCAAGAAAACGGCGATTTTCTACCGATCTTCGTTCGCACGGGGGGCTGCCCTGATGCGACTAGAAGCGGAGGCGGGCAAAGGCCGTCAACCACGTTTGAGCCGACCAAACTCGCACCCCATTGTCCCAAGTGTAGTCTTGGGCCATCGGCTCATTTAGCAACCGGTGCGTTCCCCGTGTGTTGATCTGGAGATAATCGACCGCCACGCCCATTTCCAGGCGACGTGTGACGGCCATATCGGCGGTTAGCCCCAAGTGCCAGGCAGAACCATGAGTCTTTTCGATCGTATAGCGGTCCCCCTCACGCAACAGATGGTGATCGATGTTGCGGGCACTGGTCGCGGCCCAGTCTCCTTGAAATACCAGACGAATCGGCCTCCTTGCCATGGGGAAGAGCTGGGTGCGGAGTTGGCCGCCCAGGTAGCCCATGGAATATTCCTGCTTGAAGGAGATCACATTTCCGGCTACCGTGTATGGGGGCGATAGCCACTCATCGTCCCATTTCACTTGGGCCAGATCGTAGCACATCAGGTTGAACCGTTGCCAGCGAAAACCGCCCGTGCCCCAGAGGTCGACCGGCCAGCCAAACAGGTCGTTCCACAGCAAGAAATTGACGCCAACGTCGAGCATTTGACCGTCGATCCACCGCTCGTCGGTGAGTCCCAAGTCGGTGAAATTTTGCCCCTGGATTGTCCAGTCGTAGTCTTCCATCTGGCCGTCGATGCCCCGATCCACGGGCGTCAGCCACGAGAAGTGCAGATCCCAAGTGGGCCGATCGATCCCGACATCCAGACCATGCCACATCGAATCCAACGGGAAGCAGAGCCGGCTCAGCGGAGCCCAGCCGTCGGGCGGCGGCTCGGGAGTCCCGAATTCATAACTCGTCCGGCTTTGGCAGACCCAGCGGGTGCGGTAGTCGATCGTCCAGTTTCTCGTCTGCGGCTGACTCGCCACGTCTGGTTCAAAGGGGGCGTTCTCCTGCGGATAGTTTTGCCACAATCCGTTGAACGCCGACCCTGGTGTGCCAGCGGTTGGGGCTGTACCAGCCTCCTGGGCCAATAGAGCTACCCCGTGGAACAGAACGACCGCCACAACAACCCAAGTGGTGCGCGTGCGTCGCCGTAACGTTTGGGAGAGGACCGCCCACGTTGCCCGACCGCTTGCCATGTTCCAGACTCCCCAAGGGTGTTGACAGGATGCAGCTCGCGGCACGAGGCATGATCGGCAAGTGAAAAGCTGCCGGGAACGGTGCACTTTACGCAGTCTGCCCGGCTTATTGCCTGCATGCCCCTTTGGACTGTGCAGGGCATGTTCTTCCTGCATATTCGGCTGTAACCCATCGCGAGCTTGAAGGTTCCTTGCCAACCTGGGAAGGCTACGGAGGAAATGCCGTTTGGCTGGGGATTACGGGGTAGGCGAGAGCCGGATCAACCGGACGCTATGCCCTTCCATCTCGAAATCGAGGGCCACTTGCCCGTTGGACACAGCAACCGGCACGGCTTCCCGGGTTTTCGGTATGGCGGCCAACCGAGCATATCTCTCGCGATTCTTGAAGAAGACTGGGATGCCCGGCTCTCCGTACAGCCGCTGAATTGCCCCCTCGTAGCGTCCCGCCGTGGGCAGCGGGTGCACTCCGGCCGCCTCGCAATCCGCCTCAAACGCATATGCCCAGGAAGCATGCTTGGCATCGATCTGCCACTCCGAAAGCGTCCACTTGGTGGCTTCGGCTTGCATGCGTGGGTCCTGGAAGACCAACTTTACGGTCTCGTTTACCTTGGGACGTCGCAGCTCACGGTGGTTGTAGACCAGTGCGAACAGGTCATCTCCCTTGCGCACGGCGATTGCCCCGCAGTCAGCCTCTGAGGTGGCCTTCACGTCAACCGCCAAGCGTTTGCCGCCGCTCATCTGATCGAGCATGGCAATAACTTGTGTCCTCGGATGTGGCACGCCCGAGGTCGTCTGGGCCCATTCGTAGACGTGTTGGACCTGATGGGTGTATACGCGTCGAGCCAGGGCGGCGTAGAAACTGGCCGCCCATTCGGTCGTATCGCCCCCCCAAAGCCGCCGACCGCTCTCGTCGTGCAGTACGGCAAACTCGCCGACGATCACTGGCAGGCCGGCAAACTGTGGGTACCGAGCGAGCCGATGGCGGATTGCTCCGATCGCGTCATCGAAGACTGAAAGCGGCTGTCCGACGCGGCCATACCAGGAGCAGGAGAACCAATCCATGGGAGTACCTTGCCCTCCGGTTACCGCGTTGGTTCCCCTGGCCGCGTGGTCGATGATATCGAGTCCCCACTGCCGGCGAGTGGCTGTGCCGAATTCGCCGCCGGCCGGATTGAGGATGTTACCCGGTCCGATCTTGGCCTCCGGTAATACGCGTCGCACGGCCGCGACGGTGTGGTCATAATGGGCCAAGTATTGTTCCTTGGTGCCCGACCAATGCCCGGGCGTGAGATCCGGCTCGGTGCCCACGCGGAACCACCACTCGGCCACCTTCTTGGGCCCAAAGGCCTCGACCATTGCCCGCACGGCTGCCTCGACGTACTGTCCCCAAACCCGTTCGTCTTTGGGCGGGGCCGTGTTGCCGTAAGTGTTTTCCTGTGGCGGGTCGCTCATGTTGTACGGGACGTTGTCCAGTACGATCCACGGGCGGAAACCGCCCTCGTTGACCGCCTTGAGCTGAGTGATCATACCGTCGAAGTTCGCGCGAATCTGCCCGTCCGGCGCGAGCCCCTGAAAGAACGTATTTTGGTCCGGGTAGCGTCCGCCGAGCAGATACACCAAGTTGATCTGCCTGATAAACGGCTGCGATTTGGCGATCCCTTGGACGTAATGGGACGCAAGAAACTGCTGCGGCTTGTTGCAGTTGGCCACCGTCCAAAAGGGGTAGCACTCGCCGATTGGCCGATCCGCTTGGATCGTGATCGTGCGTTGGCCCGGCGCGAGACCGGGGATTGCGATTGGCTTGGTCGACAGGACGATATTGCGGAGCAGTCCCTGCCAAGGAGTGCCGCGACTGCGCACGCCCACTTCGCAGGTGGCCGGCCAGGTGGCGATTCGCCAGCCGGTTGCCGTGCCGGCCAGTCGGCCGTCAACCAGAAGCAGGAACTCCACGTCCGTCTCCCCCACGGCCTGCCAACCGAACTGCACCCGGTGCCAACTACCCGGCTGCCATTTGCCCGTCTCGGTGCAGTGGATCGAGGAAAAGTGGTCCTTTCCTCCCTTATACACGGCCAAGAGCACGCCATCGCGGAAGAACAAGGTTACATGGACATGGGCTGCCGCTGCCGTATGAAAAAGGGCCCGATCGCCTGAGGCCGGCCAGACGTTGGGCATTTGGCACTCCACGTCGATTGAGCCTGTACCGGCTGTCAGAAGGCCCGCAGTCGGAAGGGTGATACCTCCCTTGGAAAACGCGATAGCCACGCCGTCCGCCTCGGGCTTGACACTCTCATGCACCTGCGTTCCGGTTGGCAGACGTCCCAAACTCCGGCCATCGATCCGCACTTCACCCTGCACCGCACCTGCCGTAACGGTCAGCGCGATCCCCAGGCACAGTCGCTGGACCAATGCCCGGGCAGACACTTCTCGTTCCACGCGCATGGTTGCTCCATTCCTTACGCAAAGATTGCTTCAGGCACCTTTCTGCGTAGCGGGCGGTCTTGCCCACCGTTTCGCCCGAATCCGCGGCCACGCTGATGTGTGAGGGACAGGAATGCCCTATCCTACGCCACCATCCGTCACCTTTCCACCAGATTCCCTTGTCCAATTGCGACAGACGGTTGCCGAATACGGCTGCCAATGCAGAAGGCACATTCCACGCGTACTTTGATATTCGGGGGATAGCCATTAGAATATACGGGGAAGACATCACGATGGTATGTTTCGGGGATTCGAAGGCCATGAAACCGCTCCGTGAACGGTTAACGCTTTTCCCTGAGCTCACCCTTCGCGACTATCTCTCACATATTGTTGGCGGCTCGATCGGCGCCCTGAGCGGGGCAATCCTCGGTGGGCTGTTTGCCGGCCCGGCTGGCGCGCTCCTCCTGGGCGTTGGGGGAATCCCCGCCGGGATGTTCGTGTTTGAAAACGTCTATACGATCCTTGGGATCTTCGCCTACCCGTTCATCCAAGCGTTCGTCCACCGCAGCTATTGGCCTCTCATCCTGGCCCTTGCCATGGCCGTGTTCAGCGTTGTGGTTTGCTGGGCTCAGATCCACGGCGACGGGATCGTCGGTGTAACACTGGCCCTCGGTCTCGGATTCTCACTTGGGGCGTTCATGGCCTTGGTGATTCGTTGTATCGCCAATATCGTGCAGTCCGGTGCCCGTTGGCTGAGGGCTCAGTTCGACCGGTAGGCCGACGTCCGGTCCTTTCGTCGAGCCAGTTCGCTGGTATAGTGCCGCCCCAAGCTGTCGGCGTGGCTCTGGATCCAATCGGTCAACACCGTCTGTTTGGCCGGAGGAGCGTCGACGTACAGCAAATCGGCCATCAGCCCTTCGATCTCATCCTTCGTGATTACAACATCGCCGACTGCGTCGGCACATTTGGACAGCTGGGGATTGAAACGCACCCAATACGTGTTGTAGAGGACCGACACGCCCCGAAGGTGTTCGGCCAATGACTCAGGCTCGTCGAAATGGAACGAGACCGCTCGAATCCGCTCCCCAAACGGATTCCCGCGGGAGGGCGAGTTGGTAAGCGTTAGAACGCCCTGTCCTTCGTTCAGGAACCGCTTGGCTATGTACTTGCCCGAGTAGCCAAAGGCCCCGGTCACCGCATGAGTTGTTCGGACTGCCATGTTCTTGCCATTTCTGAGGGTTTTTCGGTCTTCCCCTTCTACGTCGGCCCCCTTTTGGCAACGTTCTCAACACTCCGTTTCAGGTCCAGGCTCCGCCAGCAATACCACGAGCCAATCGTGGCAAACGGGCGCCACGCCGTGCCGATGCTGAGGCAGGTGTTTTTGTCGGGCAGATCCTCAAGCCGATACAGATCCTTGATGGCCGTGCGCACCCCAAGATCATCTACCGGCAACACGTCCAGCCGGCCGAGGGAGAAGATCAAGAACATTTCCGCCGTCCACCGGCCGATTCCCTTCACCTGGGTCAGCATGTTGATCACCGCTTCGTCGGAAAGCCGGCCGATGCGTTCTAGACGCAAGGTGCCGTCCAGCGTCTTCTCGGCCAAGTCCAACAGGTAGGATGCCTTCTGCCGCGAGATTCCGACGGAGCGGAGTTGGGGCTCCGTCAGCCGGGCAATCCCCTCCGGCTCGAGCTTGCCGGGCGCGAGAATCGCTTCCAGTCGGCCCTGGATTGTCCTGGCGGCGGCTGTGGAAACCTGTTGGGAGATGATGGACCTCACCAAGACGCTGAACCGCCGCGTCCGCTCGGGGCGAAGCGCGAACGGCCCCACCGCATCGATCAACCGCCGCATGATCGGGTCGGCAGATCGCACATGGGCGACGCCCGTCTGAACCTGATTCTTTCTGTTTGCGCCCATCGTCCCACCTGGTTCGCAAAAGACGACTCCACTGGATGGGGGCTGGTATTACCCTTGGGGCAACAGGGCTAGCACCGACGGGCTGGGCCGCGCGATCACTTCGGCGGCGATCAGTTTGCCGAGACCTTCGACCTTGACTTTGCCGGCCTCGATCGCGGCGGTCACGGCTGACAGATCGCCCTTGATGATCACGGCAATGTATCCGCCACCGAGCTTTTCTTTGCCGACCACCTCGACATTGGCCGCTTTGCAGGCGGTGTCAATCGCTTCAAAAACGGCCGTAAAACCTTGTGTCTCAATCAGCCCCAAGGCAAATGAACTCTCTGGCTTCATTGATGGTTCCTCTGCGGTTGCAGGCTTGGCCGGTTCGTAGTCTGGAAAGAAGACAGTATCTTGTTGAATCAGCGGGTTGAACTGGCGTGGGGAGACGATTGCGGCCAGTGCGTTTGGCTCCGAGCGTGGGATGACTTGGGCAACCGGCTGCCCTCCCATGTGCTCAGCCACGCGGCGGCCTGCCTCGATGGCCGTGGCCACGGCTGCCGCTGAACCGATAATCTTCGTGCTTACGCCCATCATATCGTTCAACTCGCATTGGAGCAGTCGAATGTCGGCCGCTTTATCCATGGCGTCCAGCGCGCCCAGGGTGGGGGCAAATCCGATCGTCTCTAACAGCCCCAAGGCCTCAGTTACGGGTCGTTCCATTCCCACTGATGTTCCCTCCTTACCGGCCTAAAGCATGACCAGGGTGGCAACAGTCCAAAAGGTGACCATTGTACAACAGTACCATCCACGCGGTAGGGGATGCGACCGTCAATCTTCAGACAGATGCTTCGCCAGTCTTGCGGCAACACACGGATGAGGTGTTGTATAAAGCAGGTCACGTTGGGGCAACAAGAGACCTGATCGCCCCCTCTTATACGGGGCGGCTTGTGACAGGTGTTGAAGAAATCGCATCCTGTCGCGTCCAAACCGCTCCGCGATGTGACGGAAGCCTTAAGCCCGCCCCAGAGAGTTCGGCATCAGGCGGTCGAATTCTCCTTTGTCCCCCACGATTCAGGCCCGCGAAGAGCGGGGATCAGTGATGAATCGGATCATCACGGCCATGGATAATCGATGGCGGACTGGTAGCCTCAATGGCCGTGAATGGCTCAAGGATTTGGTAGGTGTGCGATGCCCCTCGGGGGACCACCCAAGAATCGCCGGCTTCCAGGAGCACCTTTTGGCCTTCAAGATGCAATTCGGCCCGACCCTGGATCACGTAACCAACCGTTTCATAATCGCGGGCAGTCAGCGGCTTAGGAACTCCGGGTTGCTCGTTCTCCCAAAGCCGCATTGACACATGGATCCCTGCGGCCAGATACCGTTGGCCCATCTTGCCGTGTGGCGAAAAGGACGACTTGACTTTGGTTACGCTCGTATCGACCAGCTCTTGCGTTGTCGTAGTGTCGATCATCTTAAACCTCCTGGCTGATGGGACGGACGATTCTCTCGCTAGGGCTCTTCCCAACACATTACGTGCCAATTCGAAAAGTCGATCATCGGACGAATCTCTACCCAAGAAGAGGCGGCCAATGCGACTTGTGCAGGGGGGCGTCCTGTGAGCAGTTCGTGCAATTCCTTTGAACCTTGCCAGCAAGGCTTGCTTCGTCGACGCGGGCCCCGACAATAAGCGGTCTGTTTGGGGCCAAGCCCGCCGTGATTATGGCACCAGTTCGAACACCGCCGTGTCAGGCGTCTTGAACGGATACGAGAATTGCCGTTGGGTCACCGGGAAGACTTGTCCCGTGTACAGTTCCCGCACCTGCCGATAGTCGGCCGGCAGGGTGAGGGTTTTCTCGCCGCCATCGGCCACATGGATCGCCAGAAGACGTTCGTTGGCGAAGACGGGGACTGGATCTTGACAGACGATCGTCACGCCGGCCTCGACCGCCGCCTGACGCAATACCTGCGGGGTAAGCACTTCGTAGCTCGGCACGAAGACCGATTTCCAGCCGTCGCGTTGAACGACGTTGACCCCTGGTGTCTTGAATGCCGTGCCGGTTAGTTCTTTCACTCGGCCGACATCCAGTGTTTTGCCGTCACAGATGCCTGGGGCATAAGCAAACAATACGGTCCGATTGTTGTTGAACACGTACTTTTTGAGGACGTCCATTTTCTCCGGCGTGACCACGAAAAGCCCGGGGAACAAAACCAACCGATAGGCCCCCAGATCTACGCGAGGCAGATCGTTGAAGGAAAAGACCTCAAAGGGCGCACCGAGGCGGTTTAGCTTATTCCGCGTCCCCTGGTAGATCTGCGGAATTGTGGGATGAAGGTCGTTAAGATATCGGGCACTCTGTGGATCGACCACCAACGCCACCTCAGCACGGCTCTTCATCGGCCCGACGCTGAAGCGGTCCCACAGCCGTTTGCCCTGCTCGACAATTCGCATGGTTTCCGGAGTTTTGAACACTCCGCCCCACATGTCAAAGCACCAAAGCGAGGTCTGGTTGATCGTGGCCAGAGCGAACTCGCGTTTCAATCCAGCGTCGGTCTCGGCTTGGTTCTTCCACGGCACCATCCAACCGATGGATACAAACTCGTCGAGTTTGACGTTATACGTTGGTGTACGATGGTCGATCTCGTGCAAAAAGCCCTTGTGGTTGAGTACACGCGTACCGTTAGGGACCATAAAGCCGCTACCGCCGCCCATGGGACGGTCGCCATAGGTGCCCGGGCTGATGAAGAAGTCGATATCCGGCGAACGATAGAGCCGTTCATACTCCAGATGTCCGGCCCAGACCATGCGAGTCCCCGTCAGTTCCAGAATGTAGCCGAAAAACATGCCGCTCTTACGCTGTTTTGGGATGCGCGCCCGGGGTTTCGCTGCGATTTCCAGCACGGTGTCGACAATGGTGTCACCGGTAAACTGGGCGTAGTCGACCACGTCCTGCTCGGTAGCCGGGTCGCGGATCAAGTTTTCGAATGAGGCTCGGTCGAGACGCTCCAAGTCGGGAACCGGCACTTCTGCCTTGCCATGCCGATGAAGCCACGCTTTCCAAGCCTGCTTCTTCGTTCGTCCCGCGATCCCGCGGCTGTAGTCCATCCACTCGTCCGTCTGACCACACGCCAGCAGGTAGGCCTTGACGCGATCGCCGTACCTAGCCTCCATGTGCTTGACGACTGTCTCCAGGTAATCGCCGGTCGCTTTGCGCCATGTCGGATTTGCGCAGGCACAACTCAACATGGTGAAGCTTTCACACTCGGCGCTTTGCCCACGAAGGGCAAGTTGCCGCTGAAGCCAGATCGGCGTGTTAAGGTCGATCATACAGATGAACTTGGCTTCAGGATTCACCTTAAGCACGTCGTCATATTGTTTGTCGAGTGAATCGAAATCGTATTTGTCAAACCATCGCCAGACCGGCGGATATTTGCAGTAGGGCTGGCCCAGGGAATTGTCGGTGTTGGCGGCAAAGATGCAGACGGTCTCGACACCCGCCTCCTTGAACTGCCGCATAGCCTCAAATTCGGGCCAGAACGATCGGTAAGCGAAGAAGAGAGGCTTCGCCCCCTCGGCAGCCAGGGTCTCGCCGGTCAACAACACCACTGCCGCGATCACGACGAATCGCATGCTCCACCAGTTGCGCGTTTCCGCATTCATATGGCCAACTCCTGGGTCAACCGGTCGCTTGGTGCCTTCACCGTAACGTTGCAAGGCCAAGTTACTTCGCCGAACAGCAAGTGTCAACCAGCAGGGGACTAAAGAATGCGCATCGCATGGGCAGATGCCATTTACGGCCTGCCGATCTCCCACGACACCCCCTTCCCCAGGTCAAGCCTTGTGGCAGTTGCCAACGGGGCGTATCATCAGCACATGGCACTAGTTACGTTACACAATGTCTGTTTGGGCTTTCGAGGCCCTTGGGTCTTGGAGAACGGCAATCTGACGATTGAGCCTGGGGAACGGGTCTGCTTACTCGGTCGCAACGGCACGGGGAAGACCTCACTCCTGCGATTGATCCAAGGAGATCTTGAGCCGGATCGGGGAGAAATCACCCGACAGCAGGGGGTGGTGACGGCCATGCTTCCGCAGGAAGTCCCCCAGGGACTTGGCGGAACGATTTTTGACGAGGTCGCACGCGGCTTGGGGCCGCGTGCCGCGTTGCTGACCGAATATCACCATGTGGCTCATCGTCTGGCCCTCGAAGGGACTGCCGGATTGCAGAGCCAGTTGGACCGTATCCAGCACGCCCTGGAGGCCGAGGGTGGCTGGCGCATGCATCAGCAGGTCGAGACTGTGCTATCGCGCATGTCGCTTGATCCAGACGCGGAAGTGGCTGTTCTCTCTGCCGGAATGAAACGCCGTGTCCTATTGGCCAAGGCCCTGGTTCGCTATCCCGATTTCCTCCTGCTGGAGGAGCCGACCCACCATTTGGATATCGATGCCATTGCCTGGCTCGAAGAGTTCTTCTTACGCTACGGTGGGACACTCTTGTTTGTGACTCACGACCGCGTCTTCTTGCGTCGGCTGGCAACCCGAATCATCGAGCTCGACCGCGGCCGACTGACTAGTTGGACGTGCGATTACGAGACCTATCTGGTGCGTAAAGAGGCGGCCATTGAGGCCGAGGTTCGGCAACGGGCTGAGTTTGACAAGCGACTGGCCAAGGAAGAGGCCTGGATTCGCCGTGGCATCGAAGCACGCCGTACACGAAATCAAGGACGTGTCCAAACCCTTGAAAAGATGCGGGAAGTGCGACGCAACCGTCGCGATCCGTTGGGCGAAGCACGCATGGAGATCCAGGAAGCCGAGCGATCTGGCCGGCTGGTGATTGAGGCGAAGGACCTGCATTTCGCCTACAACGGCCGCCCAATCGTCCAATGTTTTTCTACGAGGATCATGCGGGGCGACCGCGTCGGCTTGATCGGGCCCAACGGTTCCGGCAAGACTACTTTATTGCGACTGCTCCTTGGCCAATTACCTCCCCACGACGGGGTGGTCCGTCATGGAACGAACCTCGAAGTCGCCTATTTCGACCAACTGCATGCCCAGTTGGACGACACCAAGTCGGTCCGCGACAATGTGCGTGACGGTTCCGACTCGGTAACAATCAACGGCAAGAAAAAACACATCATCGGCTACTTGGAAGACTTTCTCTTTACCCCCGATCAGGCCAGCGGCCCTGTGTCACGCCTTTCCGGGGGAGAGCGGAATCGTTTGCTGCTTGCCCGATTGTTTACCAAACCCTCCAATGTGTTGGTGATGGACGAGCCAACCAATGACCTCGACCTGGAAACCCTTGAACTGCTTGAGGACCTGTTGATCGAGTATCCAGGTACACTCCTCCTGGTCAGCCATGATCGGGAGTTTGTCAACAACGTTGTCACGAGTACCCTGGTGCTGGAAGGGGAGGGACGAATCAAGGAATACGCGGGCGGCTATGATGATTGGCTGCGGCAACGGCCAGTCGAGCCCACGATTCCGGCTGAACCAGTACCGGTGAAGCACAAGCCTTCCCAACGGGGGAGTGAGGAACGATCCCGTCGTCTGACTTACAAGGAGCAGCGGCAATTGGAAGCCCTGCCCAAGCAGATCGAGGATCTTGAGGCCATGTTGGGCGAATTGCACGAGGCGATGGCCACTCCAGAGTTCTACCGCCAGCCTGCCGCGATGATTGTCGAAACCAAAGGGCGATTGCAAGCTTTGGAAAGGGAGATCGCCGAAGCCTATCGTCGTTGGGACGAACTAGAGACGCGGCGGGAGCAAGGCAAGTAAATGCCAACATCCCCGATTTCAAACCTCGAACCCCGCGCCTTGCCGGCTTGAAATCGGAAGATGAGACAGTTTTGGGGTGCAATCCGGTCTTTCGCCGCCTTCTGAACAGCTGAAGGGGACGACGACCTCGTCGATGCGGCGGCCAAAGTGTCTCCACCACTGGTGTTCCGCCCGCCTCAATCCCTCTTGCCTATCTTCAAGCCACTACTACAGGCTCTGTTGACGCCTCGATGATCGCGGTCGTCCGGCGTCAACCGATTTGTCACACTCAATAGGGGCAGTCTGTCGTAGTGCAATTGGTCGCTGCCAAACCACCGAAGTGGTCGTTCTTGTACTTTTGGAGGACGCGACTCACACGACCGGTCGACGAATCCCCCGTGTGACGACGCCGCAGACGAAGACAACCAAGGCCAACAGAAACATCGACAACGAGGTGTTGCTGAGCGTCGATACATTGCCCCAGGTTGACGTGGCTCCGAAACTTAGGACAGCGCTAAGCATGCAAATGGCGAAGACCAGAATCATCCAGATGGACATCGTTGTTATTGCCTCCTGTTGAGTCGTGCGCGAAAGACCACCATCCGGGAAGACTGATAGAATCCTATGCGTTCATCAAGGTGGAACCGTGTCGAGCAAGTCTTGTGCCAGTTTCGTCGAGGTTCCCATTCCTTAGGACAATAACAACCATGGGAGCGTAGAATCTCGCGCCAAAACAACATGCGCGAAAGCGATGGGACAACGCCGTTACCGATCGGAGACATCTGTCTGTGAGGTGTTAACCATCCGTGTTGGGTAGGAAAAATACCCTTCATGATCCCTGCGTGAATTGCTGACCCTGAAAAGCCTCTCCCAATTCGCGAGGTGACCTGTTGCGAACACTGCCCGAACAATTCACTTCCAAGACGTCGGCAGACTGGGCGATTGGACAATCCGATATCGGGTTTGAGGCAGGTTCTGAAGGGGCCAGATCCGCAGAGTCCTGGCCAATCAACTCAGTACCCCGACAGGTACCACTTCCCTGAGACCCAGAGACGGATATCTTTTTCCAAGGCATATGCTTCCTGTATCGCCAAACTCCAGGTGTAACCTGGCACGCACAGGCGATGGCTCCAACGAGGTAGAGCAGGAATGTTCCTAGAGGCTGCACACGCACGACTCAAGGCAGTGTCCGCCAATGGTAATCTTGATTCCCCCATTCTCTTTGCCTTGGATACCACTGTTGACTTGATTGGAAACACTCGCCCAGAACGGCTCCAGGTCCAACCACAACGTCTTGTCGTAGTCGGTGGGGAGAGTCTGCGGGAGAAGCTGCGAGAGTGGGAGTTGTCTGCCGTTGACGGGTGGCGACTATCCCCCTCTGTTGGCTCCTGCTTTCTCCAAATCCAGGTGAAGGGACAATGGGTGGATGTCCTCCGTTTTCCGGGAGACGTCACCCAGTCGTTGGCCGACTTGGTCGATAGCCTGAACACACGAGGTCTTTCCGGAGCTTGGGCGGTTGGTGGAGACCTATCCGCGAATGGCGACAGTCGCCTCCGCTCCCACGCGTTCCCTTCGGCTTTACAGCAACATGAGCCGCCCCCCCGCTGGCGTACCGCGAGTCGTCTCCTCGCGTTCATGCGTCCCTTCCATGGCAGCGTCCTGTTGTTGCTCACGCTGTCATTGGTAGCCGTCACGATAGAGGTTGCTCCACCGATGCTCCAACGTGTGTTGGTCGATCAGGTTCTCCAAGCGAAAAGGCCACAAGGCGACTCAGCAGACCTGTTGCTTCTGCTTTTGGCGATCGTGGCCGGCCTGCTGATGATACGTCTGGTTTCCGCGCTGGTTACCATTTGGAAGGGACGCGTTTCCAGTCGTGTTGGCACCACACTCACGGCCAACCTGCGCAATGAATTGGTCAAGAAGCTGAATGAACTGCCCCTGGCGTTCCACGACCGTAACCAGGTCGGCATGCTCATGAGCCGCGTGGCATACGATACAGAGACGCTCCATACGTTGGTGTACCATATGACCGGCGGCTTCCTCCTCCAGTCGCTTCAGCTCGTGGGCATTGGCGTAATGCTTTTCTATCTGAACCCTAAACTGGCCCTCGTTACCATGCTGCCGATGCCATTCATCATCGCCGGCAGTTGGTATTTCACCCGATACCTCAACCCACGTCATCAGCACTACTGGGATGCTGTCGGAAAGCAAGCGTCGGCCCTGACGGGGATGCTCTCGGGAATCCGTGTCGTCAAGGCATTTGTGCAAGAGCATCGAGAAATCAGCCGCTTTTGTGAGTCGAGCCATCGCTTGCGTGACTCACGGCAAACGGTCGACTTCTCGACGGTGACTTTCACCTCCTTGATGGGGCTCCTGTTTGCCTGTGGTGGGCTGGCCGTGTGGTATATCGGTGGACGCGACGTGTTGTTCGGCGAAATGACGCTCGGCTCTCTGGTCGCCTTCTTGGCGTACCTTGCAATGTTCTATACCCCTTTGACGACGATCGCCGAGTCGACGACCTGGTTTAGCAGTTTCTTTACAACAAGCTGCCGGATTTTCGACCTGCTGGATACACCAAGTGAACCGAAAGACACGGAACCAGCCGCCTCCTCCCTTAAGCAGATCCAGGGGGCGGTGCAGTTCCAAAACGTGTCGTTTGGCTACGACAAGAATCGTCCGGTGTTGCACGACGTCAGTTTTAGCATCAAGCCGGGAGAAATGATCGGGGTGATCGGCCGCAGCGGTTCCGGCAAGTCGACGTTGGTCAGCTTGATCGCCCGGCTGTATGAGGTTGATGCGGGACAAATCCTGGTCGACGGACAGGACGTTCGTGAGATCGGGAGCCGGCAACTACGACGTTCGATTGGGATGGTCCCCCAAGAGCCTTTCCTCTTTCGCGGAACGATTGCTGAGAATATCAAGTACGGCAATACAAACGCGAGTCCCGAAGAAATTCTCCTTGCCGCCCACTCGGCCGATGCCCATGACTTCATCATGCGCATGCCCTTCGCCTACGAAACCCAATTGGGCGAGGGGGGGACTGGATTGTCGGGAGGGGAACGGCAACGGCTCTCCATCGCCCGAGCCCTTTTGTTTGATCCTGCCATCCTCATCCTTGATGAAGCAACGGCCAGTGTCGACGCGGAGTCGGAGCGAGCGATTTGCGACGCGATTCGTCGTTTCTCCCGCAAACGGACCACGATCGCCATTGCGCACCGCCTTTCCACACTGAAAGATGCAGACCGATTGCTTGTATTCGATCAAGGGCGGCTGATCGAACAGGGAACGCACGACGAGTTGCTCTCCCGCGGTGGACTCTACAGCACATTGGTCCGAATACAGTGGAATCTCAAGGAGAGCCGGCGTCGGGTTGAATCGTTCGTTGGTATATCGCGTTCGGGAAACGGCCATTCCAACCCTGCTGACCTGAATGGCAACGGAAGCGTATTTGAGTCGTTGTACTTCGACCACGAGGCGGACAGCCTGCTCATAAGACGATCTCGTGAAGATGAAGACCATGGGCTTTCCTGGCTCGATCCGGCCTCGATCGTCGTCGAGGGGGACCAGCAAGGAATGCTGCGGGTTATCTCTGCCGGACAGGACAATGACGAGGTCTACGCAGTTCGGGCCTTCCCGGCCAGCTACCCACACGAATTCGTCTGTCTCCGACAACGCGATTCCTTTGGCCACGAGATCGACATTGGGATTATCCACACGCTCGATGCGTGGCCCCGCTCGACGCAAGAGGCGATCCTCCGTTCGCTTGGCCGGCGACACCTGCTCCATCGGATTCGTGAGATTCGCCAGATCCGTACCAACGTCAATAACCTCGTTCTGACCGTCATGACCGAAAGTGGCCCGGCACAAATCCGGCTCGAAAAACAAAGCGACGGTGTTCAAGTGTTTGGAGCCCGCGGATTGCTGCTTATCGACACTCAGGGAGGGCACTATATTCTCCCGGATCGCGGCGCTCTTCCCAAACGCCAGCAGCGTCTGCTGACGCTGTACTTCGGCGACTGACTCGCTCCAAAAAGGAGTCCTCCCTGATGATTGCTCCGACGAAGGTCCGCGACTCCCACATGATCTCACGGCGATGGCGGCTGGGGCGACGTCGCCTGGAGACAGCCGAGCAGTTGTTTGCAAAACTCCGGGTTCAGGAAGAGCCGATCCGAGTCGAACTCTTCAGCCTGGAACAGCTTCGCCGTCATGCTCGCATGCTCGCGGAATGGCATCGGGTGAGTCCCCAGCCCTGTCGGGATCGGCTCTTGGAGCGACTCCGGGAGAACGCGGAGATTCTGGAAGAAACCCATCGACTGCTAAGCCTGGATTCCGCCGAAGGACATGCAATCTCTCCCGCCGGGGTCTGGCTCCTGGACAATTACTACTTGATCCAGGAACAGATCCGGATGGCCCGCCAGCATCTTCCTCGCAAATACAGTATGCAGCTGCCGCAGCTTTCCGGTGGGACCAGTGACGGCCTGCCCCGAGTCTACGACCTCGCCCTGGAACTGATCAGCCACGTTGACGGGCAGATTGACCAGGAAAACATACATGAGTTTGTCGACGCGTATCAAGAGGTGACCCCCCTCAGGCTCGGTGAGTTGTGGGCCATCCCCATTATGCTTCGATTGGCTCTGATTGAAAACCTTCGTCGGGTCGCCTTGCTCGCTGTAAGGCAGCAGCATGACCAGCAGTTGGGAGAGGCTTGGGCCGATCGGCTTGTCCAGGCATTTCACAGATCGTTTGGCGAGTTCATTCGCACAGTGGATGAGTTGGTTTCCGAGAAGCCAGCTTTCAACAGCGCCTTTGTCGCACGCTTCATCCAGCGTCTCAATGGCCGTCTTCCCAAAGACAACGTTGCCATCCAGGCTCTCGCGCAATCCCTTGCTGAACAGGGACAGACGATTGAGGACCTGGTGAACCTGGACGATCAGGGACAGGCCGCCGACCAGTTGTCGATCGGCAACAGTATTTCGAGTCTTCGTGCATTAGGGGCCTTGGATTGGAAAGAATTCGTCGAAGGGCAAAGCACGGTGGAACAAATTCTCCGTCAGGATCCTGCCGGGGTCTACCAACAGATGGACTTTGCCAGTCGGGATCTTTATCGCCATACCATCGAGAGACTCTCCCGACGCAGTCCCCTGACGGAGGAGCAGATTGGCCGAATTGCGGTGGAACTTGCGCAACATGCTGCAAGTACGTCCGCTCAGCCAACGGAGCCTTACACGGAAGAGACGAGACTGCGTCATGTAGGCTACTACTTGGTGGACCGGGGAGTTCGACGGTTAGAAGAGAGTATTGGATATCGTCACTCTTGGTATGAACTTCTCGGCCGGGCTGTTGCCTGGGCTCCGCTGGGTAGCTATCTCAGTGCGATCCTGCTGGTTTGGTTGTTGACCCTTGGCGCTGCAGTCGTCGCCAAGTGGCATCTAGAGACTCTCCCGACGCTGAGCGTCAATGGGAGTCTGCTGGCTCTCCTCCTGTTTGCCGTCGTTGCGGGGCAATTTGCCGTGAGCTTGGTCAACTGGTTCTGTACGATGCTCGTTCCCCCGAATCCTTTGGTACGGCTTGATTTTTCCACGGGAATTCCTCGCGAACATCGCACCCTGGTTGTCGTGCCCACCATGCTAACCTGCGAGACCTCGGTTCATTCGTTGGTTGATCAACTGGAGGTCCGCTACCTGGCCAACCAGGACGATCAGTTGCTTTTCGCCTTGCTCACGGACTTTCCCGATGCTGACCATGAGACATTGCCAACCGATCAGACTCTGCTGGACTTGGTCCGCGAAGGCGTTGAGCGACTCAACGAGCGATATTGTCAGAGCCGGCAATGCTCGTTCTACCTTTTTCATCGTCCGAGGATTTGGAATCCTTCGGAGGAAGTCTGGATGGCGGAGGAGCGAAAACGAGGTAAACTGAGGGCACTCAATCGCCTTCTGCGGACCGGGGCCACCGAGGCCTTCAGCGTGATCGTCGGTGATCTGACGCAACTGGCGAACGTGCGATACGTGATTACGCTGGACACCGATACACAGTTGCCTCGTGATGTTGCCCGGGAATTGGTTGGCTGTATGGCCCATCCCCTCAATCGTCCACGGATCGATTCCAAGACGCGTCTCGTGGTTGAGGGGTATGGCATCCTCCAGCCTCGTGTGGCTACGACGATCCCCGAGGCGCAGCGAACCCCCTTCAGCCGGCTCTTTGCCGGTGATGCTGGGATCGATCCCTATACGCGCCAGACGAGCGACGTGTATCAGGACGTTTTTTCCCAGGGGAGTTACATCGGCAAGGGGATTTACGATGTTTATGCTTTCGACGCTACGTTGGACGAGAGATTTCCCGACAACCGCGTGTTGAGTCACGATTTGATCGAGGGCTGCTTTGCCCGAAGTGGCTTGGTGAACGATGTTGTTCTGTTCGAGGGGTATCCGTCGCGTCTGCTGGCCGATATGAGTCGCCGCCATCGTTGGATTCGTGGCGATTGGCAGATCGCCGTCTGGTTGTGGCCGTTCACTCCCACGGCGCGGGGCCGTGAGCCCAACCCACTCTCATGGCTTTGCCGGTGGAAGATCTTTGACAACCTCAGACGTAGTCTCACGCCTGTTTGTCTCTTGGCGTTTCTGCTGCTTGGCTGGGTGTTCGCGTCCAACTTGGCCGGCTACTGGACCCTCCTGGCTCTATTCGTGACGTTCGCTCCCCCCCTCGTCAGTTGCATTCCCGGCTTCTTTCGCAAGCCGGAAGACAAACCGTGGAGACTGCACCTGAAGGATCAGGGGACGAGTAGCTTCGCCGCCTTGAGCCGGGAGGCGATTTCCTTGTCCATTTTGCCGTACACCGTTCACTGCCATCTGGACGCCATTGGCCGCACACTCTACCGCCTCTATATTAGCCGAAAGAATCTGCTCGAATGGACGACCGCCGGCGAAGCGGAGGTGCGTTCCGAAGGGAATTGTCGTGATCACTATGAGATTATGTGGGCCTGTCCGGTAGCCGCCCTTGCGGTTGAGGCCTTGCTGGCGATTCTCAATCCACTGGCCCTCCTCTTTACCATACCGGTGCTTCTGCCGTGGATGGCGGGACCATGGATAGCATGGCGTGTTTCACAGCCGTCTCATGCGAGAACCGTCCGCGTCAGTTCGTCAGAGACGAAGCAATTTCGGCGGTGGGCACGCCAGACGTGGCATTACTTCGATACCTTTGTGACCGAGCAAGATCATTGGCTGGTCCCTGACAATGTGCAAGAACGTCCCCATTGGGTCGTCGCCCCACGGACCAGCCCGACGAACATTGGCATGGGGTTGCTTGCTGACTTGGCGGCCTACGACCTCGGTTATCTGCCAGCCACGGATCTGTTGGAGCGGATCCGCCGTACGCTCGAATCCGCGAGGCAACTCGAACGGTATCGTGGACATTTCTACAATTGGTACGATACACGCACTCTTAAGCCGGCCGAACCGCGGTATGTGTCCAGTGTGGATAGCGGCAATCTCTGGGGCGCCCTGACTGTCCTCCGCGTTGGACTTGAGGAATTGCGGGACCGGCCCGTGCTTCCGCCTCGCCTTTTTGACGCGTTGCGTGATACCGTGGAAGTCCTTGAACGCCAAATTGCTTCCACCGTAGATGGGCAACGCCTGAATAGGCTGGCCACCTACCTCACAGACCTCCGGCTCATGTGCCCCGACCCGTTTGACGGCGGAACCAGCCAAGCCGGTAGACTGCTTGATCAGATCCTTACGACAGCGACGGACCTGGCAGCCAACGTACCGGCGGACGAGCCCATCCTCAAGGAGTGGGGCGAGGCGTTGGTGCGGCAGTGTACAAGGGCTAAGCACGAATTGGTGGAGCTGGCATTCTGGAGCCACCTGCGTGGGGCATGGATGCCGCAGGCGGAGATGTTCTCGCAGGATCAGCAACAAGCGATGGATGAACTACGCGCGCAGCTCAATACGTTGGACCGCGGTTGTACCCTCGCGGAATTACTCCACAGCGTTCCACAAGTGCAGAAGCAGGTCGCCGCACTAATCGACGCTCTGTCATTGGACGGCGAAAAGCACGAGAGTCTGGAGTCGTTCTGCCAGTCGCTCAATTCGCTTGCGCAGGCTGCCGAAAAGGCGGCAACTACGGCACGTGCACAATTCCAGACCATTGCCGCCTTGATAGACCTCTGCCAGCAGTTGTCGATGATGGACTATCGTTTCCTCTTCCACGCCGAGAAGAGACTCCTCGCAATCGGCTTCAACGTCAGTGAACATCGTCATGATGCGAGCTACTATGATCTTCTGGCTTCGGAAGCCAGACTAGCAAGTTTTCTGGCAATCAGCCACGGTCAGCTTCCTCTTGACCATTGGTTCAACCTGGGACGCATGGTCACGCTGGCTGACGGCGAGCCCACGCTGCTGAGTTGGTCCGGATCGATGTTCGAGTACATGATGCCGATGTTGTTGATGCCTTCTTATCCGGCTTCGCTATTGGATGCCAGTTGTCGCGCGGCCGTGCGGCGACAGATTCGTTATGCGCGGAGCCTTGGGGTTCCGTGGGGGATTTCGGAAAGCTGTTACAACCTTACCGATGCGAGTATGGCCTACCGATACCGGGCGTTCGGCGTGCCGGGATTGGGTTTGGAACGAGGGCTAGGCAACAATCTAGTCATCGCACCTTATGCCTCAGCCATGGCAAGCATGGTCGCTCCACGAGAAGCCTGCGTCAATCTGGCTCGGTTGGAACAACTAGGTTGTCTGAGCCCCTATGGCTTTTACGATGCCCTCGATTATACACCTCCCCGTTGCCTCTCTGACGACCTGCCCGCCCCCTGTCGCACGGTCATGGCCCATCACAGCGGAATGACGCTTCTGGCCTTCACCAACGTATTGCTCGGCGGAGTCTTCCCACAGCGTTTCCTCCAGGATCCACTCTGCCGTGCGCATGACCTGCTGCTTCAGGAACGTGTCTCACAGGCGGTACGTCCCGTTGACCCGGAGACACTGGATACTGGTATGGCCCCGTTCGACTCGTCGCAAGTCGGCCGCACCAGCGTTCGCATCTTCGACACCCCTCACACCGCCGTTCCTGAGGTACATCTACTGAGCAATGGCAAGTACCACGTTGCCCTGACGAATGCTGGAGGCGGCATGAGTCGTTATGGCAGCGTCGCCATAACCCGATGGCACGACGACTTGACCCGTGACCATCTCGGCCAGTTCTGCTTCCTTCGCGATCTGGAATCCGGTGACTATTGGTCCAATACGTACCATCCTACTCGTCGTACCGTCGACAAATACCAGGCGGTGTTTTCCCTTGGCCGGGTCGAATACCGGTTGCTCCGTTCGGAAATCGATGCACGAACCCAGATCAGTGTCTCACCGGAAGACCACGTCGAAGTCCGCCGTCTGACGCTGACAAATCTGTCGCGTTTGGAGCGGACGATCGAGGTGACAAGCTATGGTGAAGTCGTACTGACGGCAACAGACGCGGACCGAGCACATCCCGCTTTCAGCAATCTGTTTGTCCAGACAGAACTCCTGCCAGACTCGGAAGCGATCCTCTGTATGCGACGTTCCCAGGCACCTGAGGAATCGACTCCGTGGATGTTCCATCTCCTTCACGTTGAAGCGGCCAGGAAGACATCGGCCAGTTTTGAAACGAGTCGGGAACAATTCATCGGCCGCACCCGTTCGCTCGAACATCCGGCGGCCCTGGAGCATTCCGGTCCCCTCTCCGGCCATCAGGGAGCAGTGCTCGATCCCATCGTGAGCATTCGCCAGGCGATAACCCTCGCCAGCGAGGAGACTGCCGTGGTCTACCTGATCACAGGGGTTGCAGAGACGAGGGAAAAAGCGATCGCCGCCGTAGAACGATACCGTGATCCCCGCTTGGCTTCACGTGTATTTGAGTTGTCCCGTGCGCAGAGCCAGTTGATGTTGCAGCGGTTGCGGATGACGGAAGCCGATGCCCAACTCTACGCCCATTTGGCCGCAGCGATCCTGTACGCAGACTCTCGCTACCGCGCTCCTGCGACGCTCATCAGCCAGCATCTCCGCAGTCAGGATGCTTTGTGGTCCCTCGGGATCAGCGGAGATCGGCCGATCGTGTTGGTTCGTTATGCCGACCGGGAACACAACGAACTTGTCGAACAGGTCCTTCGCGCCCATGCGTTTTGGCATGACACAGGGCTTGAGGTGGATTTGGTCTTGTGGATTGAGCTGGGACCGCATAACCGCCAGGAATTGGTGGGCCAAGTGATGGACATTCTCGCCTCCGATATGAGCACACCGCTTATGGAGCAGCCGGGAGGTGTCTTCGTGCGTCGAAGCGATCAGTGGAGTGCCGCAGACTTTGCAACACTCCAGGCGGTCGCACGAATCTACCTCAGCGACACGGGCGGACAGTTGGAAGAACAGTTGAAGGAGAGCCAGCCGGCGGTCGTAGTTGCTCCTCCCCGGGAACCCCTCGCATCATCCAAGCAGAAAGCCGACCGTTCAACGGAACGCCCCCCAACGCCAGACCTTGTGCTTTCGAATGGCCTGGGGGGGGTTACGCGAAACGGTCGGGAATATGTCATTCGCATCACCCCCAACCGACCGACGCCCGCCCCTTGGTGCAACGTGTTGGCGAATCCAGAATTTGGTACCGTCGTCAGCGAGTCGGGGCTGGGCTACACGTGGAGCGACAATTCTCAGCAGTTTCGCCTCACTCCTTGGAGCAATGACCCGACCTGTGATCCTCCGGGGGAGATAATCTACATTGCCGACGGAGAATCTGGAGAGGTTTTCTCCGCAACCCCACTTCCAACGTCGTCTCGTCAGGGTTATATCTGTCGTCATGGTTTCGGCTATACGATCTGGCAAACCGAGGAAGCGGGGATCGAATCGCAGTTGTCGGCATTTGTGTCGGTTGATCGGCCGGTGAAGTTTCTGCTCCTGACACTCAAGAACCATTCTGCACGCCGACGCAAATTGAGCGTAACCTGCTATCTTGAATGGGTGCTCGGCGAGCACCGAAGCAAGACGAGCCGCTACCTGATCACCGAGGTTGATCCGCAAAGTGGAACGCTAATGGCCCGGAATGCGTTTCACCCAGACTTCAGCGGGCGTGTGGCATTTGTCAACGCCAGCGAAACCGACCGGAGCGTCACCTGTGATCGGACCGAATTTCTCGGCCGCAACGGCTCTCCATCACGACCGGCCGCGTTGCGCCAACCGAGTTTGTCGGGCAAGGCGGGCGCTGCGCTCGATCCGGCTGCCGTGATCCGGTGTAATATCGAACTTGGAACAGGCGACTCGCGTGACATGGTCTTTGTTCTGGGATCTGGAAACGATGCTGCGCAGGCACGCGATCTGGCCCGACGCATGGCCAATGTGGCGACCGCCCGCCAGGAATTGAGCCGGGTCTGGCAACAATGGAACGACCTGCTGGGTGTGATTCAGATCGAGACCCCCGAACCGACGGTAAACGTATTGGCCAACGGCTGGCTTCTTTACCAGACGCTTGCATGCCGTTTCTGGGGCCGCAGCGCCTTCTATCAGTCCGGCGGCGCCTATGGGTTTCGTGACCAGTTGCAGGATAGCCTGGCTTTCCGCCTTGTCGCGCCGCAGTTGACTCGCGAGCACATTCTGCGCTCTGCCGGGCGCCAGTTCCAGGAAGGTGACGTACAACACTGGTGGCATCCGACCACCGGCCGTGGCGTGCGTACACGGATCTCCGATGATTATCTCTGGCTCCCCCTGGTCGTCACCCGGTATGTCCAGACCACCGGCGACTGGAGTGTTCTGGACGCGGCAGTCCCGTTCCTTGTTCAGCGGCAACTGGAACCGCATGAAGAGAGCGTCTACCTACAGCCGGGCGGACTCACTGAGCCGGTGTCCGTGTATGAGCACTGTCGCCGCGCAATCCGGTACGGCCTCAAGTTTGGCTCGCACCAGTTACCACGAATCGGTTCGGGAGACTGGAACGATGGCATGAATCGAGTGGGGATCGAAGGTCGTGGCGAAAGCGTCTGGTTGGCGATGTTCCTGATCCGGGTACTCCGAGACTTCTGCTCAGTAGCCAGCCGGCGTGGTGATGAGGAGTTTGTCGCCCTCTGCAGCGTTGAAGCCGACCGACTAAAAGAAGCCCTTCAAAAGTACGCCTGGGACGGCCAGTGGTTCCGCCGGGCATATTTTGATGACGGAACGCCCCTCGGTTCGCGACAGAATGACGAGTGCCAGATCGATAGCTTGCCACAAAGTTGGGCTGTACTCGCCGAAGCGGCGGCACCTTCTCAGTTACGAACCGCGATGCAGTCAGTCGATGAACGCTTGGTACGCCGTGATCTCCGCCTCATTCAGCTCTTTGATCCCCCCTTCGACCATGGCCCGCTGCAACCTGGTTACATTAAGGGCTACGTGCCCGGCGTTCGCGAGAACGGTGGCCAGTACACCCATGCGGCGATTTGGACGACTATGGCCTTTGCCCAAATGGGCGATGCCCAACGAGCATGGGAATGTCTTCAGTTGATCAATCCGATGAGTCATACGGGATCACCGGAGGCTGTCGACGTCTACAAGGTCGAGCCCTACGTCATGGCTGCTGATGTCTACACGGTTGCGGGACACCAAGGACGCGGCGGCTGGACCTGGTATACTGGCAGCAGCGGTTGGATGTATCAGTTGATCATCGAATCGCTGCTGGGAATCACGGTCCTTGACGGGCGGCGACTCCGCTTCCGGCCCTGTGTTCCGGATTGCTGGAAACGCTACTGTGTGTTGTATCGCTATCAGCAGCGAACACTCTTCCGGATCGAATTCATCATCCAAGGAAATCCCACACATTACGTGGCTCGCGTCATGGTCGACGGGGAGGAACAGGTCGATCGAGAAGTCGCATTGGTT
The DNA here is from genome assembly GCA_964558295.1 of uncultured Planctomycetaceae bacterium. Lineage (GTDB taxonomy): Bacteria > Planctomycetota > Planctomycetia > Pirellulales > Thermoguttaceae > JBDKTH01. The sequence goes on along the minus strand of CAZLDQ010000025.1, from coordinate 7,074 downwards.
GACGATGGTCAGGAGCACCACGTTATCGTCACGCTGGGCGCTACCTAGAGACGATCGAAGAAGTTGTCAGTCCAAACGGTCTTTCCCGTTCCTCCTATACAGTTCTGAGAGGCCATAGGGCCGGGGGGACTGAATGGCGATCTGATTCGGCCGGACTGCCGTACGTGGCACCGGGGGGAAAACCCGATCGAGTGCTTCACGGACCTCTGGTAATGCGGCGAACGACTTGCTCAAACGGGAATCGCCGTCGAGCCACTCCAGGAGCGCCATCGTTGACAAAGCCGTATTCCAGAAGTCATGCCGGGCCGTAACGGCATAGGGCTCCGAGGCGCCGGTCTCCCATCGGGCTGAGTCGGCCAAGCCAAGCGGTCCATGGAGGCCATGATGCAAGAGGAACCGAAGCGACTCTTCCGCGCGATCGGCGCCGGCCAACAAGGCAAAGGCCACGCTCCACGGCATGAACAGATCGCGTTGTCCAAAATCCGCGTAGAGACTGAACTGCTGATAGTTGGCGAGCGTTCCGTCATCACCCGCGTCAGGCTGGACCAGATAGGGACGTCCCATCTCGGCGAGCCGTTCCATCACGCCTTGCTGGTAGCAGACGAAATTCTGCCAGGGGTTGGTCGCCAGCCGATCGTCGGGATACTTGTCGGGGCCTCGCTCGCGGACGTCCACGAACAGGTTCAGCAGGGCCTGAGCAAACGGGGCCCGAAACTCGCTGAGCGAATGGACTACCGGAGCCCGATTGAACCCGACCAACTGCGCACGCACGCGATGCACGTCGCTGTTCCAACAGGTCTCAATGGGCACATGGTTGTGTTTCGACAGATGCGCCGCCAGAGAGATCACTTTGGCTTCATTCGTATAGCCATTGTAGGTCAACGAGACAAAGCCGTCCGGCGGCGTATAACGGAAGGCCATGCTCCAGCCCGCCGGGCAAGCGAACGGTGCAAAGTTGAAGCGGTTCTCGATCTGCTCGATTGTCTCGCGCAAGGTCGAACTGATCTCAGGTTGAGCCTTGTACTGGTGTAGTGCAAGGGACAGGAACGCCGCATCGACGGACGACTCTTCGGGAATCGACGGCTTGAGTGTGACCCAGTCCATGCTGCGCGGCGGAAGGTACTTGGCCTGATCAAGTACCCGGCCGAGCGTTTCGAGCAACTGGCCGACATAGCGATCGGCCTCTTTCGAGGTGATCCAATTCCGCCGCTGGGCCGCCGGCAGCATCCAAAGCAATGCTGCCGTTGTGTTGAGTCCGGCATCGGTTGACTGGTAGGAGTGGTTCGGGATCAGCCCATGCTCACGGTTGCGAGCAGTCCAGAGGGCAGCCCATTGGCGCTCGGCAAGACGTTCGACAATCGCCCGAAGTGGACTGGTGGCAATGTCCAGCGAGCCGCCTGGCTCCACGAGCACGATGTCATCCCAGTAGACTCGACCTCCAGGCAGGGCGGTCTCTGGCTCAACCATGAAATCAAGTGTAAGGATCCGGCTTAGGTCGGGCTGGCCGTGTATTGTCCAACCGGGCTGGGCGATGGAGAGCGGCACCACAACCTGCAACCACTCCGCTGTGGCGGGCAGTTCAAACTGGTAGAGGGCCCGATGCTCCAGTGTATCGCGATGGTCCTTGACCTGCAGCGTTCCGCGCATCGAGACGTTGGTCGCATTGCGCACATAAAACTCAAGACGCTCGTAACGCGTCAAATCGCGTGTCTGATGATAAAGTTCTGCGCGGCCGAACCCGGAGGCAAGGCATTGGAAATGACGCGACTGGCCTGCCTCGACCTCGCCTAGTTCTACACACAGCGCGCGGCGGCCCGAATGAACGCAGTGCGATTGCACGGAGATGTCGCGCATATTGCCGATGCCCCATGCACCCCCCCAGGTGTTGCACGACTCGTGGCGTTCCCCATTGAAAAGCGGAATCCTAGCCAAATCGGTGGACACCTCAGCAGCCACCCTCGAACCACCCATCAACATTGTTGTGACGAAGACGGCCATGGCTGGAACATACCAAGCGTGGCTAGGATCGGAGACACCAATCATGGGGCTGAGCTGCTTGAAGGACCGGTGGGGTTAGTCACCGCTCGGCAGGCTTCATCGGGTGCAGGTACATAGGTGAGAGGGGAAGTAGTGGCCCTGCTCGCAACGACAGCAATGTTGGCAACCCCAATTTGTGTGGATTGTCGGATTCGACTCCGGCCCACACGCAAGGCTTGCGAGCTGCCTAATGTAGTCGCCCGGCGTGGAAAACACCAAGACCACTTCTCCCCATGCCGCCGATCAAGAACTGGTATCGGCAGGAACGACGAAACCGCTTGCGGAATAACCGCTTACGTGGCCTTATACGTGTTGGGTGAGCTGGACCAATCGTGCTTGTCGAAAGGAACCTCGCTAGCACCACCAGTCATTTGACCAGTTGCAGGAAACCCAGGGAGGAGGGAACGTGGAAATCGGGCTCGACCGTTTGCGGGTCAACCCAACTGATCCACGCTTGGATTGGCGGTGGGCCGTCGAGTTGCCGGCCACGATTGTGGATGCTTTCGCGCGCCACGATTTTGCGCCCGCTCCGATCGTGACTGAACTCGGCCCGATAGAGACCGCATCGAACACGTTGGCCGGCTAAGAGGGAGGGGAGTCCCATGGCCTGAAGAGTTGCCAGCGGCATGCGGATTTCCACTTCATATCCTTGGGCCAGCGGCGCAGCCTTCGTCTCCAGGCCGTCCAAGTGCCACGCGGGATCGAGTTGTCGATAGTAAGTACCGCGATAATCGAACGCCCGACCACGCGAGTCCACCTCGACACAGAAGTAATTTGCCAGTCGGTCATCGCATGCAAAATACCACTCGACGCGGTCTTCCAGGACGGCGTCTTGCTTGTCGCGGAGTCTGTCCAAAACGACGATATCCTCATCCACGGCCCGATAGTGAAAGTAAAGATGCGTCTTGTCGCACAAGGCGCGGAACTCGGTCGGCGGGGCGGGCGTGGTCTTCCATGGGAGGATGAATCCTTTTTCCACGTTCGCCTGGGCCCAGGCGGGCTCGTCGGCCCGGCCGTCGAGGGTGAGCTGGGGGTTTTCGACGTAACGGACCTGATACGTCTTCGTACTCAAGCGGCGGGGCAGGAAATCATCTTCGCAAAGCTTGATGCGCAGCGGGCCTTGCATCGTGGTGATCCAAAGTTCGCCCGGGATGTGCTCGTAGAGGTACGGGTAGGAAAGCCGATGCTGCGGTTCCTTGTCGCCGGGCTTCATCGGATCGTAGGCGCTCACGAGCGGCTCGGTCCATGGGCGGCCGGCGTCTTCGGAGAAGGCCATCGAGAGCTGTTCCCGGCGGCCGGTACCATTCTCCTTGTCAATCGAACGATTCCAGAACAAGGCAAGCCGGCCGTCGTGCAATCGCCAGAGCAATCCGGGCGAGCCGCTGGCCTCGATTGCCGAGGGACGGATATCCTTCCACGTAAGCCCTTGGTCTTCGGAAAATGCCTCGGTGAAGCAACCACGATAGGTACGTAGCAGCATCCAGAGCCGGCCGTCCTTGCGTTCGACGATCGTGGCTTCGATTCCGCCACCGTGATCGCCGTAGCCGCCACCCTTCCCGAGGTCGATGATGTTGCTCTTGCTCCAGGTCTTGCCCTCATCGTCCGACACGTAGGTCATCGATACGTTCCGGCCGGGATGGGCAACCGCGACTTGGCTGGCCAAGACCACCCGTCCGCTGCGCAGTTGGATCATATTGCACACGGCACCGCAATAACCGTCTTGGAGTCTCTGGGGGGCTTCCCAGGTGCGGCCGTCGTCCAAGCTGCGGGTAATGTAGACCGGCAACCGGCAATTGTCCAGCGGCTCCCCTTTGGCCTGATCCCATCGAAAGGCCATCTCCTTGACGTTCAGGAACGCGAGAATCAACGTGCCGTCGCGCGTGCGAAGCAGTGCCCGCTCGTCGCGACACTGAAACTTGCCGGGCTCGCGGAACAGCGGTCGTGCGGTCCACGTCGTTCCACCGTCCTTGCTCATCTTCACTTGCGCGTCACAAACGGCCAGGATACTCCCATCGCCGAGTTTGACAAACGGTCCCAACAGATCGGTCGGCAACCGCTCACAGCGAGGATCCAGCAGGATAGGCTTACCGTGGAACGTGACTTCCTTCCAGTCGGTTGTGCCCAGTGCGGTCAATACAACGAGCAAGAACGCGCCATGCATGTCTAGTTCTCCTGGCGGCTTTCGCAGGGTGTCCTCAGCACGAAGACCATTGTGGCCTTGCGACGGGCCCTGTGCAAGAGTTCAGGTGCGGTCCAATCGACGATAGAAACGGATCTCTACCGGCCTGTGCGTGGGATAGAAGTCTTGGAGATCGTCGAGCTTCATCAAGATCCACGGCTCGAGGGACGAGCTGCCGTTCTTGGTGAAGAGGATATCGTCGGCCAGGTAGACCGCCGTGTGGATTGCTTCGCTTCCGTTCACCAGGAGCATCACCACGTCGCCAAACCGAGGAACGCCGTCGATCTGTTTGTAATCTCGTTCCAGGGTCGCAAGGACTTCTTGGGCCTGGGAGAACCGATCGTCGGGCACCTCGGCGAAGAAGTTGAATGTGGTCCAGTGGCAGTCGCGTTTGCCGGCTTCGGCCGTCTTGTCTGGCTGGGGATAGGTGTAGAGGTGGCGGCGTGCAAACGGCGGGAGCAGGTGGACGATGTCGAGTGCCTGTTCCCCGTCGGGTCCGGCCAACGACTCGAAGAACGGCTGAATCTCCTTGGCACGTCCTCCCCGGCCCCAATAGCTCAGGAGTTCTTTCAGATTGTCGGTCCGGGTGACTCTCATCTTGGCCAGAAACGTCTTCTTCCGTGCGAGCGTTTGGATGAGCCTCGCGCGGACTTCGGCCGATGGTAGATCGCTGGCAATGGTGCGCAGGTCGGCAAAGAACAGGAATCGGCCATGGCGATAGACAAGCCGCCGGACCATCGCGTCCACTTCGCGAGGAAGCGAGCCGGGGGCCAACCACTCGTCGGGCGACTGGCTGGCAAAGCGAAACGCATGAATCTGGTCGACGTTCTGGGAAAAGCTGCTCAGATAGACGTAGAGCTTCGCTCGGGCGTCGGGACTCAGCCCCAAGATGAGTTCTCGCGACGGATGCAAGAACATCCCATGAATCGAACCACTGGCTTCTGCAATCGTCATGAGCTTGTCCCGGGTGGCCGTGTCGAGGCCGATCTCCGAGAACGCCAGAGCCAACTGCTTCGCGTCGACGTTCGGCACATGCCAGACGATCGGCGCGGTGCTCGGAGCGAACTGGGCCACGAACTCCAGCGGTGGGGCAATGGTGATCGGGACACACTCGATCTGTCCCCAGGGCTTTCCCTCCGATAGGCCGACTGCCGCAGGCGACGGACGCGGCGCATGGGCTACGGTGGCGATTGTCGCGGGCGGCGGGGCCGGCTCCTGCAACACATGTAGCACCAGTCCCAAGGCGGTCGCCATGGAGATGAGAGTCAAGGCCACCAACCAACCCAACAGACCCCAGTTGCCTGGCCTTCCGGTCGACGGCTTTGCCACTTCCTCCACCAGCGGGGAGGGCGGCAAGGGAGGGAACTGGGGGAACCGAAAGGAGTCTGGCATATCGGAAAGGCCCAAGGGGATCGCGATTCACGCCGCCTGGATTCGTTGGGCGGGACCGTCCCCACCGTCGCAGCGTGCCGCCAGGCGACCACAGCGATCCCCAGTATACCCGAATTCCCGTAGGGAGCGATGCCAACCCTTGGGCCACTGTGTCGGCGCGGGCCGCGCCGTTCGGGCTGCGCCACCCCATCCACCCGATGGCGAACCAGCGGTTTTCGTCAACCGTATGCAATTCCCGCCACGGAAAATGAACTGCAGGGGGATCTCCAAAAGGTTCCCGGGCGTGTCCCGGGCGGCATGCCATCCCCAACCCGGCTCGGCACGCCAACGATCTTTGCATTGCGATGGCAACTCCACATCGTTGTTCAATCGTTTTGCGGTTCATCATGGTTTTGTCTCACTTCAAGGACACGAGACTTGTGCCTTGCTCCAAAAAGACTGGACCGCGAATAAACACGAATCAATGCGAATCCGTGAGTGCCATCCCTTGGAAAATGCACGGTTCCACACCTTGCCCTGCTCACTTGCCCAAACCCCGGAATACCCCCGAGTGTCATGGTCTTCCTTGTCGTCATCTTTTCATTCCACGTTTTCCGTGGTTTCAAAACGTTTTCGGTCTTCGGACGCCATGCCCAGGGGCATCGTCCACGCTCCATCTGGGAACTTAGCAGAACCCGTGGCCTAATTGCGAGCGAATTCTTGGGGGGGGCGTAGGCAGTAGGCGGTACGCAGTACGCAGCAGGCAGTGAAGGATTGTGTGCAGCGTCTTGCCGTTGGCAATTGCCGCTGCCACAGACTCCTAGCCCCCAATCCCAAATCAGAAATCAATCATCGCCACGGCGTCTGGCGGTGCTACCGGTGTAGCGTTCAATCGTGCCATAGGGTGGCGACAAGCGGACTGGGGATAACGTGTGTGGACGTGCAAGGAGCCTTGGCGGAGAGATCAGTCTTGCACGATCTGAAACGCAAGCGAGGCCCACCGGAAGTGGCTCTGCGTCAACCGTGTCAACCCACCGCTCCCATAGCCTTGGGTGTGGCAAGATTTCCTGGCATCCCTGTGCAGATATCCCACCTGCCGTAGCTTAGGCATCTTGCCTGAAGCCTGCTCACCCCCGTAGCCTAAGCGTCCCGCTTGGGTCGGTCGGGCAGACTTCCAGCCTACACCTCTGGGCAATCGTGCGGTCGGTTGGGAGCACAACCAAGCCGCGTCCCTATTAGAAGCAACCCACAGATGGCCGATCGCCGATCTGGGGAATTGCGAGACGTCGGGCGTTGCCCATTCGCGATCCGTGGCCCCCCGGAAATCATGCCTCAGAAAGTTGCCGTCATCCCCAATCCCTTGTTTTGCCGCGCGGAGAAAGCGATTCGCGGGCGCAAGCCTCGTATCTGCGGATTAGCTGTTGTGGTTGCCAATTTCTATACCGTGGGCCAAGTTGATGTCAATGGGCGACGGGGGGCCATGGGCG
>CAZLDQ010000024.1:0-39731 GCA_964558295.1 uncultured Planctomycetaceae bacterium | reverse complement strand
CGGTGACGGAGGAAGGGCCAAGTGTAGGAATCCCCACAGTTGGGTCCTTTTCTCTTGCAATGGGAAACGGGGCTTTTAGAATGGAGTTGAAGACCCCAGCTTTCCCAAGTTACTCATTTCAAGGTGAGTTATGAAGACGGCGGTGCTGGGTGTCCTGATTGGTGTAGGTCTGGTGATGGCGGCCGCGGGAGCGACGCCGGGGGGACGCGAGGAGACGCTTCGACGTCCCGCCCCCTTCCCCCAGGCCCGAGCCGATGGTGACCTCATTGCCCTGTCGACGGTCGTTGGCGACAAGTATCAGCAGATGGTCGTCGTTGATCCGAAATCACGCGTCATGAGCGTCTACCATGTCGACTTGGCCTCGGGGGCCATTCATCTCCGCTGCGTTCGCAACATCCACTGGGACCTGCAAATGATGGATTTCAATGGGTCGGCTCCCTCGCCGCAAGAAATCCAAGCCCAAATTCAAGCACTCGCCCAGCCGAGGTAAGAGACGACATGGCCCAGAAATTCATGAAGACCCAAGAGGTGGCGGACTTCCTTGGTCTGACTCCTGCGGACGTCAACAACTTGCGGGAAACGCACCAGTTGCATGCCTACCGCGACGGGGCCGACTGGAAGTTTAAGGCCGACGAGGTCGAGGAATATGCTCGCAACCGCCAAGTCGGCGACGCGACCGATGGAGGGTCAGATGAAGCGGATGTATTGCTCAGCGAGTTCGAATTGGGGGAACCTGGGCCTAGCGCGTCAGGGACCGTCATTGGCCCGCCCGACAAGGGCACGGCTCCCAGCGAGAGTGATATCCGCTTGGCCGGTAGCGATCTGAATCTCGCTGGCAGCGACATTATGCTCAGCGACAGTGCCGTGGGGGGAAAGGGTTCGGGACTCGGCGAATTGGATCTGACGTTGGACGATGATCTCGCCCTGGACGACAGTCAGTTGCGGCTCGATGACGGGGACGCAGGCAAAGGGGCGGGCAAAAGTGATGCCGTGATGGAGGACGACGAGAACCTTGTGCTCGGCGGTAGCGGGAGCGGCAGCGATATCACCATTGGTGGTGATAGCGGCATTTCGCTGGTCGATCCGGCGGACAGCGGCCTGTCGTTAGAAGATCCTTTGGATCTGGGCGGCGGTGAGGAATCGCTTGAATTGGGCGAAGACGACATGTTGACTCTCGGAGAGGCGGCCGACACCGAGTCGCCGACCGAATTGAAGGCCGACGACGACTTCCTGCTCACTCCACTGGAAGAAGGGGCCGAGGACGATTCAGAGAGCGGCTCGCAAGTGATCGCTTTGGATGGCGACGTGGCCACCGATGAAGCAGCCACGATGATCGCTCGCGCTCCCGGAGGCGGGATGGCCGCAATGCTGGACGAGGATTTTGCGGCACCTGGGGCGGCGGTGGGGCCGATGGCCGGGCCGTTGGGCGCGGCGCCGATGGGGCCGACCATTTTGACCGGTCCCACGGCGGGCTACGATCCGAATGCCCTGGCTTCGCAGGCCTTGCCCGAGACACCGTACACGGTTTTGCAGGTCCTTTCGCTAGCTGGATGTCTCCTCCTGCTCATGCTCGGTGGAATGATGTCCTATGACCTGTTGCGGAACATGTGGAGCTGGAATGGCCCCTACTCGGTCAACAGCTCGCTGATGGATTGGATCCTCAGTCTCGTTGGTTGAGAACACGCTGGATCAAGTTGGCGACGATTCGAAAGGAGTCGAATCCTATGAAGGCCCTCCGCCTGCTCCCTTTTTCTGGTAGCCTGTTGGTGTTGGTGTTCGTAGGCGGTTGTGCGGTGGTCGTGCCCAGTTCGCAGTGGAAGGCCGTCAACGCGCAGAACACCTCGCTGCTGGAGCAGAACAGGGCCCTGGCCGCACAACTTGACAGCCTTCAGGTGCATGCCCGCAATACGGAAGACAAACTGATGCGGGCGGAACAAGATCTCGCCTTGCTGGAAGAACAGCTTGGTTTTGACCGTAAGCAGTTGGCCAACTATCGCAACGAGCGAGAGCAGCTTCACCAGCAGTTTCAGGATCTCATTGGTCGCCGCTCCACGCTGGCTCCGGAGATTAGTGGCCGGCTGGCTGAGATCTCGAAGCGTTATCCGAGTCTGCATTTTGACCCGAAGACCGGGATCAGCAAGCTGGATACCGATATCCTCTTTGACTTCGGCACCTCGGAACTGAAGCCGGGCGCTGAGAAGGTGCTGACGGAACTGGTGGACTTGCTCAAGCAGCCCGAGGCTCAGGACCTGAGAGTCATGGTTGTCGGGCACACGGACGATAAGCAAGTGGCCAAGAAACCGGCTCGGGATCTGTTCCGCAACAACTTCCATCTGAGCACCGAACGGGCCCTGGCCGTTTCGGAGGTCCTAATCCGGTTGGGCCTGCCGGAGGAGCGGATGGGCGTGGCCGGCTTTGGCGCCCATCAGCCGATTGCTCCGAACATCAGCCCGGCGGATCGGCAGAAGAACCGCCGCGTTGAACTGTTTGTCATGGCGCCTACCGTTCCCGTGATCGGTTGGGCCGAGACGATTCCCAGCGTCTACTAAAGGAACAGGCACACGCTACGTGCCGTTCGTCCTTTTGCCTTGCGTTCGCTTTGAGCTTCTCAGGTTGCCCACCTTGTAGGCATTACGCTCTGCGTGATGGTTTTTCTCACGGAAGAACGCAAAGCGAACAGTGTTGACCGCCTGTTGGGCAAGCCCGCTGGCGGAAGGGCGACTCTTGCTATTGGCAACGGTCCGGCTGGGCCAAGAAACAGAGCCGGGGACCGCACGCGTCGCGAGGTCCCCGGTGTCTCTTGTCCCACTTGCCACTTACCGTAGGATCTTGCACCCCGGCAAGGCGGCGGCCAGCTTCTTGACGCCTTCGTCGGTGACCTTGGTTAGGCGAAGGTTAAGGGTCTTCAGGCTGGTCAGGCCCTTGAGGTGCTCCAACCCGGCGTCGGTGATCGGGCTCTCCCAGAGGATCAAGGTTTCCAGCTTCTTCAATTCGGCGAGATGCGCCAAGCCGGCGTCGGTAATCGGCGTATCCTGGAGGCTCAGCCAGGTCAGGCTCTGGCAGTCCTTGAGGCTTTCCAAGCCGGCGTCGCTGACTTGGGTGTGCCAGAGATTAAGCCATTCGAGGCTGGGCAGGTTCTTGAGGTGCGCCACACCTGCGTCGTTGACCTGGGTCTCGCTGAGGTCTAGCTTCTTGAGATTCTTCATGTCCTTCGTGTAGGCGAGACCTGCGCCAGTGAAGGGGGTGTCACGAACCGAAAGCTGCTTGAGATTGACGAAACCTTTGATATGCTGAAATCCGTCGTCCGTAATGCTGTAGCAGCGGAAGATGTTGAAATCTTCGAGGGATGTCAGGTTGGCGATACTCGCCAAGCCGAGGTCGCTGACGTTGGAGTCCTCTAAGGCCAAGCTGGCCAACGAAGTGAGTTCCTTGACGGATTCCATGCCCAGGTCGGAGACCGCCGGACAGCGCAGCTTGAGGCCGCGGAGATTCTTCAGCCCCTTGAGGTGCTCCAGGCCGGTGTCGGTTACCAGGACACAACCGCGGAGGTCGAGCAACCGCAACTCGGTCTTGTTCTTCAACTCGGCCAGTCCCGCATCACTGATGTTGTTGTACATCAACGTCAAGTATTGGAGCTTGGGCAATTCCTTGAGCGTGGCCATGACGTGGTCGGTCAGGTAGGTGTTGCGGCGGAGGTTGAGCGACTTGAGGTTCTTCAGCTCTTTGAGCACCACCAGGGCGTCATCGTGAGCGTCGGTATTCTCCAGGACGAGGTCGGTCAGTTTGGAGAACGCTTTGAGGTGGGCCACGCCGGCGTCGGTGATCTCCGCGCCCCAGAGTTCCAACTCGAGCAGATCGGTCAGGACGGTGAACAGTTGAAGGTCGGCGTCGGTGGTCTGTCGCTCGAACAGGTTGACGGCCACGATCTTGCCTGCCGCATCGCGTCCGATCTTGCCGCCCAATTGCTCGATCCGTTTGACCGCTTTGGCGATTTCCTCGGAGTCGCCTTGAGGCGGTGTGGGCTTGGCTTCCAGCTTTTCGGCCGCCGGCTGGCTGGTGACGGCGGATTGCGTCTCCACCGCGGGTTCTGGATTTTTGCCGGCTTCGCAACCGGTCAAGAGTCCCGTACTTACGACCATTAGATAGAGCGCCCAACGCCTCATAACTTCGCAACTCCACTACTGCTAAATTGGGGACAGGAAAAACAGACAGGAATCTTCTCGACGAGAAGCTGAGTAGTCAGCCCGTCGTGACGAAATAGAGTCCGTCCTTTGGTAGCTCTTTTTTCGCTTCTTGGCTGCCGTTGAGCAAGGCCTCTTGCCGGCGGTGTCGGTGCGTCATGCACGAGACGGTCGAGAATCGTGTTCCTCGCACGCTGTTGCCTTCTCCGTAGTAGACCAAGGTGGGGCATGACGGCGAGAGTCCCCCGAATGGCCAGGGGATGACAGAGGTTTGCTATATTTGGGGGGATTGCTGGCCCGGTGGGGAGTAGCCGGTGGAAAACCGACACGACCGGATGTATTTTGCCAGAAAAAACCGTCGGTCACAAGTCGCCTTCCGTTGTTTTTCGGGGATCGCGTCTGCCTAGGCTTTGCGGCCTCAAGAGGTTATCTAGTTTCGCTCTTCCCTCTTGCCAACGCGCAAGGTATCTTGGGAAAGTTGCGTGGTGCGATTTCTCGCGATATCGTGAAAGTCGCATGGTAGGGTAGACGAAGAGTTTTCTGCTAACCGCGATTAAGGAGTCTCTAGTTATGCCGAACAGAACCAATCGTCGCCAGTTCCTGCAAACGACCGCAATGACAGGGGTCGGCTTCTGGGTTGCCGGCAACCTGCATGCCGAGGAGAGTAAGTCGCCCAACGAGAAGATTCGGATGGCGGCGATCGGAATCGGCGGGAAGGGCTCAAGCGATTCGGGAGATGCCGCTGCGGCGGGCGAGATGGTGGCGATTTGTGACGTGGACGAAAACCGGCTTAATGCGGCGGCCAAACGGTTCCAGGGCGCCAAGCTGTACACTGATTTCCGTAAGATGCTCGAAGAGATGGATAAGAGCATCGACGCGGTCACCGTGAGCACGCCGGACCATACCCACGCTGCCGCGGCGTTGATGGCGATGCGGATGGGGAAGCACTGCTTCTGCCAGAAACCGTTGACCCACACGATCTACGAAGCCCGCCTGATGGGCCAGGTCGCCCGCGAGAAGAAAGTGGCCACGCAGATGGGCAACCAGGGCACAGCGATGGCCGGCCTGCGCAAGGCGGCGGCAATGCTCCGCGCCGGAGTGCTGGGCAAGGTCAGCGAGGTGCACGTTTGGACGAATCGTCCCATTTGGCCGCAGGGTGGAGAGCGGGCTCAACCCAAGGCGCCCCCGGCGCATCTGAAATGGGATGAGTGGCTCGGCCCAGCGCCAGTGCGTCCGTATGCCGACGGATACCATCCCTTCTCTTGGCGCGGCTGGTGGGATTTCGGCACCGGTGCCCTCGGCGACATGGCCTGCCATACCCTCAACATGCCCTACATGGGGCTCGATCTACGCGATCCGATTTCGGTCCAGGCCACGACCTCGGGGCATAACAAGGACAGCTATCCCAAGTGGTCGTTGATTACCTTCGAGTTTGCCGGCAACGACAAACGCCCCGGCCTGAAGTTCTACTGGTACGACGGTGGCAAGCGGCCTGACAAAGAGTTGCTCAACGGCAAGGATCCGTCGGGCAGCGGCTGCTGCGTGATTGGCGAGAAGGGCAAGCTCTACTCGCCAAATGACTACGGCGCCGATTTCGAGCTGCTCGGCGACATTGATAAGGATATCAAGGTCGAATATCCCGAATCCCCCGGACACTTCAAGGAATGGGTCGACGCCATCAAGGGGGGGCCGGCCGCCATGTCCAACTTCCCCGACTACGCTGGCCCGCTGACCGAGACGGTTCTCCTGGGCAACTTGGCCGTTTGGGTTGCCGCCAACGGCGAGGGTGAGAAGATCGAGTGGGATGCCAAGAACATGAAGGTGAAGAACATCTCCGGGCTCGACGAGATGGTCAAGCCCGTCTACCGTAGCGGCTACACCCTCGATGTGTAAGTGCTAACGCGTTTTTCGATGACCTGGCATGCGGCCGCGGGCAAATGATTGCTCGCGGCCGCCCCTTATGCCATTGGCGAGCGGACTTTGCGTCGCAGGAAGCTGACCAGATTGTCGACGTCGTCGGTCCCGATGCGAACGACCCGATTGCCCAACTGGAGCCGTGCGCAGCCGAACCCCGAGAGGTTGTACGTCCAGCCGCGTCCCGGAATATAGTGAATTCCCCAGCCATCGATGATCGAGGTTTGGCTAGGCTCGACGGCCGTGATCTCGGCATAGCGGATTCGTGTTCGGAACAGGGGCAATGGACCGTAACGGATTGCCAGACCGTCGCCGTCGTCGTAGACGGTCATATGGTGAAAGGCCAATGCGGCTAAAACGAGGAGCAAAGCCGTAAGACCAATCGCCATGATGACTTGCGTTTGGTTCTGCTCATACCACATCAACACGATGCTGCCCATTGCCAGGCCGTAGAGCAGCCAGTGCAGCCATCCTGTTTGCGTGTGGTGGTATTCCATGTTTGGGACGCAGAATGATCGAAATGGGGGTTGACCCATTCTATGGCACGGGGCCCCCGGCAATCAACTGCTCGCTGCCTGGCGACTCGGTCTGTCTGGCTACTTCCCCTCTGCTTCCATTGCCCGCAACTTGTAGATCAACGCCCGGCGGCTGATGCCGAGCTTCTTGGCGGCGTGGGTGCGGTTGCCCTGGCATTCTGCCAGCACGGCCAAGATTGTCGCCCGTTCCACTTGGGACAACCGCCCGACCGAGGACGGCTGGACCGCGGGCTCTGTGGCTTGAAGGCCCAGTCGGGGCGGCAAATGTTCGGGGAGAATTACATCGCCGCGACAGAGGAGACACGCCCGTTGAATCGCATTGCGCAGCTCGCGGACATTCCCCGGCCAAGCATAGGCTAGCAGACACTGAATCGCTTGGGGGGAAAGACGGACTGGGCCACCGGCAAACTCTGCGGCAAACTTGCGTGCCAAGGGGAGAATGTCCTCCTGCCGCTCTCGGAGCGGCGGCACCACCAGTTCCACCACATTGATGCGGTAGTAGAGATCATCGCGGAATCGCCCTTCGCCGACTGCCTCGCCCAGGTCCCGGTTTGTGGCGGCCACAAGCCGCGTGTCGACGGTTATCGCGACGTCGCTCCCCACTGGGGTAATCTGTCCCGACTCTAATGCTCGCAGAAGCTTGGGTTGCAAGTGGAGCGGCAGTTCGCCGATTTCGTCCAAAAACAGGGTTCCCCCATGGGCGGCACGAAAGAACCCCTGTCGCACTTCGCCGGCACCGGTGAACGCGCCCCGCGTGTGGCCGAACAACTCGCTTTCGATGAGTGTCTCGGGCAGGCCGGCGCAGTTGGCTGCCACAAGGGGACCGCCGTGCCGTGGGCTCCACTGGTGGATCAACTGGGCGATGACCTCTTTGCCCACGCCGCTTTCGCCGCTGACGAGCACCGGTGCATTGGACGGAGCCACTACGGCCACCGTCTCCACGACGCGCCGCATCGCCCGACTCTCGCAGACGAACCCGCTCGGCAACGTGGGGAGCGTTCTGGCCGCCGCCTCGACGTTTTGTCTCCCCAGCCGATCGGCGATTACGGCCTCCAGTTCATCGAGGTCGATCGGCTTGGCTAGGTAGTCGTCGGCCCCGCTCTTCATCGCTGCTACTGCTTGGCGAATGTCGGCATAGGCCGTGATCAGCAGCACAGGGAGCGACGGGGCGAACTGGCGGATCTCGCCGAGAGCTTCGATGCCATTGATTCCTGGCAGCCGGACGTCGAGGATCACCATTGCCGGCAACCGGCGGTGGAGCATGGCCAACGCGTCTTCTGCCGAGCCTGCCTCGTCATAGGCGTAGCCGAGCGACTGGAGAAATCCGCCCAGCAGCTTGCGTTGCGATCCTTCGTCGTCGACCACCAGGATGGTCTGCTTTGTTTCAACCATGCATTCGATCCAGCGAAAAGATGGAACCGCCGCCAGGACGTGGCGCGTAGCCGGCGGTCCAACCATGGGCTATGGCAATGCGGCGGACAATCGCCAAGCCCAGCCCCGTACCGTCCGGCCGGGTAGTGAAGTAAGGGGTAAACAACGAAGCAACCTTCTCTGGCGGAACACCTGGGCCACGATCGGCCACTTCGATCCGTACCGTGTCATCATCCCCCGTGCGAACGGAGATTTCAACCTTCTCCTTCTCCGGCGTAAAGTGGATGGCGTTCCAGACCAGATTGAACAAAGCCTGACGCAACATTTCCCGATCTGCCCGGACGATCGGGGCGGGTTGGGATACCGAGGAGGTCAAGGTCAACTTTTTCGCTTCCAAGTCGGGTTCCACGAGTAGCGTCAATTCCTTGATCAGTTGCTCCACGTCGACCGCTTCTGATTTTGGCTCGCTCGGCTTGGCAAATGCGAGGAACTGGTTGATCCTCGCGGCTACACGATCGCATTCTTCGACCACGGCATGGGCTTGTTGCCGTTGTTCTGCTGGCAGATCGGCCTGCGCCAAACGCTGGGTCCAACCGCGGATCAGGCTCAGCGGATTACGGGTTTCGTGGGCCAAACCGGCTGCTGCCTGGCTCAGTTCACGTAAGTGACGGGCTTCAGCCTCCAATACCCGGGCATGGCCCCGTGCTTCGACCAGGCGAACGGTGGCCAGCCAAGCGAGGCCCACGAAGACGAAGACCAGGCCGCCGGCGATGACCGTCCAAAGCCGGAGCCAGAAGGCCCGTTGGCACTGGGCGTCGGCCTGCACGCGATCCAACAGGAGGATTGCATAGAAGTGGCCCCCTTTGGAGAAAGGGCTTTCCTCCTCCCCCTGAGCCCATCGCCGTTTCCCCCAACCCGCTCCGATGCCGCCTCCCGGGCTGTGCAGGCCGCCGCCCGTATCGGGCTCAAGCCGGAAATCCTTCACGAAGCGAAATCCTTCGCAAGTCCAGAAGGTGCCTGAGGTGATCGTTGAGGAGCCGGCGAGGAGCTTCGTTTCCCCTGCCGAGAGAACCGGCTGGCCCTGCTCCGTGGTCAGGGCGACGGCCAAAACGTCTTTGGAAGCGACCAGTTCATCCAGAGACCCTTGAAGCTGGCTTTGAAAGAACCGTCCCATCCGGCGGTGTGAACGGATCCCGCCGACCAGGGCGCTCATCACCGATTCGGCCTGACGCTCAAGAGTGTTCTGGATCGCTTGGCATTCATGGCCATATTCGTGATATTGCCAACCGGCCAATCCGGCCCACGCCGTTAGCACGAGAACTCCGTAGATGACCGAACGATGCCAACGCATAGGGAGCTTGGTCCCATCGAGCAAAGGCCCGCCGAACGCCAACCGACGCCTTGGCATTCGACGGGCTGGATGATGTCCCTCTACTATTCTGACACTTTGGCCAATTCTGCCAAGTGAGCGAACCAATCAGGCGAAGAACTATTGGGCCTGCTGAAGTTCAAAGCGATCGCAGACACCATTACCATCACGGTCGATGAAGCCGCGTCCGGGGAATCCGTATGCCGCCCCCCAACCGGCCCCCCGACCATAGCCGGGCCCGCGCCCGTAACCGAGGCCACGTCCCAGGCCGTCACCGCGTCCCCAGCCATAACCTGCACCCCGTCCGTAGCCAAGACCGCGACCCAGGCCCAGACCTGGTCCGCCCCAGGGGCATGGAGCGTTGAAATTGGCTTCTACACTCCTTGCGAAGATCTGCCGGCGCAAGGTTTGAGCCCGCTGGGCGAGTTTGTCGATCTGCGCCGGA
This sequence comes from uncultured Planctomycetaceae bacterium, assembly GCA_964558295.1. Taxonomy (GTDB): domain Bacteria; phylum Planctomycetota; class Planctomycetia; order Pirellulales; family Thermoguttaceae; genus JBDKTH01. The sequence continues at coordinate 29,915 of CAZLDQ010000024.1, read as the reverse complement.
TCGGGATTCTCCTCCGCCCTTGCTTCCACCAATGCGGCCAGCGTCCGATGCAATTGGGCTTCCAGTTGGGCCAGTGTCGGTTGCTCCGCCTTTTCCGTAGTCTGGGCTTCGGCGGGCGCCTTATCCGTCTTCACCTTGGCCTCATCGGCCATCGTCGTACTGCAGACCGCCAGGAACGTTGCGAGCGTCATCATGATTGTCCAGTGGTTCGTCATTCTTATACCCTCCTGTTCTGTCGGCAGCTTGTCTGGCTGCCAAGCTCGAAGGTGCCCTGCAAAAATTGCACACTGCTTCACGGCCTTGTTGAGACGATTTTGCAGTGTTTCGCTCCCCTGCCCTACTGAATGATTAATGCGACGAACACAACTTTCGTCCGAAAACGGCCGCCACAGGTCAGATCGAGCCGACTGGGGCACCTGGATCGGTCGTCCCCGATCCGACCACTACTGGTTAAAAGCAAGTGGTGTGCCACGAGCGGCAGCGAACCAATTCCGCCGCACGACGATGATCATCCCAACCGAACAGTTCTCCCATCCAGCCGGCCACTTGTTCTGCGATTTCCCGATGATTGGGATGGTAATACTGCCAACTGGTCCGCCGCAGCATGACATCGTCCAGGTGCACGGCCCATTCTTGGACACAGTAGTGTTCCACGACCTTGCGGCTCACTTCGGGCGGCGTAATACCACTGACGGACGTAGCTTCCTGCGTTTCCAAGAGCATGACGTTGGCCGTTTGGCAGGGGTTCAGTTTGCGGTTCAGATAGCGGGCAAGACGATCGACGACCTGTTCCGCGATGCGGCGATAGGTCGTCAGCTTGCCGCCGGCGATGTCGAACCAACCGGGATGGGGCATGCGGATGACGTGGGCTCGCGAGATGTCCGAGGGACCCCCTCGTCGATCGGCGATCAGCGGCCGTAGACCCGCCCAGGTACCGATCACATCGGCCTCGCTCAACTGGGCGGTGGGAAACGCGTGGTTGACGATGCTGAGAATGTAGTCGACGTCGACCGGTTCCGTGCGGACTGCTTCGATCGAGCCGTCGTAGTCGGTATCGGTTGTGCCGAGGATCACCCGATCGCTCCAGGGGATGGCAAATAAAATCCGGTTGCCGTGAGTCATGACGACGGCGTCGGGAACCGGCAATCGCGTCCGGTCGATGACCAAATGTACGCCCTTGGTCAGGCGAAGGTTGAGACTGCTCTGCGGCAGTCTCTCGGCCCACGGACCCGTCGCATGGACGATGGTTCGGGCTACGACTCGATGCGTGCGGTCGGCGAGCATATCGCGAATCTGGCACGCCCAGCCGCCCGTCGTGGGCGAGGCCTCTTCCAATCGCAGGTAGTTCCCCACGATCGCTCCATGGGCGGCCGCCGCCCGGAGTGTATCGAGCACCAACCGGGAGTCGTTGGTCAGACCGTCGTAGTAACGCACGGCACCAGTCAGTCTCTCGGGATTTAGCCCAGGCAGGTATTGCATCACACCGGCTCGATTCATTACCGACGAGGCGCCGAGATTCCGTCCGCTGGCAAGGAAATCGTAGAGTTTCACTCCAATCCGCAATTGCCACAAAGGCCATCCGGACCGGCGGTAGGTGGGAAATAGGAAAGGAAGCGGAGCGGCCAAGTGGGGGGCGATCCGGTGCAGGATGCATTTTTCCTGGCTGGCTTCATAGACCAAGCCGATTCGGCCTTGGGCCAGGTAACGGATTCCGCCATGCAGCAGACGGCTCGATCGACTGCTGGTGCCGAAGGCCATGTCGTACTGTTCGACCAATCCGGCACGCAGGCCTCGCATGGCTGCATCCCGGGCAACGCCCGCCCCAACGATCCCTCCGCCGACGACGAGTACATCGAGTGTTTCCGCGGTCAGTTGGGCGAGATGGCCGGCGCGGAGGGTGAGCAGATCGATTCGGGTCATGAGTGAAATGCCGGGTAGGTTCCGGCTGTGATGCAGAGGTGGATGGAGCTAGTGCAATTCCCAATCGAACGAGCGGCGGACGGCCTCGCGCCAGCGTTGACAGAGCCTCCGACGCTGCTCAGGCTCGATCTGTGGTTGGAACTCCCGCTCGAGCGCCCAGTTGCGAGCAATCTCCGCCGTGTCCTGCCAATAGCCGACTGCCAGTCCAGCCAGGTAGGCCGCGCCGAGGGCCGTGGTTTCGGCCGTCATGGGCCGGCAGACGTTGACTCCCAAGAGATCCGCTTGGAATTGCATCAGCAGGTTGTTGGCCGTCGCTCCGCCGTCGACTTTCAAGCTTGTCAGCCGGTTGGCGGCATCCTTCTGCATTGCATCGACCAGATCGCAAGTCTGATAGGCCATCGACTCAATTGCGGCCCGGGCAAGGTGGGCGGCGGTCGTTCCCCGGGTAATGCCGAGGATTGTACCCCGCGCATAGGGATCCCAATATGGTGCTCCGAGGCCGACAAACGCCGGAACGAAATAAACGCCGGCCGAGTCGGGCACACTGGTCGCCAAACGCTCCGAGTCGGCCAAGCTGGAGATAAGTCCCAGCCCGTCGCGCAACCATTGCACGGCTGCGCCGGCCGCGAAGACCGAGCCTTCCAAGCAATAGGTGATCTTGCCGTTGAGTCCCCAGCCGATCGTGGTCAATAGGTTGTTGTTCGAGCGGATTGGCCGCTCGCCGGTATTCAACAGGAGGAAGCAGCCGGTCCCGTAGGTATTTTTCGCACTTCCCGGAGTGAAGCAGGCCTGCCCAAAGGTGGCCGCTTGCTGGTCGCCCGCATTGCCGGTGATTGGGATCGGTTTGCCGAACAGTTTTTCGCTCGTGTGACCATACACCTCGCTCGACTGTCGCACCTCGGGGAGCATCGCTCGGGGAACCCCGAGAATCTTCAGCAGCTCGTCGTCCCAGTCGAGGGTATGAATGTTTAGCAAGAGCGTTCGGCTGGCGTTGCTGTAATCGGTCACATGGCAGCGCCCGCCGGTAAGTCGCCAGATCAGCCAGGTATCGACGGTGCCGAAGAGGATTTCGCCTTTTTCAGCCCGGGCTCGCAGGCCTTCATGGGTATCGAGGAGGTGCTTGATCTTGGTCCCCGAGAAATAGGCGTCCAGCACCAAGCCGGTTTTATCGCGGAAGGTCTTTTCGAACCCTTCGGTTTTCAACTGGTCACAGATTCCTGCCGTCACCCGACTCTGCCAGACAATCGCATTGGCCACCGGTCGGCCGGTAGCGCGCTCCCAGAGGATCGTCGTTTCTCGTTGGTTGGTAATCCCCAGGGCCGCGATGTTCTCGGCGGTGAGCGATGCACGGCGGAGGGCTTCCCGGGCGACTTCCAATTGGGTGGTCCAGATCACCTCGGGATCGTGCTCGACCAAGCCTGGCGCAGGGAGGATTTGTTCGAATTCCTTATGTACAGAAACCCGCGCAGTTCCCTGGTGGTCGAAGACGATTGCACGGCTGAACGTGGTGCCTTGATCCAATGCGAGAATGTACTTGTCCATGCGGAGGGGCTCCGTGGAATAGTCCTGCCTGTTGCAGTTTAACCCTCATGGCGGGTTGCCACAAGCCACTTGTTCCCCAGGGCGAGCTGCGGTAAAGTTCGGCAAGGTGAGAAGGAGAGTCGTTTCATGCCCAATTTGCCCGCGGTGCGCCGGTTCGTGTCGAACACCGGCGTGCGCATCTATCGGATTCCCTGCAACGTCCTGCCCAAGTTTGAACTGACCGGCCGGGTTTACCTGCTTTTGGGGGCCGGGCCGCCGACGCTTGTTGACACGGGCAGCGGACGTGCGGAGTCGACAGAGGATATTCTTAACGGGATTGACGCGATTCGCTCTCAGTTTGGGGAAGTGGTGCAATTGGCCGATGTCAAGCGGATCTTGATGACCCATGCCCATATCGACCACTTTGGGGGGCTGGCCGATATCCTGCAGCACACCGAGGCGGACGTAGGAATCCATCCCTTGGACTGCCGCATGGTGACCGCGTTTGACGAGCGACTGAGGGTTTCCAATAACCTCCTTCGGGTGTTCTTGATTCAGGCCGGTCTGTCTGCGAAACGCCAAGCGGAGATGATCGCCGTCGCGTCGCATCGTTGCAAATCGGTTGGCGGCGGTCTGAAGACATTTGCGATTCATGACGGTGACCAACTCGATGGGCTGGAATTCATCCATACGCCTGGCCATTCCCCCGGACACGTTTGTATCCGGATTGGTGACATCCTCCTGACCGGCGATCATATCCTTGCCCGGACCATCAGTCAGCAGTGGCCGGAAAGCACCAGCCCTTATTTGGGCCTGGGCCATTACTTCGAGTCGCTCGACAAGGTTCAGCGACTTGACGGAATCCGGGTGGCCTTGGCCGGCCACGAACCGCCGATAGAGAACCTGCACCGCCGGATCGACGACATTCGGGAAAGCAACCTTCGCCGGCTTAACCGTCTTCTGGATATTCTGGCTAAAGCGCCGGAGCCCCTGACGATCGAGGAAGCGACTCGCCAGATGTACGCCCATCAGCACGGTTTTCCTGCGCTGCTGGCTCTGACCGACGTGGGGGCACGCATCGAGTATCTCGATCAGCATGGTCGGTTGACCATTGCCAATATTCATGACGTCGATGATTCGCCCGTGCCCGTGTATCGCTATCGACCGTCTGGGGGAGGTGGCTGGTGAGCATCGACCGAAAACCCCACGCTGTGCTTCTTTTGGGGCCGACCGGTTCGGGCAAAACGCCGTTGGGCGTTCTGTTGGAGCAGCGCGGGATCGGGCAGACCCGATTCCGGCATTTCGATTTCGGGGCCCAACTGCGCGCGGTCGTCCAACGCGATCAGCCCGATGCGTTGTTGACTCGCTCGGATCTCGACTTTTTGCGCCAGGTGCTCCAGACGGGGGCCCTGCTGGAAAACGACCGTTTCTATCTTGCTGAGCGGATTCTTCGTTCCTTTCTTGTCCAGCCAGCGGCAGCCCCTTCGTTGATCGTTCTCAACGGCTTGCCACGGCACATCGGCCAGGCGCAGGCGGTTGACCGGCTGCTGGCCGTCAAGACGGTGATCTCCTTGAACTGTACGGCCGATACCGTGTGGCAACGGATTTGCACGGACGTCGGGGGCGATCGGCGCCAGCGGCAGGATGATGGTCCGGAGGCCGTGGCCAAGAAGCTTACGCTGTTTGCCGAGCGGACCTCGCCGCTGGTGGACCATTATCAAGCTCAGGGGGCCCAGATTGTCCGGATCGAAGTCACGGCCGGCATGACGTCCGAGTGCATGTGGAGGCGGGTGAGCGCCTCGGGGGCGGCATGGTCCGTTCCAGGGGACGACGAATTGTCGTGCGGGAGGGTGCTCGACTAGTCAATTGTGGGGATGTCCGTTTGCAATCGCACTGTCTGGCTGTTAGACTCAGCAAAAGAGGGAGTAGGGTTGTTCATTGCGTAACCCGAGCCACAAGGACGCCCGCCTTTGGCGGACCTGGGCCTATTCATGACAGTCACTACGACGCAGGCATTTCTTGGGCTGCTCGAAAAGAGCCAGTTGCTCAGTCCGGAGCAGTGGGCCGAGGCCCAAGATGCCGCAGGATCGGCGACGGATGTTAAAGCGCTTGTCCGACTTCTGATTCACAAGGAACTAATCACTCGCTGGCAGGCCGCCCAGTTATTGGCGGGCCGTAGTGCGTTCCATCTGGGAAAGTACAAGCTGATTGATCTGCTTGGCCGAGGGGGCATGGGGAGCGTGTTCGTCGCCCAGCATACGACGATGAACCGTCGCGTCGCCTTGAAGATCATCTCCAAGGAACTCGGTCGCGACCCGGCCTCCTTGGAGCGGTTTCTGGTCGAAGCCCGAGCGATTGCCTCCCTCGATCATCCGAACATCGTCCATGCCTACAACGTGGACAATGAAGGGGATCGCTACTACATGGTGATGGAATACATCGAGGGGAAGGACCTGCAGCGAATGGTCGAGGCTGATGGACCGCTGGAGTTCGAGCGGGCCGTCGACTACATTCGTCAGGCTGCCGACGGGTTGGCCCACGCCCACGGCCGCCAAATGATCCATTGCGACATCAAGCCGGCCAATCTGATCGTCAACCAGCAGGACGTGGTCAAGATTCTCGATCTGGGCATGGCACGTCTCGTCGGGCGCGACGGGAAGGGGAGTAATTCGGATCCCCGGGTGCTGGGAACCGTGGACTACCAGGCTCCCGAACAAGCGATTGCAAGTCCCGATCTGGACCACCGGGTCGACATTTATTCCCTCGGCTGCACCTTCTACTTTCTTCTGACCGGTCAGCCGCCGTTTCCCGAGGGGACCCTGGCCGAGCGGATTCTCAAACATCAAACGCAAGAGCCCCGGAGCATTCTTGAGTTGCGTTCGGGCTGCCCTCGCGATTTGGTCAAGGTCTGTCAGAAGATGATGGCCAAGGAACCGGAGAATCGGTTCCAGTCGGCTGAGGAGGTCAGCCAACTGCTGGCCGCGTGGCATCCTCCAAAACCGAAGCTTCTGCGCGCGGTGCCGTTGGAAGAAGCGGGCCCCGCCGAACTGGTCGCTTTGCCGGCGGACGCATCCGAACCGCCAAGTTCGCCCGAATCGATAACAGATCAACCCATGGGGGGCAACTTTATGGATCGTCGGAAGATGATGTTCATTGGTGGGGCCGGAGGAGGCTTGGCTCTGCTCGTGGTAGTGGTGCTGATTGCCCTGCTGGCTTTTGGTGGGGACGACAAGCCGACGGCGCACAAGAAGAAAGCCAAGTCTGTGGAGGCAAGCATTGCGGGAAGGGCGGACAGACGTACCCGCTCGCATCAAGAAGATGACTTCGTGCTTCCCAATATTCCGGCCCCCGCAATGGACTTCGATCCGACGAAGGTGCCGACAGTTGTTCCCACGCCTTCAGATACCACCGAGAAGGCGACGGAGAAGCCAGCGGAGAAACCAGCGGAGAAACCGGCCAAAAAACCAGCGGAGAAACCGGCCGAAAAACCGGCGGAAAAACCGGCGGAAAAGGTTGCTGAGAAACCCAAGGAAAAGGCCGCCGAGAAGCCCGCGGAGAAGCCGGTGTCCAAGCCGGCTGCGGCTCAGAAACGAGATCCGCTCAGTGGACTGCCCAAAGCCGTGGATCTGCCGATCCTTGGCAAAGACGGGGGAGACAAGCCGTTTGAGGTGGGCAAAGTCTACACCGCGCCGACCTCGGGCTGGCAACTCTGGTTACACGGGGGGGACAACGCCCTGCGAAGCACTCGCCAGTTGACCCGCCAGTTCATGCTTGAGGAAAAGGAATCCGATCCGGCCAAGGCCAGTTGGATCGTGAACCTGGAAGAAAAGCCTTCCAGTGGCGACGCCAAACAGGCCGGCGTCGCCAAGTTCTGGCGCGAGGGGGACTCGCTCAAGTTCCAATGGGCTGAAGGGGCCGAGAATGCCTCGGCCAATTTCCTCCGCAATTGCATTCTCGAAGTCCGCGCCGACGGGAAGAGCGCCTGCGTGTCCCTGGTGAAACCTAAGGTGGTCGAACCGCTCGTGGTCGATTTGCAGAAGGGGATCGCTAAACTGAACATTCCGGCCGATTATGTCCCCGATCCTGCGAAGCTCCGGCTTCAGATCACGGCAGTCGAGGGACGCAAAGGTTACACGCTCGAACCCTCCGAGCCGTCTGAAGCCAAGACACCGGTGGTCCTTTCCTACGTGCGCAAGGACCGCGACGGCAACGAACCGGACAAAGTGGAGTTTCAGATCAAGTGCACCGTCAAAGCTTCGGGCATTGGGTTGGAACTCAGTGGAATGCTCAGCGCCAACCAGGCTCGTGGGCCCCGAACGAAGCTTGCCGCCATCTTTAAGCAGTTCTCGTTGGAAGGGATTGAGCAGGACCGGACGAGTCTCCGTTCCGAAAAAGCCAATAAAGAGGCCAAGCTCAAGAACATGAAGTCTGCGGAAGATCGCGCCGGGGTTCTCGCCGAACTGCGCGAGATAGACAAGAACCTCTGGTACGTCGAATTCTTCGAAGCGGTCCACACCAAGACGAAGATCCATTTCGTCATCTACATGGAAGCTGGGGAGCACAAGACGATTCTTGTGACGAGCCAGTAGGGGACGCTCGCCTACGCTTTTGTGCAGACATAGGCGGTCAAGAAGGCGTTGATCGAGTGCCGTTGATCGATGAGGAATCCGGCGCGGGTCAGCATCCCGTCCAGGATCCAGTCGAACGTACTGAATTCCTGGCGGATATGCGTAACCAATTCCTGCCGGGTGTTCGAAGGCGCCTTGACCACCAAGTGGTCCAAATAGTCGGCACCTTCTGCTGCTGTTGCAGGGAAAACGACGTCGCACAGATAGAAGCGGCCGCCGGTCTTCAGCATCGCTGCCACCCGGTTCAACGCGAACTGCTTCCAGAAATCCGGCAAATGGTGTAAGGCCAGTTGGCTGACCACAACATCAACCGGAGCTTCCGCATGCTGGTAGGTTAGAAAGCCGGCGTGGAAGAACGCGATGTTCGCCAATCCGGCCTCCTCGGCTTTCGCCTGGGCATACTGGAGCATCGTGGCCGAGACGTCGCAGGCATAAACCTTCGTGCAGATTCGGGCCGCATGCCGCGCCAGCGAGCCAGTGCCCGTTCCGATCTCGATGACCGTATGGCTTGGCTGCAAGCTGACGGCCTTGACGATCTCGGCGTTTTCCTTCTCGAAATCCCGGAATGTCTGCATCCGTGCATCGTAGGCGCCGACCTCGTCCACATTCTGGTAATCGACGCCGATCTGGATGTGTTCATTCCATTGCCAGGCCGGTTGGCTGCCCATTATTCTCTCCGAAAATCCAAATGGCTCAAGTCACCACCCGATTGCGATGTGGTTCGACGGTATTTCGGCCATCCGTGGGGCGAAAGTCCCTTCGCCGAGCATCGCAGTACTACGAGTGTGTCGTTGTCCAGACCGAACGCGACTCGTCCGGGGGCGAGGATCGTGGCCGCCGAACGGGCGGGTGCTTCCACTTTGGCCGTCCAGACGGCGCTGCCCTGCTGATCGACGGCGTGGAGCGTGCCCGCGTTGTCGCCAAAATAGACAAGGTCGTCATCGCCGATTGCGGGCGTTGATTCCACCGGCCCCTCGGCCTCGTACTGCCACCGGATCTGATGCAAATTGCCGTCGACAGAGATCAACTGCCCGCGGCCTTGTTGGCCGCGTGGGAACTGGCTCACTCCAACGTAAATGTTCCCGTGGCGGTCGATCACCGGTGAGCCGAGCATCTGGCCGGGGAGTCTGATGCTCCAGGCCGTCTCGCCGGTCGCAACGAAACCGAAGAGCCACTCATCCCGGGCGGCAACGACAATCACCCCGCCGTCTTCCCAGAACGCCGGCGAGGAGTTCAGATAACCGCCGGTGTAGCCTTGGTCGATCGCTTGGTTCCACCGAGTGACGCCTGTGCCTCCGTTGAGATGGATGGCAACCAGATAACCGTCCTCGGAACCGATGTAAAGTACGCCATCCAAGATAATGCCTGCGGAATCGAACTTCTGACGCGAACGGAAGAATCGCTGGGGGCTTGTTTTGCCTTCCGGGGTGACATGGATCAGGCCCCCGTCGTACGCGCTGATCCAGGTGTTGCCTGCTGCATCGACCACGGGAGCCGCCCAGCCAAGTGGTTTGCCGAGGTGAACCGGCGCGAAGGCCTGCTTGCCGGCCGCCGTTACGCCATGCAAATAGCCGTCCGCCGAATGAAGCCGGAGCGTGCCGTCCGATGCCAGGACAACAGGTCCCGGTACGTGGCTGCCGACGACATACTCCCAAACGATCTTGGCTTGCCCCTGCTCTTCAACAATCGCCACCAGGCGACCCTGCCGGCAGAGATACGCCTGTCCCGACGGGTCCACCGCCGGTGCATGGCGCATTGGTCGGGCTTCGTCTTCGTCGGGGGGCTCGACCGGATAGGCCCAGACAAACGACGCTGGCCGGATCGGAACGGGCCGGACTCGCTCCCGTTTGGGCGGCTCGGGCTTTTGCGTCGGCGTTGGGCGAGTCGCCAGACCTGCGGGCGGTTTCACGGCTGCCCGGCTCGGCTGCGGTGTGGTGGGTTGCTGTGGGGGACGGTATAGGACGTGTGGCCTGTTGGGCCGTTGGGGTTGGTCCGGGGCAACGGGCGGGTGCTGGGGTGGTTGGCATGTCACAGCCGTGGGGACCGATTCTCCCGGCTCAACCGCAGGGCGTATCGACTCCGAAGGTGGAATCGGTACGCCTTGCGGGGCCTTTGGCTTGGCGGCACTTGGAGACGGTGAAGCGATTGGTGGCGGAACGGGCTGTGTCGGCACGGGGAGAGGGGGACGCCGCCCAGGGCCCGGCAGAACGCGAACCGGTGCGATTCCGCCGTGCTGTGCCGTTGAGGGCGACCCAGCCCGTGGTGCCGGCTGCCCCGTAGCAGTCACCACCCGAAACAGCCCCACGGCTTGCCGGCCGCACTGGGGACACGCATACGGCTGGGTGGGCCGCTGAAGCTCATGACCGCATTGCGTGCAGCGATAGATTTTCATCGGACACTGACCATCGCTTTCGTATACACTTTTCCATTGTCGCGCAGAACGATCCAACCATGGACCTCAGTGATCTCGATGCCGCGGGAAGCCGCATGGTGTCGAGAAACGTCAAACCGTTCCCCCGGATGAACCAACTCAATCGTGTTGGACAGCCCCGCCTCCTCGCAGCACCGCTGGAGCCACTGGGCCAATGCTTCTTCCATTGCGGGCGTCCCGGGACACCGCTTGGGCTGCCAGCGGTAATAGGCCTCGCCGATGTCTTTGAGCAGTTGTGGTAGCCGTTCCGCCGGAGACGACTGGAAGACGAGCAACTGGCCGGCCAATGCACAGGCCCTGGGATCGCCGCGAAGCATTCCGTCAATCAGCGACTGCCGTTCGGCCGCAAGGGCTGATCGGGCTGTCAAGTCGGATCCGAGGATGACGCGTTCCCAGGCAGTGTTGCTCAAGGGCGCTTGCCGCGATGCATTCTCTTCCCAGGCGAGTGTCTGTTGCCCGGCCAACACCTGCAATCGATCGCCGAGTGGGCTCATCAACCGGGCCATTTCCTGAAATTCGCTTTGGATCTGCGTCTGAAGCTGTGCGAGGGCGGTGGATACCATGCTTTCCTGCTGCTGGACGGCGTCGCGAAGCGCCTCGATGGCTGACGGGGGCAGTCCTGCTGAATTGGCGAAACGAGGCGTGTCTTCCGACATGCCGGTCATCCGCGATTCCATTCGCTCGAGCGTTTCCGCGACCAGCGAAAGCTTCTTTTCCAGAGAACGCAGGAGTTCGCCATGGAGCCCGGTCGTCTCGGACGATTCATGGATCAGGTACGTGGCGATTTGCTCGTTGGCCCGCCCAAGCAACTCCGCCACCTTCTCCAGAGGATGCGCTATGGCTTGGGAAGGTTCACGGGCGGGCTCCGACTTCTGCGGTAGTTCCATGTCTCCCGTCCCTCTCTTGCTTGGCCAAGGAAACCCCATGGTCGCGACTCCGGGCCATTGTCAAATCCGCCATTCAGACGTTGCGCGTCAACCGGCCGATCGGTGTTGGCCGTACTCGATGTTGTCCAATCCGCCGGTATCGAGGTAGTAACGCTCGTCGGCCAGCGTGCGCCAGGTGAAGTGGACGTTTTCGCCAAGGATCGCCTCCTCGCCAGCAACGGTGCCGACCACGGATTCCACGTTAAGACATTCCTCTTCATGATCATACGACCGGCGGCGTTTGATCTTCACGCGCACGTCGGTAGGGCCGATCCGATCGGCAACGTCCATCTTCAACACATACACTGGCGTGGCCTGGGCGTCTTCTTCAGGGCTCATCTTGCGCCCGATGATCACTCGCTGGGAACTCGTGGAGAACTCCGTCGATTCCTCCCGGCCTTGCTCGTCGGTCGGTTCGAAGAGGATTCGCTCGCGGCGGATGCCGCTGGTCGCATCGGTCATCACGCCCCAATAGTAGGTGTTTTCCTTGACCTTCCCGTGCATCTCGAATTTGAACTGCGGCAGCATCCCATGCCGGGCCATGAACTCGATCGCCGCTCCCACGACCACCGGGCTCTTCGGGTCGACGATCACCCCGGGATTCTGTCCGGAGTCGTCCTGATAAGGATACCAGTTGCCGGCATAGTGCTGGTGCATGGGCACGATTCGTGAAGGGGATAAGGGGAGGTACATCTGCACCAGTCGTTGGATGTACGAAAGCTTCGACGGGAGGCCCGCCAAGAGTACGACATCGGTGTTCAGTTCGACGATGCGCTGGCAGTAGTCGAACAGGAGTTCGTCAAACACGTCGTGGACCACCCCCTCGAATTCACGCTTGGCCAGACACAGGTCCAACTCTTGTTCGACGGTGTAATAACCCGGGCCGCGGAGTCGGTCGAACACTTCCTGGAGTGACTGGAGTACCGAAGGATCGACGATCGCCGGGTCCGTGTGGGAGATTGGTTCGTCCGTGACGTCGTCGATGGCGTTGTTCAGGTAGGCATGTGCCAAGGGAACAAACAGCCGGTTCATCCAATCGACCCGTTGCGTGCGATACTCGCGGTTGCGGGGCACCTCGGGACCGAAAAGGAATTGGACGTCTTCTTCCTCCAAGCCGAGGGCGTCGGCAAAGCGGGGAACAATGATCGTCTCCAGAAGCCGCTTGACCAATTGATCGCCGGCCAGGGAAATGCCGTCTTGATGGAGAACTTGGCCTCGGATCGTGTCGTCGATCTTGGACTCGAAGTTGTAGCGAGCGATCATCAAATCGCTCGTGCCGCCGCCGATGTCGATGCAGGCGATCCGGATCTCGTTGGCCGTATCGCCAAACACGTCTTCTGGTGGCGTGGTCCGCTTGACGAGCAGCCCGGAGCGGCGGATTCCCGGTCGGAGAACACGCCGCCGGGCGGCGGAAATCGTGGTCTGCGGCTCCGGTTCCTCGACCGCCGCCGCTCGGGGCTGCTGGCCCCGGTCCTGATGGAGCGTAGCGAACCAGAGCCGCGGGTCTTGGCCCAACAAACGCAGCTCGCTCCAGATGTACGTCAGGTGAACCGCACTAGCTTCGTCGATGCTCAGATTCAACTCCGGCGTGACTCGCTGTTGTCGCCCGAGTGTTCGCCGAAAAATGACGAGTGCCTTCTGCGCTTGGGCCTTCAGGCGAAGGCGTTCTTCCTGGATCATGCCGCTAGGGTAAGTCAACGTGAGGGTGCGAATCTCTCGCGCGCGGCCCGGATCCCCCGAGGCATGGCGATAGGCCCAGCAGTTCACATAAGTGTAGACCTGACAGAGGAGCTCATAGAGGGCCGCGGTCATCATGGCCCGGGGGGCATGACGCGGCTTGTGCGGCGCTTCCGCAGCGAAATCCTGCGGCCTGGGGGCGTCCTCCCTCAGCAGGAAATCGTTGTCGTCCTCGTGCACGAAGCGGAGAAAGGGGCCCCGCAGGGCGGAGGCATAGGTGCCTGTCTTGCAGCGATCGGCCGGATCGGCCATGTGCCAATTGGCCCCTTCAAGCCAACTGGCGTCGTCCGCCCAAAGGTAACGCTTCGGCGAACTCAATCCGGTTCGGATATCCCCATCCACCCGCATCACCTGCGCCACGTCGTCGGCTTCCTGGCCGAGGCGAACCATCGACAGATCTTCGAACATCGGCGGGGTGACGACAACCTCGACCTTGGTTTGCCGTGGTTTCTTCGCACGACCGAACCAGCCGGTGCGCCCTTCGTCCTCTTCCACCGCATGGTACTCGGTCCTTTTCAGCGGCAGGGGAGGCAAGTAAGGCGTATTACACCAAACGGTCTTCGAGGAAAACCAGCGGGCGCTCGCGAGGCTGTGGAACTGGCCCTCGTCGTCCCAGGCGTCGAGATGATAACGGTTGACCAACTCGAACGGGAGCATCTGGGGCGTTTGCGTGATTTCTCCCGACAGTTCCAAGAGCAATGCCCCCGTGCGACTGTTGCCGAAATCGACGATCAGGTGGACGTGTTTGGGGTCGCCGGCCACGGCCGTGGCCGGGCGGATGCAGAATTCGATGGGTGCCAACCCTCGGAGTGGCTTGCCGGTTAGGTCGAGAAGCCCTTCGAGCCGAACGATGAAATCTTTGGTTAGTGCCCCGGCTTCACAGAAATACCCGACTTCCCGGTCACCGCAGGTTGTGTCAACGGCCAGGAACAGTCGGGACGTGCCCGACTGGATGATCTGCCACTGGATGTAGGGATACGTGGTCGTCGCCTGGCTCGCGTCTCCCTTCGCGCAGCGGCATCGCTGCCAGCCGTAGCCGATCTGGGCCGAACTGAAGCGGTTCCCTTCACGTGTGGGAATACAGACAATCTGAACACCGGTGTTCGCAAACAGGACGTGCATGGTAACTACTTTTCATACGGTTCCAGAATCGTCATCAACTCCGTGTTGCCCGGCGGGATCTCGACATGCTCGCCCGCCCCGAGGGCCAGGGCCTGGGGCAGCCGAAGGGCCCAACGCTTGACAAACGCCGCCATCAGACCAAATCGCTCGAACGGATCGCCTCTCCCGTTATCGGTGGATTCCCCTTCGGTCCCATTCTGCGGATCACTGATCGGCGCCATGCTGGGGCCGGGATTCAAAAGCCAATCATTCATGATGATTCGGACATATCTGCGCCGTGCCCGGCGCCGGGCCGCCTCATCACGGGTCTTGAGCGCTACAACCGGCTCCAGCCGTTTGCTCAGCGCGCCAAACACCTCGTCGCGCAGCAAGTAGTCCGTCAGATAGCGAGCCAAGGCATGAACGTCCTTCGGCTCCAACCATGGCCCGCCTTCCTCGTGCGTGGTGGTGAACTGATCCCAGCGTTTGGGCACCGAGGTAGTCGCCCAATCGTGCAGGAACACGCGGAGTTGCTGAGGGAGCGGGTCGCCGTAACGCCGGCTGACGAGGTCCATGCAGTCGGCCAGGGACAGTTCGTCCCCCTCGTGAACGCTGAGTGTTTCTTGAAGAGCGTGAACGCGATAGTAGATCACGTCCTCGCGTTCCAAAAGCCAATCAACGATCCGTTGGCCGGCGCGAATCCGTTTCTCGCGGTTCACATTGGCATCGGGATTCACGACCCAACCCCGGGACAATTGGAGCAGACGCCCGGCGACGTCCTGAATCTCGCGCTGAAGTTGGCGCTGCTTGTCGTCCGCCGTTGTCACGGCCCGGATTCCCGCACTAATCAGCGACAGCCCCCCGTCGTCGTCTCGCATCGCGGTATCCCAACGCTGCTCGGCCGACCGCAGGTAGGTCTGAACCATCTCCGATTCGAGGAACGCCTTGCGGGCACGGCTCCACTTTGCCGAGTCCTCCCGTTCACGCTGGGCTTGGTTGGTGTCCCATGTGCCGGGATAGCGAATCGGGTAGACGTTGGTGAACGGTTGCCCGCGACCGCCGAAATCATTCATGACGCTACTCAGGGCATCGACCAACTGGCCGAGCCGCTGCTCGTAAAGCCCCTTTTCGGCATATTCCTCCCGATTGCGAAACTCTTCGTCAATCCCCGTCATGCCGATAAACAAGGCGGGGATCTCGTCGCGCACCTTGTGGGGCCACGTCTTGTCGCCGTAGCGGGCCTTCCCCCACTTGTCGATGTGGTACTTCATCTGGGAGGTTACTTCCAGATTGCCGCCGCGCGACAGGAGGAAAAGCGTTTGGATCTGCAACTCCTCGGTATAACGCTCAAACAGATAGGCCACCTTGCCCCGTTTGACGATTTCCATCTGCTCGTCGAGCGAGTCAGCCGCGGTCCGCTTGCCTTGTTCGATCCCTTGACGCCCGGCACGCATTCCGGGGATGTCGAGCAAGTCCATCTGCTCGATCACCTTGCGCCAGTCGTCGTTGAGCCGGTGGGGAAGAACGGGGAGCACAAGTTCGAGCATGGCCGCCTGGATCGTTTCCAGGTCTTCGCTGCCATCGGTGCGGTTGGGATGATACTCCAGCACATACCATCCCTCGCGCTGGCGAAGCTGGAATTCCCGCCAATCGACCCGGCTGAAGCACTTGCTCGTGCGCCGTTCGTGGAATCGGGCCCGCTGGCTGTCCAAGAGGAACCGCACGCCGGCCCAGTGGGTGAGAATCGCCGGGCCATGCGGCCCGGAGGCGATTCGGGCCAGGAAATCGTTGATGCGGATGAAAAGGTTAGTCAGCGAAGGCCACTTGTCCCAGAATAAGGCGGCCGCGATAGCCACGTACCCGTCGTCAGTCAGTGGGTAACGACTCAATAACCCACTGACCACGGCTTCCTTAGCGGGAAACCCACGAGGATCGACGACCCGCATATAGGAAAAAGCGTCGAGCAGATCGATTCGCCACTTGCGGTCCAGCGTCTCGCTTGCGTGAAGACGGCCACACTCTTCGAACAGCCCCTCCAAACGCCCTTGGTCCCAGCAGCGATCGCCGATTTGGCATTCCGCATGAAATCCGCGGGCGAGGACCCGCAGCCATTCCGCCCGAGTCAGGGCCCGGACCATCACGGGATACTCCGGCGCGACACTTGCGGCGATGCGATCCTTGGTCGTAAATCGCGTTACCAACGCTGTGGCCTCATTCGACCCGCTCTGGGGATTCAGGTCGTTGTCGAACGACAGTTCCCTGTAGTAGGCCGGCGGACCATGCTGCTCGTCGCGACCCAGGGGGCTGTACGCCTCGCTATGAGGTTTGAGCACCTGGCCCATGAAAAGGCTTTTGCCCACTTGCGACGGCCCATATACGGCCGCCGCTACCGGCACGCGCGCGGAACTGAGTAAGTTGCCGGCAAGCCGCCGAAGCTGGAGCACTTCAAACTCGTCGCTCTCGGAAATGGGCAGCAGGTCCGCCGCCCGACGCGAGGCGTTGAACTCTGCCAGCCAGTCGCTCAGATTGGTGGCCAAGTCCTCCACCTGCTCCGCCTGTCGAATCAGGACTCGATCGTGTTCATCGGGAAATGCCATAGCATGCTTGCCATCCACTCATCGGAGTCAGGGAGTTTCCTAGTTCTTCTCAAACGGTCCCAGGGGTTCTTCACCACCTTGGGCCGAGGGGGCTTTCGCTTGCCGTTTTTCACCCGATTCAACGTCAACCCCAGGGGACAAACGGAACCGCAAGGGGTAGCGCTCGATCGAGCCGTCGGCCGGATTGCGCGCCTCAAGGGTCAAGTCGTAGACCGTTGAGAACGGTCCGGTGTGAATGGCCGGACTGGCCACCGTGACCCGTTGGCTCTCCCCTTGACGTTCTGCCGCCGTCCAAGTCTCCGAGGGAGCTTGGCCTGTCACGTAGGCTCGATATTCCAGCGGACGATCCGTGTTGGCTGCGGTGATGTCCAGTCGCACCGTAAAGTCCGGTACGAATTCATCGGAAATCGACGGCTGTACGTCCAGGAACCGTTCGGTCTTCTCTCCGGTGGTTACGATCGACACCGGGGCGCCATGCTCCGCAAGTGCCGCCGGATGGGCCATGTCCGGCTCGGAACGTGGCGGGCCGTGAGGACTCTCGTCCGTCCTCGGTTTTCGTTTCTCGTCCGGATAGTAAACTCCCGCAATCCAGAAACCGTTCTCGTCGGTGACTGGGATTCGAACGCCGGGCGTCTTGGTTACCACTTCCGGAGGTTCTTTGCCTGGCTCCACGCGGAAAACGGCTTTTGCTTGCTGATCGCCCAGTTGGGCCGTGATTTCCGTGGTTCCCAAGGCCTTGGCATGGACGTACATCCCGTCGACGTGACCGACCTCGGGCTTGCTGGCCGACAGACGTAGGCCATCTTCCGGCCCCAAGACTTTGCGAACTCCCTCGTGAAGTCCGGTGACCTGGTAAGTAAGCGTCTGGCCGGGATGGAGCGCGGCCGACATCGGTTCGATCACAAGATCCGTGGCAACCGAACGAGTCGCCTTGCCTTGGGTTGGCGGTTGTTTCGACGGGATTGGGGAGTGGTCACGGTTGATTCCTCCGGGAGACAGTGTCTTCTGCTCTATAGCACTGGGCACTTGCGCGATCTTCGGAGCGGCCTGCTCCTCTTCCTCCTCCAGCGGCGGCCCCTTCACCCCAGGGGGAAGCACGACATCCACCGGCGCCTGGGCGTGGAGATCCTCGAAGGCAAGTCCCAAGGTCTCCGGCGAGCCGTCTTCCGTGGGCCGGATGCCGAGCAATTCGAGCGACTTGTCATTCGTCGAAGCGTACTTTGGCGCCGGCCGTTTGGCAATGGTCACGACCTCGGGGGCCAACTCCACCTGTTGGTCCCCTTCGGTTTGGCCGACCGCATGCACGGCCAAGGTTTTCGCGACCGGCGTCACGACTTGCATCGGCTTCACCGCCAGCGAGCGGATTTTTCCCTTGGTGACGCTGACCGCTACGTCGCGATTCGTTTCACCTTGGAGCACCGTAATGCGGGCAGTTCCCGGGGCTCGCCCGACGATCCGATTTGACTTGGTCACTTCGACCACCGAGGCGTCGGAATTGATCATTCGCAGTGGAGCTGTCGATGGAGAGACAATGTCGAGGTCGGCCACTTCGCCGACGACTATCTTGAGTCGCTCGGGACTGACCATGAGCGTCTTGACGCCGGGGCCCGGGACCACGTTGAAACTCGTCTCGGCCGAAAGCCGGCCGTTCCAGTTCACTTCGATCTTGCCGGAGCCTTTTTGATGCCCTTCCACGTAGCTGCCGTAGAGTGTGGCAATGTCCGGCGGAGTGATCGCAAGTTTCAGTCCTGACGATTCGAGGACCGAGTACGTCTTTCCTGCCTGGGAGATCGCGTTGACTTGCAGTTTGCTGGTCCGGCCCAAGGGAATTGGGAGCGGATCAAGCCGCACTTCGAGCGTTGGAGAGTCGAGTTTCGCCACGGTCACTCTGGCCGTGGTCTCCAAAGGCTGGCTCTCCGGCGTGGCCTGATAGCGAACAACGACCTGGGTGTTGCCTTCCCGCAGTCCCTCCACAAGACCGCCGTAGGAGTAGACAATTCCATCTCGGTTCGGGACCCAATAGGCTGTCTCCGTCAGGTTGACGGGGACTCCATCGCCGTAGTCGCCCAGGAGTCTGAGTCTCGCGGTCGTACCGACCCCCAACTCTAGCGCCGGCGGTTCGAGGGTGATCTTCTTCGGATTCCGGGCGGGGGTAACCGTCCACGTCGAGATCGCCGAACGGTTTCCCAGAAAGAAACGAACGACCGTTTTGCCGGGACCGGAAGCCAGGGCCGTCATGCTTGGGCGATCCACACGCACGATACGCGGATCGCCACTGAGGGCCACAGCCTGCCGGGTGACCTCCTGGGCACCAAAGCCGAACAGGCCGGGCGTGTGGACGGTAAACTCCACGCGGCTTCCGGCCGGACCGCTCCAGTGGCTGGGAGTGACGTGCAGGTGAGTTCGGTTCAGAAGTCCGGCCAATAGCACCGCGCCGAGGGCTAGCAGAAGCACACCGGCCAGGAGACGCCGTTTCCGTGGCTTCGGCCCTGCGCCGACAAACACCTGCAAGGCTTCGCAGCTTGGGCACTTGGCCGTTTGGCCCGGACGGCGAACGAATAGCAAATTGCACTTGGGGTTCCGGCACACGAGCGTCGTGGCAGACTCCCGATCAATCCGCTCATATCCCCAACACCAGATGAGCCGCCATCGACCGTTGACGTCTTGGTAATGGAAGAAATAGTTGTCGCGATCGGTCCGGTGTCCTTCGTCGACGAGCTTGGCGAACTCCCGCAGGATCGCCTTGTGAACTCCCCGTTCCGTCGAGGTCTCGGGCTTGATTCTCGCGATTCGTTGCCGCAGCATTTCCAAGTCGGCCTTCAAGGGACCTTGCAGATCCGCCTCGCTGGCCGGCTCGCAGACGACCTCCTCAAAACGGCCGCCAGAGTCATCGCACACATAGAAATTGACCGACTCGCCTTCCCACTCGGGCTCGGCCACCAGACTGCCGAGCCACTTGTGCAGGATCTTCGCATTAGTCTGGGAGAGATCCAGCAGGGGGACGCCGGGTTCGACGGCAACGGGACGGAAATCACGCGACAGGTCTGACAGATCGACGCGGACGAAACGTCTTGCCATGGGTCACCTAAACGTGAAGTTAGGAAACCACTTGTGCGGTAACCGCCCAATATCCGTATGATACGACGCAAAGGCCACGGCGCGAAGAAGAAGAGAAGATCGGCGGCCGTTGCCTGGCTGTTCCGCGATCAAGGAGCCTCTGGAAGATTCCTCATCTCACTCTGCTCTAAGGTATTCGTTTTGCCCAGGAAGATCAACCCACCGGACTAACAAAAATCGGTCCCTGTTACGCGATACACAGGCGGTTCTGATTCGGGCGGTGGTTGGCCATCGGGACAGGAAGGTCTAGAATGCCTGATACTATTGGGGAATGCTTGTCATGAGCGACGCTTCAACGTGCATTCGCGTTCCATCCTTTCGAGGGATCGGGAAATGACATACCAGGCAATCTCTTATTCCCGGGGCGGTAGAATTGCTTTGCCCCCGCCTCCACCCGCCGGAGCCCAAGAACATTGCCACCCTGTTTTGACAGGCTGCCGCCAACCCGCTACCCTGATGCAGAGGAGGGCATTCGGACTTCGTTATTCTTTCGTCATTTGGATTTCGTCCTTCGCCCCCTTTGTGTGTTTTGCCCAGTTGCTGACCGTCTCGCATGTCCTGGCCACTCGCCTCTCATTTCAGTGCGGCTCTGCAAACCCCAGAGATCGCTTTTCGCGATCCGGAGTTGCGTCAGTGCCGCATTGAGAAGGATGAGCGGAACCAGCCGAAGCCGTGGGCCGGGGCCTTTGCCGTGGTCTACAAAGGAATCGCAGCCGACGGCCGGGCATTTGCCCTCCGGGTGTTCACCACGGAGTCGCCCGAGCGCCGGGAACGATACGACCGGATCAGCGAGTACCTCGGTGCCCGGAAGCTCTCGTGCTTGGTCGATTTCGAGTACCGCGACCATAGTATCCGTTCGGCAGGAGACGGGAAGTGGTATCCGTTGATTCTCATG
The DNA here is from genome assembly GCA_964558295.1 of uncultured Planctomycetaceae bacterium. Classification (GTDB taxonomy): domain Bacteria; phylum Planctomycetota; class Planctomycetia; order Pirellulales; family Thermoguttaceae; genus JBDKTH01. The sequence goes on along the minus strand of CAZLDQ010000024.1, from coordinate 9,042 downwards.
GACTGGGTTCAGGGCGATACTCTGTTCAAGTGGGTCCGTGCCAGGGCCTTGGAAAAGAACAGGAACGCGCTGGTTGAAGCGGCTCATCGCTGGGAGGCCTTGGTGCGAGAATTGGCCGAAGCCCAAATCTCGCACGGCGATCTCCAACATGCCAATGTGATGGTCAACACGTTGGGCGAGTTGAAACTGGTCGACTACGATTGCCTCTGCGTCCCATCGCTGGTGGGCCGGCGCAATCTGGAAGTCGGCGTGGAGCCCTACCAGCATCCCGAGCGCAACGAGTACACACCCTTGTCGCTCGATCTCGACAATTTTTCGGCCCTGGTGATCTACGTGGCCCTTCGGGCGATTGCCGCGGAGCCCCTTTTGTGGATTCGATATGTGGAGGAGCCCGCCCATGACAAGTTGCTGTTTCGCCGGGACGACTTTCTGGCGCCGGCGGCCAGCCCCCTCTATCGTGACCTGAAGAACTCGCCGGAAATGGACGTCCGCCACTTGGCTGAGCAACTGTTTGACGCAGCCCACGCGCGGATCGAGCAGGTTCCACGGCTCCACCATGTGGCCTGCTCGTTTGCAACGATTGAACATCTGTTGGCAACCGAGCAGTGGGCTGCCGCGGTGCAACAACTCAACCGGCGCAGAAAGTTTCGGGATGCCCCCGACCATCTGAAGCCGTTGATCCAGAAGGCTTATAAAGTAGTCTGTCGTGAGCAAGCTTGGGCTGCCTTCCAGGCGATTGGGCCGGTGATTGACGAACCGCACGACCGGCAGCGAGTCCATGCCTGGAATGAGGCTCTGTTTGCGGGCTTCGAGCCGGCCGAGGCCTGCCGTGAAGCCATGATGGAAGCCAGGAAACGGCTGGAGATCGTGGAGCGGATTGCCCGATTGATCCAACGGCCCGGCCACCCACCCACGATCCGGCAGGAGTGGGACATCTTCTGTGCGTCGCGGCAGCTTCCACGCCGGTATCCACATACCTGGCGCCGCCGGGTGCGTGAGGCACGGCGTTCCGTCGTGGCGATCCGGGAAATGGAACGGGCCGTGCGTATTCTGGACGATGACGTCCAGATCGTGGCTGCTTGGGAGCGGATTCAGAAATACCGGTGTGAAGCGTTGCTCAACCCCGAGCGTCAGCCTCGCATCGAGCTTGCGCTTAAACGTTTCCCCTGTATTCAGGCCCTGCAAGCACTCTCTCCGGAGATGGCCCCCGATCAGCTCGATGCTCGCTTGCTCGAACTATGGCAGGAAGACCTGCTGGCTGGGTGCCGGAATGTCAAGACTTGGCGCCCTCGTTACGAGTTGGCCCTAAAACGCCGGGGACTTCTTCAACGCTTGGAAGAGGCGGTGAACGAACACCGTGAAGCGGTGATCGCGGAACTTGTGTCCGACCCTCTGCTGGCCGACTATCCATTGCCTGACCGTTGGATGCCAGTGGTTCGCGATTTCCACGAGCAGGTCCAAAGGGCGGAGACTCTGCTATCGACTCTCCGTGAGGGAGACCGGCAGGCTTTCGTGGCGGAGTTCGACGCACGCCTGATCCGCCACGATGCCGAACGCTTTCGGCCGCACGAGGCGCTTCTGTGCCAGTGGATTCGGTCCGAGATCCTCCCACGGGAGCAGATCGGCCTGCGCCCAGCGCTGGATCGGGTAAACCTGGCATGTGCCGCCAAACGCAAACGCTTGTTTCGAGCCTGCTGGACGTGGCCGTCGCCGCGATTTGCCGACGAGTGCCTGCTGGGCATCTGTTCACAGGAGCCACAGGTTGAGGATGATCCGCTCGAGTTGGAACTCTCTTGCCGTGTGCCGGTCGATCGGGCAAGCTGGGAGAATGCCGGCGGTTGTTGGACTCTCCCAGTCCAGCGGCAGTGGATGAGTTCTTGGGTGGTTGTCTGGGCGATGGTCGACATCGGGTTTCGCCTGTTTTTCAGTCATCCTCTGATTCTTGGCCGGCCTGGGGAGGCTCCCGGCATGCCGCATGGATTATGGACCAGGGCGGTTGGCTGGGCTCGCCGCGGTCGCGGACCATCGTTTGCGTAACACACGCGAAAGGGAGAGTGACCATGTCACGCGGACCTTACACGCAAGAAATCAGCCGGCAGAACAAAGCCTGCTTCCTGTTCTTGTTGGACCAGTCGTTTTCGATGGAGGAGCCGTTGGGATCGTCTCCCCGTCGCAAGTGCGATGAGCTTTCCTCGGCGATCAACGGCTGGCTGCAGAACATGGCCATTCGGGCCAGCGGCGACGAGGGGATCAAGGACTGGATGGACGTTGGAGTCCTCGGTTATCGGACGGACCGAAATGCCAACCCGATCATCGAGTCCGCCTTACGCGGCCCGCTGGCAGGCCAGACGCTCGTGTCGATCACCGAAATCGGCGCCCATCCGGCGCGGATCGACACACGCACTCAACGTATCCCGGATGAAGAAACGGGGGAGATTCTTGAATTCCCCTGCGAAGTGCCAGTCTGGGTCGATCCCGTGGCCGAAGGTGGCACGCCGATGTGTCACATGCTCTATCGGGCACATGAGATTCTCTCGGCATGGATCGCCAAGCATCCACGCAGCTTTCCGCCGATCGTGGTTCACATCAGCGACGGGGAATCGCAGGATGGTGATCCGATTCCTTATGCGAACGCCGTCAAACGCCTGGCGACCGAAGACGGTAATGTGCTCTTGTTCAACTGCCATTTGTCGGTGACCGCCGCCGAGCCCTTCCTTTTTCCAGCCTCCAGCGAAGGGCTCCCCGACGAGTTGGCCAAGGTGCTATTCAACATGTCGAGCAGGCTTCCGGAGCCGTTTGTTCGGCTGGCGGTGGCCGAAGGATTGCCGCTCCAATCCGGTGCCCGGGGAATGGCCTTCAATGCCGATATGGTCTGCCTGATCCAGTTCCTTAACATGGGAACCCAGGCGGCTCCCGGACTCCGATAGGCTCGCGGTGAGGAACGGTTCATTGGCTTCCAGAAAGAACGGTTCAGCGAATGCACTTCGACTCCCAGGTGTTTGAGCTTGCCAAAGACGTCGAGTATCCGGAACAAAACCAGGATGCTTGGGCGTTCGACCGCCGGCGCGGGATCGCTGCGATTGCCGATGGCGTTGCGTCGAGCCTCTTCGCTCGCTCCTGGGCTAGGATTCTCACCGAGGCTGCCATCGCCACGTGGCCGGCCCCCGATTCGCCCCAGGCGTTTCGCCGTTGGCTTCTCGAATGCCGTGAGGATTGGGGCCGGCGGATTGACACGTCCAAGCTCACCTGGCACCAAAAGGCCAAACTGCGCGATGGCGCGTTTTCCACGCTCCTCTGGCTCGTACTGGAGGATCATCCCGACGCTCCTGCTTGTCGGATCCGGGGATATGCCGTCGGTGACAGTTGCCTCTTCCTCGTGCGCGACGGAAAAACAGTCCGGACATTTCCGGTCGGCAGTTCCCAGGAACTGGAGGTCAACCCGATGGTGCTCGGGAGCATCGACCTTGGCCATGATGACCAGGTTCGTTTTGATCGGGTTGAGGAGGATGTCCACCCGGGCGATCTGTTGGTGCTCTGTACGGATGCCGTGGCCGACTGGGCCCTACGCCGGGAGGAGGCCGGCAAACCGGTGGCCTGGGAGGGGTTTTGGGGCATGCCCGAGGAAGCCTGGCAACGTGAAGTCGTGGCCCTACGCGATCAGCGGCAGATGCGGTATGATGATACGACAATGATCCTTTTGCGCGTCGTGCCCCTGTGGCACGAAGCTGAAACATAAAGATGCGTTCGTGCGATGAAGACCAATGCGGCCCGACTTCTCGATCGACTTGGAATCTCCTATGAGCTTCGCGAGTATGAAGTTGACGAAGACGATCTGACCGCCGAGACGGTCGCCCGAAAAATCGGCTTGCCGATCGAACAGGTGTTCAAGACGCTCGTCGTTCGCGGTGAGCGCCGGGGCGTTTTGCTGGCCGTCGTGCCCGCCGACGCAGAACTCGATCCCAAGGCCCTGGCCCGACTGGCCGACGATCGTCGGGTGGAACTGGTCCCGCTCAGGGAGGTGCAACCGCTGACCGGTTACATCCGCGGGGGGGTGACTGCCTTGGCCTGCAAAAAAGACTATCCCGTATTTGTCGACGAGCAGGTCGAGTTGTGCGACGTCATTTCGGTGTCTGCCGGCGTGCGCGGCACTCAGATTCTCCTTGCTCCTCAGGACTATCTGCAGGCTACGAAGGGGACGGTGGGGGAAATCACGCGGCCGAAAAGCGACTAAGGGGCCGCCGGGGAAAAGAAGATCCGTTCTCCTGGCGCGGCAATTTTCACGGTCGTTCGTCCGTTGGCTTTCAGGTCTTTCGCCCGGGCCTGCAACTCCTCGGTATCACCATGCACAAGCACGACCAGGGCTTCCGGCCGTACGTTGGTGAGCCAGCGATCGATGTCCGCCGCATCCCCATGCCCCGAGAAGCACCGGAACGAGTGCACTTGTGCCCGCACGGGAATCTGCTGGTCGCCAATCGTCAACTGCCCACTCCCCCGCTCCAAAAGGCCGCCCGCGCTCACCGGATCTTGATAACCAACGAGGAAAACGCCCGTCGATGCCCCGGGCAGAAGTTCGCTCAGCAGCCGCTCTGACCAAAGCGAGGTGGTCATGTCGTTTGGGCTAATGACGATCGCGGGATGGGGCAGATAGGACGGGACCGTCTTGCGTATCTCACTCGGCTGCCAAGCCGAAGGGTCGGCGGCCACTTCTGGACGAAACCAACCGTCTTGCTGATGAAGGCGGTACCACTCGGTGACGGCCTGCGCCGTGGGCGACGGGCAATAGATCGGCAGATTCTCAGCCAAGTGCCCCTCGCGTTGCGCCAGGTGCAACTCGTAGAGGATCTTCTGCGTGCGATCCAGCGTAAAGGCTGGGATCCAGGCAATCCCGCCGGCGCCGGTCACCTTGCCGACCTCGCGCCGAAATACGGCCCGCTCGTTGGCAACCGCCGGATCACGCCTTGTAGCACCATACGTGGTCTCCAGGACGACCGCATCTACATTGGGTGCCGGTTCTGGACCAGCAAATAAGGGCGACAACTCGTTTCCCAGATCGCCGGAAAAGAGAATCCGGCGTTGGATGTTCGCTGTCGCAACGTCAAACAGGATACTTGCCGATCCGGGAATATGGCCAGCATTCCGCATCGTGACGGTGAGGCCCGGGGCAACCACCGTCGACTTGTCGTACTCCAAAGGGCGGAAAAGCCGCGTGATGGAGGCCACTTCGTCCTTGGCGCAGCGTGGGCACAGAAAGGTCTTCACCTTCGGTTGCTGGTTGAGGAACCGGCTTGCAAGCTCCGTGGCCGTACAGGTGGTGGTCTCCAAGTGATCGGCAGAGATGGCCTGGCGGTAGGGGCACGGACGCCAATGGACATACAGGGAGCGGCCGCTTGCCTCCGCCTTCTCGCGTGAGAATTTGGACCAGGCCCAAGCTCGCTCACGTTCTCGGTCGAAGCGGACCTGCATCAAGAGCATCGGCTCGGCCAACCCTGCGGTTGCCCGCGTAAGATAGATCGGCCCGTTGAATCCTCGCTCGAGCAGCAGCGGTACGCGGCCGATGTGGTCGAGATGTGCATGAGTCAGAAAGAGGGCCTTGATCGACGTCGCTTCCACGGGCAAGTCGGCCGATTCCCGTGCCGCCCGTGTGTCCCGGTCTGATAGCGTGTCGCCGTCGTCGGCATAGAAGGCACCGCAGTCGATCATCCACCGGCCGTCGGCCGTCTCGAGCACCGTCAACGATCCGGAGACGCGCCCGGCCGCCCCATAGACCGTAATTGCCGGCGTGGTCTCCTCGGCGGCCGTTAGTCCTGCGGGCAAAAGAGCCAGCAGCAAGATTGCCGCACAGACAATCCCAGCTCCGATGGTCCTTCGCACGATCCGTGATAATACCTTGCGACCAAGCCCCATCACGCCCTGCCGACGCCTGTTCATCGGGGAAAATGTCAGGAAACCTGTTGTTCTTCCTCGGAGAACGAGGTAACGATGCTTTCGTCACCGATGCTGATCATCGCTTCGTGGTCCTGGGGGTTGAAGAGAATCACCAGATACTCGCCTGGCTGAGCATTGTGGCCGCGCAACACCGGGCCGAGGCCCCAGGCGCAGCCATTCTTAGACACCAGTGTACCTGCCTCCTGGCCGTCGACGGTTCGCAGAGTGAATCGACCTCCCACCTGATCCTTCATCGCGGCGGGGACCGTGATCACCCCTCCGGAGATCGCGGCTTTTGAGAGTTGGTAGGCCAGGTAGATCTGCCCGTCGTCGGTCTGGCCGTAGCTGCGGAGCACTCTCGTGGGAATGGCTCCCGTTTTGCGCGCCGCAAGTGATTGGATCATTCGGCGGTCGACCTTGGCTCCCAAGAGACCGTAGACGCTGCGGCCATACTGGGCAATCACTGGGGAACACATGATGATCGCATTGAAGCTGAAGCGGTTCATGCCGCTACGGATGCAGTATTCTTCGAACTCTCCTCGCTCCATGACAGGGCCATGCTCGCGCAGGACCCGAACCATGCCTGCCTCCACTCCGCCGAGCACCTCTTGCCAGTCGCGCGGCGGATCGGCGATGACCAGATTTCCTTTCACGCGGACATTGGGCATTTGCCGGCAGAACTCCAAAAGCACCCGGCAAGGCGGCGTTCGCCGGCCTGTACGCCGATAACGGTCGATGGCTCCACGAAGCTTGCCCACCTCGATCTGCCCAGTCACCGAGAGAATCTTCTCGATCATGTTCGGCAGACCGTACTGCGGCAGACACTCCAACTGGAACCAGCCATGCTTCTTGTCCAGCCACCGGAAATCGCTTAACGCCTGCAACGTCTCGACCACCATCGGCGGGGTGACTCGCGTGCCGCACTGCTCAGTGCTCTCCAAGGCCACCTCGTTGATCGTCGTAGTCCCACGACTGAGTACGGCTCGCTTGGCGACTTGGATTACCACACGCGGAATCTGTGCCATTCCGGCAGGAACCGTCAACCGCGTCTCTCCCACGGTAACCAGTTCGAAAACCGGCGCCCTGCCGAGAAACCCGGCCGCTTGTTGAACGGTTTCCAGCGGCAACCGGCAGCGCGAGAATCCGGCCTCATCGAACTCGGCTTGTAGGCGGTCGGCTGTCGCGGGAATCCGCTGGGCCAAAAACGCCAGGGCCCGGTCGAGGACCGGGGCGAACACCTTCACTCGGCGATTTCGCTTTACCGCACGTACACAGACTTGCCGGATTCGTTCGCGGCTGAGCCCGTACTTCTGCCCCAATGCCTCCAGGGTGTGCCCTCCCCTGCCGTCCCAGCCGTAGTACTCGGTGACGATTTGCCGGTCGCGGCTCGTCGCATGGGGTGAGAAGAGCTGGATGAGTTCTTCTTCCAGCGACAGTTGGGTCAGCTCCGTGATCCTCCGCCGCACTTCGCAGAACTGTTCGTAGAATCTCAGCGGATCGGGCGGGTCGAGCCGGCGTTTGGTCACATGGGTGACCAACTCCGTGACAGTATTCGCCTCGGTATCCATTGCACGCAGGAGCGGACCAAGCCGTGGGTCGCTGAAATGCAATTGCCCGGCCTCAGGCATCGCACCGAGGCGCATGGCCTCTTCAGTCAGTTTCTCGTCAAGCCTCCCTTCACGCGCCGCGAGGGTTTCCAGGGAACTGAGCAAGTCGACCAGACACTTCGCGCCAAACGACTTAATCCCCAGCAACTCGCCAACCGTATGCCGGTTCAGCTCGTCAAAACGCTTTGCAAAACCTTCCCGACGCAGACAATTGTAGGTGCGGTTCTCCAACTGGAGGTCTTCCAGGCGGATGGCCTTCGGCGGCTTGGGCAACAGACGCTCTTGGAGCATCCGATTGTAGCCGCTCACATTGACCCGCGAGATGATCAACTCTCCCAACTTGGCAATCACCTTCGGACTCAAGCAATCCCACACGCGCTCGGTCAAGTCACACAGTCGGAGGCCTTCAAAGGGGGTGCCTGCAACCAAGTCCGTGGGAATCGGATCAAGCAGGATTTCCCGTAAGGTTTCGGGAGCCAAACGATAGCCCGGACGCGGATAGTGCCCCGAGGTCCGAGGACTCTTCATCGTTGCACTGGCTTGGCTGCGCAACGACTTGCGGGCTTCGGGATGGTCGATTACGTATTCCAGACAGGTGAGCAGGTCGACGAGGCATTTGACCCAAAAGCCACGCAGGCCCAGGATTCCCTCGATTGTGAACATCCGCAAATCTTGCGGACGCTCGTGAATCCCCGCGGCCACGAGGCAATTGAGTGTCCGAACCTCCAGATCGAGGTCGGTCAGTTTGAGCCCCGGAGGGATCGGCGGGAGCCGCTGGTCGGCAATCGACATCGGCATGCGCGCGGCACGTCCCACGCGGTGAAGAATCTCCCCGGCCAAGGCTTCACAGGTGGATTCGTCAAAGAGACGCCAGGCCGATTCGTCCAAATCGCATAGCTGGAGCCCCTCGGGTAATCCGTCGTGACAGAATCGGGCCGGAATCGGCGCCTGCAATAACTCTCGCAGGGCAGCCGGTGCAAGCCGATGGCCACGACGGGGATATCGACCTCTTCCCATGCGGTTGTCCTCCGGACTGGATCGACGGGTACCAGAGAAACGCGACGCACCGTGACTGCCACCCTTTGTACCACAAATCTTGGGCGATGACTACCAGCCACATGAAGGTTTTGTCAATCTTTCTTGGGATCGCCGTCCCCTCGGTCGGGCGAAACTCTCCAATCCTCCGTCCGAGGATCGAGGAGATGATCTAAGGTTTTGACTCAAAAAGACTTAGATCCATGATGTCTCTATTCGGCCATACCTGGCTTCGAGGAAAGTTGCCCCTTCGGTAGTGGATGATGCGCGAGGAGGCGAAGAGCACGCCGATGATTCCCCCACCGTTCTTACCTCCCGACTGCTAGCAAATCACTTTTTCCATGGAGTGAATGCTCGGCTTGCGACTCGGGTGGATTTCCCATAGCCGCCCCCTTTTGACGGCGAAAACCTTGCAGACAGACTAGTGCTTTGTCACAGCTTGATTTTGGGATAGACCGATTTGAGTTTACAGCGG